>NZ_JBIDDG010000003.1:0-348391 GCF_043205005.1 Micromonospora sp. NPDC047620 | reverse complement strand
CCCAACACATAAGCGATACGACCCGAGGCAACACTGGCCGCACCACCGGTCAACCCATAACCCTCCACCTGAGCACCGGCCTCACCCAACCGAGGACCATATTCCTGACTCATCACACCGACGAACACACCCGACGGCGAACCCCGCAGAGAGTCAGGGGCGATACCAGCCCGTTCCAGGGCCTCCCAGGAAACCTCCAACAAAATCCGCTGCTGCGGATCCATCGCCAGGGCCTCACGCGGCGAAATACCGAACAACTCCGCGTCGAAATCCGCGGCGCCGTCGAGAAAGCCACCCAGCCGGGCGAATGAGCCCTCCATTTCCCACCCGCGATCGACCGGAAAGTCCCCGACCACATCACGGCCCTCGACGACGACCCGCCACAAATCCTCAGGCGAATCCACCCCACCCGGAAAACGACACGCCATGCCCACGATCGCCAACGGCTCGATGGCCTCCAGTTCCTGGACACGGCGACGGGCCTTGCGCAGGTCGGCGGTGACGAGCTTGAGGTACTCGCGAAGCTTGTCCTCGTTGTTCATCGCGTTCACCTTCCTGAACCGTCGGTGAATGGGTCGTGCGTGATGCCGAGTTCGTGCTGGAGGAACTCGTAGAGCTCGTCGTCGGAGGCCTCCAGCAGGTCGGCGTCGAGGTCGTCGGGGTCGCCGTCGGTGCCTCCGTCGAGCCGCGACAGCAGCGTCCGCAGACGATGCGTCACGCGGTGCTCGATCAGGTCGGCGGCGTCGGCGTTGTCGAGGACTTCGGTGAGCCGCTCGAGGCTCTCCACGACCGGATGCGCGTTGTCGGCGGACCTGTTGCCGTTGCCGCCGCCGAGGCGGATGTCGAGGTGATCAGCGAGCGCTGCCGGGGTGGGATGATCGAAGACGACGGTGGCGGGCAGGGTCTTCCCCACCGCGGCGGCAAGCCGGTTGCGCAGGTCGACGGCAGTCAGCGAGTCGAAGCCGACCTCCTTGAACGGCCGGTCCAGGTCGACCGCCTCGGGGCTGCCGTGGCCGAGGACGCCGGCAACGTGGGCACGCACCAGGTCACGCAACCAGCGCTGGCGCTGGGCCGGCCTGAGCGTGGCCAACTCCTGCTCCGCCACACCGGCATCCGTAGGCGCGATGGCACGGCGCCGGGTTGGGCCGCTTCTGTGGGTGAGTCGCCGGAGCATGGGCGGTGCCGGGTCGGCCACCCGGCTGAGGTTCAGGGTCGCCGCGACGACGACGGGTTCGACGCCGCTGATGGCAGCGTCGAAGAGGGTGAGCGCCTCGCCGGTCGGCATGGCTTCGACCGCGGACCGCTTGAGGCGGCTGCGGTCGCGGTCCCGCATGCCACGGGTCATGCCGGTCTGGGTCTCCCACAGCCCCCACGCGATCGACGTGACCGGCAGACCCATACCCGCGCGCAGCAGGGCGAGCCCGTCCAGGCCGGCGTTGGCCGCCGCGTAACTGGCCTGACCGGCGTTGCCGAGCACTCCGGCGACGGAGGAGAAGACGACGAACATCGCCAGGTCCCGGTCCAGGGTGAGCTCGTGCAGCAGCAGGGCGCCGCCCAGCTTGCCGTTGAGGACGTCGGCGACGCGATCAGTCGACAGCCCTTCCAGCACGCCGTCGTCCAGCACTCCGGCGGCGTGGACGACCCCCACGAGCCTGTCGACGTCGTCGAGAACGCGCTGCAGCTGCGCCCGATCGCTCACGTCGCAGGCCACCACCCGCACCGTCGCGCCAAGGGCCTCGAGCCGGTCCACGAGCGCGGCCACACCGTCGGCGTTCGGACCGGAACGGCTCAACAGCAGAAGCCGCGTCACCGCGTGCCGGCACACGAGGTGTTCGGCCACCAGGGCGCCGACACCGCTGGTACCGCCCGTGACCAGCACCCACCCGTCACCGAGGGTGGGCGCCTCCGCCGCCACCGGGCGCGCGGGTTGGAGACGAGGCACCAGAACGCCCTCGGCACGTAGCACCGCCTGCTCTTCCGCCGTGGTGAGCAGAGCGTCGAGGTCAGGCTCGACGTCCGTGGGTACGTCGCGCAGCAGGAACCGGCCCGGGTGCTCCGACTGCGCCGAACGCACCAGGCCCCAGACCGCCGCGCCGAAGACGCCGGCCGGGTCGACCTGGCCCTCCGCGGGTGCGACGAGGGCGTCGCGGGTGAGGACGAGCAGCCGCCCGCCGGTCTGCTCGGTCGAGCCGAGGAACCGCTGCAACTCAGCAAGGGTGTCGGCCACGGCGTTCCCGGCCGGCGGCGAGTACACGACCACGGGCGGGGTCGACCCTGTGGTGTCTGTTGCCGGGGCACTCTCCGGCGGTACCCAGGAAACGGTTGCCAAGGACGCGGCCATGGGGACTGCGGGCAGCGCGCGGAGGCGGAGTTCGTCGATGTCGACGATGGGACGGCCGTCGTCGTCGGTGAGTCTGATCCGGGCGCTGTCCGGGCCGGTCGGGGTCACGGCGACGCGCGCGCGGCGAGCGCCGGTGGCATGAACCCGGATGCCGGTCCAGGCGAACGGCAGTCGAAGTTCGTCGGCTGTCAGTAGCGGGTGCAGCGCGGCGTCCAGCAGCGCCGGGTGGATGGCCACGCCGGTGGCCGGTTCCTCGGCGGGAAGGGCGACCTCGGCGTGGAGCGTGTCGCCGCGCCGCCACAGTTGCCGCATGCCCTGGAACGCCGGCCCGTACTGATAGCCGGCGGCCGCCACGTCGGTGTAGAACGTGTCGATGGGTGCGGGCTGAGCACCCTCGGGTGGCCAGGGGCCCACGACGTTGTCCGCGGGCTCGTCGGTCGTGTCGAGACGGCCTTCGGCGTGCAGGGTCCAGTTGTCGAAGCCGTGACGCCGAGCGTAGACGCGGGCGGTGTGCGCGGAGCCGTCAACCGGCACACAGACGATGTGGATGTCGTGGGCGATGTGCCCGTGGACGGTGAGGGGCGTGTGGATGATGACATCGGCAATGCGGTTGTGGCCGAGGTGGTCGCCGGTGTGGACGAGCCATTCGATGAAAGCGGTGCCGGGGAGCATGGTGGTGTCCCTGACGGCGTGGTCGGCCAGCCAGGGGAGGGTGCGCGGGTCGAGGCGCCCGGTGAGGATGGTGGGTTCGTCCGCGGTGGTGTGGGTGCTGGCGGCAAGGACGGGGTGGTCAGGGTTGTGCTGGCCGGCCGCGGTGGTGGGGGTCAGCCAGAAGCGCTGGTGCTGAAAGGCGTAGGTGGGCAGGTCGGTACGGATGGCGCCGGGGCTGTGGACGGTGGCCCAGTCGACCCGGACACCGGCGGCCCAGGCTTGGCCGAGGGCGGTCAGCAGGTGGTTCCACTGCGGGCGGTCGCGGCGCTGGGAGGAGATGACCACGCTGTCGGGGGCGCATTCGGACATGGCCAGTTCCAGCACGGGGTGAGCGCTGACCTCGACGAAGACGCGGGCGCCGCGGCTGGTGAGGGTCTGCATGGCGGTGTCGAACCGCACCGTCTGGCGGAGGTTGCGCAGCCAGTAGTCGGCGTCCATGCCGGTGGTGTCGAAGACGTCGCCGGTCACCGTCGAGATGACCGGGATCTGCGAGGAACGCGGTGTCAGGGCATCGAGTTGCTTCATCAGCCGGTCGGCGAGCGCATCGACGGCGGCGGAGTGGGAGGCGTAGTCGACGGGGACCATCCGGGCGCGCACCCCGCGCTCCGCCAGTTGCGCGGCGAGCGTCTCCAGGACGGCCACGGGTCCGGCGACCACGGTCGACGCAGCGCTGTTGACGACCGCGATCTCAACGCCCTCGGGCAGTTGCGGTTCGATCTCGGTGCGGCCGAGCCCCACCGACAGCATTCCACCGGTGCCGGCCAACTCCCGCACCAGCCGGGACCGGACCACCACCACCCAGGCGCCGTCGGCCAGTGACAGGCCGCCGGCCACACATGCCGCCGCGACCTCGCCCTGGGAGTGACCGATCACCCCGGTCACCGGGACGCCCCAGGACAACCAGACTGCGCCCAGGGACACCATCACCGCCCAGAGCACCGGCTGTACCACATCAACCCGGGACAGCCACATCTCGTCCTCGCCTTGGAGGATGTCGGTGACGGACCAGTCGACGTGGTCGGACAGGGCCAGGTCACACTCGGCCAGACGATCGGCGAACACCGTCGAGCTGGTGAGCAGTTCTCGGGCCATGCCCGCCCACTGCCAGCCCTGACCGGGGAACACCAGCACCACGCCGGTCGCCCCCGAGGGGACCGGCGTGAGCGCCGTGGCGGCACGCAACGACGCCGCGACGGACTCGTGGTCGTCGCCGACGACGGCCACGCGGTGCTCCAGGGCCGCCCGCGACAACGCCAACGTCCGGGCCACGTCCGGCAACGGCACGTCCCGGCCCTCGTGCTCCAGCCAGTCCGCCAGCCGACCGGCCTGCTCCCGCAGCGCAGCAGCGCCACGCGCCGACACCACCACAGGCGTCACAACAGACCCATCGACCGGGGACTCGGCGGGAAGCTCCGGCGCCAGCGGCGGGGCCTCGACGATGACGTGGGCGTTGGTGCCGCTGATACCGAAGGAGGAAACAGCGGCACGCCACGGCCGCCCGTCACGAACCAGCTGCACCGGCTCGGACAACAGCCGCACACCGCCGTCCCAATCCACCAACGGCGACGGCTCGTCCACATGCAACGTCCTCGGCAACGCCCCCGCCCGCAACGCCAACACCATCTTCATCACACCAGCCACCCCGGCAGCGGCCTGCGTGTGACCCACATTCGACTTCAACGAACCAAGCCACACAGGACCCCGACCATTACGGGCCGCCCCATAGGTGGCCACAAGCGCCTGCGCCTCGATCGGATCACCCAACCGAGTACCGGTGCCGTGCGCCTCCACCACATCAACATCCGCCGCATCCACGCGTGCGGCAGCCAACGCCTGCCGAATGACCCGCTGCTGTGAAACACCATTAGGAGCGGTCAAACCATTCGACGCACCGTCCTGGTTGACCGCCGAACCGCGCACCACACCCAACACCCGCCGACCATCCCGGATGGCGTCAGCCAACCGCTGCACCACCAGAACACCGACGCCCTCGGACCAACCCGTGCCGTCAGCGGCAGCCGAGAACGCCTTACACCGGCCGTCCCCCGCCAAACCACCCTGCCGATCGAACTCCACAAACAAACCCGGCGTGGACATCACCGTCGCCCCACCCACCAACGCCAGGTCACACTCCCCCACCCGAAGAGCCTGACCCGCCAGATGAAGCGCCACCAGAGACGACGAACAGGCCGTATCCACCGACACCGCCGGCCCCTCAAGACTTAACACATAAGCGATACGACCAGAGGCAACACTTATCGAGCCACCGGTCAGCCCATAGCCCTCCACCTGGGCATCGGCCTCTCCCAGCCGGGGCCCGTACTCCTGACTCATCAGACCGACGAACACACCCGCCGGCGAACCCCGCAGAGAGTCAGGGGCGATACCAGCCCGTTCGAGGGCCTCCCAGGAAACCTCCAGCAAAATCCGCTGCTGCGGATCCATTGCGAGGGCTTCGCGCGGCGAAATGCCGAACAACTCCGGATCGAAGTCCGCGGCGGAGTCAATGAACCCACCGACCCGGGCGAAGGAGCCGTCGACCGTCCAGCCACGGTCGACCGGGAAATCCCCGACGACATCGCGGCCCTCGACAACGACCCGCCACAAATCCTCAGGCGAGTCCACCCCACCCGGAAAACGACACGCCATTCCCACGATCGCCAACGGCTCGTCGGACGGCAGGACCGTCGTACCGGAGGCGACCGCGGGTGCTCCGCCGATCCGGTCGGTGAGGTGGGCGACGAGCGCCGTGACGGTGGGGTGGTTGAAGACCACCGATACGGGCAGGGTGGCTCCGACGGCCGCGCCGAGGCGTCTGCAGAGTTCGAGGGAAAGGCTGGAGTCGAACCCGAGGTCCTTGAACGGCCGGTCCACGTCGATGTCGTCGGGTCGTTCGTGGCCGAGAACGCGGGCGGCGACGGCGCGGGTCAGTTCACCCAGGTCACTCGTCTGCACGGTGATCTCGGCGCCGCCGTCGGCCGTCCCGTCGTTGGCGGGTTCTGCGGTGAACCAGTGCCGAGCGCGCTGGAAGGCGTACGTGGGCAGGTCGACGTGGGTGCGATCGGATCCGAGAACGGTTGTCCAGTCCACCGGCGCGCCGACGGCCCAGACCTGGCCGAGCGCATGGAGCAGAGTCTCGTACTGCGGGCGGTCGCGGCGTTGCGAGGCGACGACGACGCCCGGAACACCCGCGGCCTCGACGCACTCGGACATGGCGAGTTCGAGCACCGGATGGGCGCTGACCTCGACGAAGACCCGGGCGCCCAGACCGACGAGGGTCTGCATGGCGAGGTCGAACCGCACGGTGTGGCGGAGGTTGCGCAGCCAGTAGCGGCCATCCATGCCGGCGGTGTCGAGCACCTCGCCGGTCGCGGTGGACACCAGCGGCACCGGCGACGATCGGGGCGTCAGCCCGTCCAGCTCCGCGACCAACCGGTCGGCGACGCTGTCCACGGCGGCGGAGTGGGAGGCGTAGTCGACCGGAATCAGCCGCGCTCGTACCCCACGCTCGGTCCACCGGGCAGCGAGCGCCTCCAGCACCGGGACCGGACCGGCGACCACGGTGGAGGACCCGCTGTTGACGACCGCTGCCTCCACGCCGTCGGGAAGTTCCGGTTCGACGTCGGCCCGGCTTAGACCGACCGACAGCATCCCGCCCGTGCCGGCCAACTCGCGGATCAGGCGCGAGCGGACCACGACGATCCGGGCGCCGTCCTCCAGCGACAGCCCACCGGCGACGCAGGCCGCGGCGACCTCGCCCTGGGAGTGGCCGACCACGCCCGTCACGGGGACACCCGAGGACTGCCACACCGCCCCGAGGGAGACCATGACCGACCACAGCAGCGGTTGCAGCACGTCCACCCGCGACAGCCAGGAGTCGTCCTCGCTCCCGAGGACGTCGATGACGGACCAGTCGACGAGGCCAGACAGCGCGCGGTCGCAGGCGGCAAGCCGGTCGGCGAAGACCGGCGACGCCCCGATCAGCTCGCGGGCCATGCCAGCCCACTGCCAGCCCTGGCCGGGGAAGACGAGCACGACCCCGCCCGGCAGGGTCCCGGAAGCCTCGACGGCCACCGAGCGCAGATCCGCGACGATCGACTCGCGGTCGGCGCCGACCACCACCGCCCGGTGCTCCAGGCCGGTCCGGGAGGCCGCCAGGGCCCGCGCCACCGCCGGCACCGGGGTGGCCCGGCCCGGCCCCTCCCACCAGTCGGCCAGCCGGCGCGCCTGGGCTCGCACCGCCGCAGCGGACCGGCCCGAGATCAGCACGGGCACCGGGCCGACACCGGTCGCCGGGCCGACACCGGTCACCGGGGCAGCGCCGGTTCCCGCGGTGCCCCGGGGCGCCTCGGCGAGGACCAGATGACAGTTGGTGCCGCCCATGCCGAACGCGCTGACCCCGGCGAGCAGTGGCCCACCGGCACCGGGCCAGGGACCCAGTTCCGTGCCGACCCGCAGCCCCAGTTCGCCGAGCGGGATCGCGGGGCCGGCGGAACGAAAGTTGAGGCTGGCCGGCAGTTCCCGGTGCCGCAGCGCCAGCACCACCTTCAGCAGACCGGCGATGCCGGCGGCGCCCTCGAGGTGGCCGATGTTGGTCTTCACCGAGCCCACGACCAGCGGATCACCTGCCGGGCGGGCCCGGCCCAGGACGGCGCCCAGCGCGGCCGCCTCGACCGGGTCGCCGACGGGGGTGCCGGTGCCGTGCAGTTCGACATAGCCGACCTGTGCCGGCGGGACCCCAGCGCGCTCGTAGGCACGGCGTAGCACCTGCTCCTGGCCGGCCTGGCTCGGTGCGGTGAGCCGGTCGCCGCCGCCGTCGTGGTTGGTCGCGCCGCCACGGATGACGCAGTAGACGCGGTCGCCGTCGGCCACGGCCTGGTCAAGCGGTTTGAGAACCACCAGTGCGGCGCCCTCGCCGCGGACATAGCCGTTGGCCCGCTCGTCGAAGGTGTAGCACCGCCCGTCGGGTGAGAGCGCGCCGAAGTCGGCGGTGTATCGGGCGGTGTCGGCGAGGAGGTTCAGGTTGACCCCACCCGCCAGGGCGATCTCACACTCGCCCGAGCGCAGGCTCTCGGCCGCGACGTGCACGGCGAGCAGGGACGAGGACTGCCCGGCATCGACGGTCAGGCTGGGGCCGGAGAAGCCGAGCCGGTAGGAGATGCGGTTGGCCAGGACGCTGCGGTGCAGGCCGGTCAGGACGTGCGGCGCGTCGCCACCCGCTCCGTGACCGTACACCAGCTTGGCGTAGTCGTCGGCCATCGCACCGATGAAGACTCCGACCGGGCGGCCGGTCAGTTGGTCGGCGGGCACGCCGGTGTCCTCGATGCCCTCCCAGGCCAATTCGAGCAGGAGGCGCTGCTGAGGGTCCATCATGCGTGCCTCGCGCGGCGAGATCCCGAAGAATCCGGCGTCGAAGCCGTCGACGTCGGGCAGGAAGCAGCCCCAGCGGGTCGGGTCGTCCGGGCCGGCGGGCCGCCAGCGCGCCGGAGGCACCTCGGTGACGGCGTGCCGGCCGTCGCGCAGCAGGGCCCAGAACGCGGCCGGGTCGGGTGCGCCCGGCAGCCGGCAGGCCAGGCCGACGATGGCGATCGGTGCACCACCCGGGGGCGGTACGAGCAGGTCAACGCTTGGTGTGCTCGACAACGTCTCTCCCCGTGGTGTCGGCCGGATGCGCCGCATCGTCGAACTGGACGGCGCAGAGTTGGGCGTAGAGCCCGCCGTGGCGCAGCAACTCGTCGTGGCGGCCGCGTTCGACGACCCGGCCGCGTTCGAGAACGAGGATCTGGTCGGCGCTGCGCACGGTGGACAGCCGGTGCGCGATGACGAGGCAGGTGCGTACGGCCATGACGTGCTGCAGCGCGCGCTGGACGGCCACCTCGGACTCGGAGTCCAGGTGTGCGGTCGCCTCGTCGAGGATGACGATGGGCGGTGCCTTGACGAGCAGCCGGGCCAGGGCGAGCCGCTGCTTCTCGCCGCCGGAGAGCCGGTATCCGCGGTCACCGACGACGGTGTCGAGCCCGTCGGGCAGGCGCCGCATCAGATCGGTCAACTGGGCCGCCTCCAGCGCGGCGTGCATTTCGGCGTCCGTCACGCCCGGACGGGCGTACTCCAGGTTGGCGCGGATGGTGTCGTGGAACAGGTGGGAGTCCTGGGTGACCACGCCGATGGCCGCGCTGAGCGAGGCGAGCGTCAGGTCGCGGACGTCGTGGCCGTCGACGCTGACGCTGCCGGACTTCACGTCGTACAGCCGGGGCAACAGGTTCAGCAGGCTGCTCTTCCCGGCGCCGGACGGCCCGACCAGGGCGATCATCTGGCCGGGCTCGGCTCGGAAGGACACGTCACGGACCACGACCGGGTTGGGCGCCTCGGCCGGGCCGCTCGCCGTCGCCGCGGACAGGTTACCCTCGGCGCCGTCCGGGTAGGCGAAGGAGACGCCGCGGAACTCGACCCGTCCGGCGGCGTCGGTCAGGGTCACGGCGTCCGGCCGCTCGGCGACGTGCGGCGCGAGGTCGAGCACCTCGAAGACCCGGTCGAAGCTGACCAGTGCCGTCATCACGTCGACGTGCACGTTGGAGAGCCCGACCAGCGGGCGGTAGAGGCGGGTGAGCAACGCGGCGAGCGCCACGAGCGCGCCCAGCTGGATCGCGCCGTCGATCACCTGGTAGCCGCCCAAGCCGTACACCAGCGCGGTGGTGACGGCGGCGAGCACGGTCAGCGTGATGGCGAAGACCCGGCCGTACATGAAGACGACGACGCCGGCGTCACGTAGGTCCCTGGCGTTGGCGGCGAACCGGCCCGCGTCGTCGGCTCGCCGGCCGTACAGCTTGGACAGCACGGCGCCGGCCACGTTGAACCGCTCCGCCATGAAGCCGCCGAGTGCCGCGTCGGCCTCCATCTGCCGCCGGGTCACATGTTGCATGCGGCGGCCGACGATGCGGGCCGGCAGGTAGATGAACGTCGGCAGCAGGATCGCGATGACGAGGGTCAGCTGCCAGGAGAGGTAGGCCATCGTGACGAGCACCGCCGCCATGCTGATGACGCTGGAGACGACGGACGACAGGGTGGTGGTGAGCGCGCGCTGCGCGCCGTTCACGTCGGCGCCGAGCCGACTGAGCAGGGTGCCGGTGTGGTTGTGCGTGTAGAAGGCGACCGACATGCGCTGCAGGTGCTCGAAGACCTGGATCCGCAGGTCGCACACGACGCCCTGGCCGATACGCGCGGAGAACCAGTGCTGGGCGAGATTGACGACGCCGTTGACCAGTGCGGTGACCGCGACCAGCGCGGCGAGCCCGAGCACCACGCCCACGTCGCGGGGCAGGATGCCGCGGTCGATGATGAGCTTGAGCAGCAACGGATCCAGCACGACGGCGATCGCGTCCAGCGAAACCAGCAGCAGCAGGATCAGCAGGTGCCGCCGGTAGGGGCCGGCGTAGCGCACGACACGGCGCAGGGTGCCCGGCCGCACGCGCGTGCGGGCGGCCGGGCGTTCCTGAAGCAGGGAGTGGATGCCCGGGTTGGTCATGTCGCGGCGGTTCCGCCGGCGTCCGGGGCCTGGACCTCGGCGAGCACGTCGTCGGTGTGCTCGCCGAGTTCGGGGGCGCGGCGGCGGAACGTGTCCAGACCGGCGCCGAACCGCACGGGGAACCGCACCTGCGGCACTGTCGTGCCGCCGGGGTCGGAGGTGTCGCCGACGAGCCCGCGCGCCTGCACGTGCGGGTCGGCCTGGAACGCCGCAGCGTCGTCGAGCACCGGCGCCCACGGCACGTCTACTGCCGACAGCCGGTCGTTCCACCAGCCCAGCGTCCGGGCCGCCACGACCCTGGTGAGCAACGCGTGCACGTCGACCTTGTGCCGGGTGCGCTCGCGGCGAGTGTCGTAGGCGTCCGTCCCGAGTTCGGGAAACTCGCGTGTCAGTGCCGTGCGAAAGGTGAGCCAGAACCGGTCCTCGAACAGCACCAGCGACAGCCGCTTCCCGTCGGCGGTCTCGAACAGGTCGTAGTCGCCCATCACCAGCGGGCTGTCGGCCGGTGTCGCGAGGTGCCGCAACGGCAGCAGCATGGGCGCCGTCCAGGCCGACGCGGCCTCGTGCGCGGCGACGTCGATGTGCTGGCCGCGGCGGGTGGCTCGGGCACCGGGCAGGGCGACGGCGAGGGCCAGCGCGGCGTACATCGCGGCGGCCAGGTCGGCGACCCGGCTGCCGACCCGGTCCACCCGCTCACCTGCCCGGTGCGGCAGGGCGAAGAAGCCGGCCAGGGCCAGGAAGTTGAGGTCGTGGCCGGGCCGGTGCGCGTACGGGCCGTCCTGTCCGAAGCCGGACAGCGAACAGAGCACGATGCCGGGATTGACGGTGCGTAGGCGCTCGTAGCCCAGGCCCATCCGGTCGAGTACGCCCGGCCGAAAGCTCTCCACCACCGCGTCGGCCGTCGCCACGAGCCGGAGGAACGCGGCCACACCGTCGGCGGTGCGCAGATCGAGCGCGAGCGACCGCTTGTTGCGGTTGATGGCGGCGAATCCTTCGGCGTCGACCCGCCGGCTCGGGTCGCCGCCGTCGGGCGACTCCACCTTGATGACGTCGGCACCCAGATCCGCGAGCAGCATGGTGGCGAAGGCGCCCGGAAGCAGTCTCGTGAGATCCAGGATCCGCGCCCCGTCGACCGCCGACCACGTTACCGTCATGTCGTACCCCTCGTGATCTCTCGCCGCGCCAACGGGCGCGGTTCGGTCGGTCAGCCGCCCATCTGCTCGATGAGGCTCTTCGGCCGCAGATCGGTCCAGTTCTCCTCGACGTAGGCGAGGCAGGCGTCACGGCTGTCTTCGCCGTGTGCGACCGTCCACCCCGCGGGCACCTCGGCGAAGTGGGGCCACAGCGAGTGCTGGCCCTCGTCGTTGACCAGCACGTAGAAACGGCCGTCGGGGTCGTCGAACGGGTTCGTCACGGTTTCCTCCCATAGGTACGTCGGTCAGGGTCGGGCAGCACGCGTCGGATCGCGTGCAGCGGAGCAGGCTGTCAGGTCGCGGTGCGTCGCGCGGCGGATCGACCGTCAGCGCACGGGGTGCCGCCAGCCTCGGGGGTCCGGGCCGTCGCCTCGCTGCGCGGCCGTCAGGGCGACACGCAACCGCTCGGTGATCGGGGCGCCTGCGGCGGCCCCGGCGTTCCACGCGCCGTCAGCGGTGACGATGCGACGGATGCGCGTCACACCCGCGGCGGTGCCGCAGGCAAAGGCCTCCGTGATCTCGCCGCGCGCGGCGCCGTCACGCCATTCCTCCAGGGCCAGGGGCCTCTCGGTGGCGCGCAGCCCGGCGTCGCGGGCGAGGGTGAGGAGCGAGTCGCGGGTGACGCCCGGCAGGATCGTGCCGGTGAGCGACGGCGTGACGATTTCGGCGGCGGCACCGCTGCCACGGACGACGAAGACGTTCATGCCGCCCATCTCCTCGACCCAGCGCCGCTCGTTCGCGTCCAGATACAGGACCTGCTGGCACTCGTGGTCGGCGGCCTCCTGCTGGGCGAGGTAACCGGAGGCGTAGTTGCCGGCACACTTCGCCTCACCGGTGCCGCCGAGGACGGCCCGGGTGTAGGTGTCGGTGACCCACACGGACACACCGTCCTCCGCGGCGCCGAAGAAGTTCTCCGTCACGAAGGCCATCAGCAGGTAGCGGTAGGTGGCGGCCGGCCGCAACCCGAGGTGCGGGTCTTCCGCGTACAGGATGGGGCGCAGGTAGAGACTCTGGCCCTCGGCGGCAGGCACCCAGGCCCGGTCTATCCGCACCAGCTCCTCGATGGACTCGGCGAACAGCGACTCCGGCAGCTCGGGCATGCTGAACCGGCGCGCCGAGCGCCGCAGGCGACGGGCGTGGTCGGCCATCCGGAACACCGATGTCTGGCCGCCGGGTGACTGATATGCCTTGAGTCCTTCGAAGACGACCTGGCCGTAGTGCAGCCCGACCATTGCCGGGTCCAGCGGCAGGCTGCCGTACGGGCGCAGGGACGCGTGGTGCCAGCCGCGGTCGGCGGTCCAGCGGATTGTCACCATGTGCTCGGTGAACGCCTGCCCGAACGGGGAATCCCGCAGCCGGGCGGCTCTCGCAGATGGGCTCAGCAGCTCCGACGTCGCGACGCCGAAACGGCTCCAGTCGGTCGTCGTCTCGGTGTCTGCTTCAGTGCCGGCAGGGTCCAACTGATCCGCGCGACGGGACATGCGCATCACACCATGGGGGCGAAGAAGTACGTGTCGCGCCGGCTGAACAAGCCGTCCGGCGCGACTTCGAAGAAGTCGGCGAACCTCAGCCGCACGTGTTCCCCCGACTTGAGCACGCCTTCGAAGTCACCCTGAACTGCAATGGTGGTGCCGTCGCAGACCGTCGCGCGCAGGGTGTGCCGTCCGTCGGCGATCACCCGATCCGCGCGGTAGAACTCGTCGAGCGCCGCACGGCCCTTGAACGTGTCGTATCCAGGCCGGTCATAGACCGCGTCGGGCGTAAACAGTGCGACCATACCCGCAACGTCGCGCTTGTCGACTAATTCGTAATAGCGGCGGACACACGTCAACGCCTCTTCCGACATGACCATGCAGGAACCACTCCCCCGTAAGACCTGCTATTGGTATGGCCCGGGCGAATCTCGGCTGCCCGCTTCATGCGGCACCACAACACCGGGCCTTGGAGCTTATCGATGCATCTGAGTCTCTCGATTGCCTGCGTCGAACTATAACGGCTGTCCGTACCGACCGGAACCCTTCTGGCGCAACGAATATGGCTTACATCGCCCTACACCGCGCGTGACGAGCGCAGCCGTGCCACGACGTCACGCACCAGATCCTCGGTTTCCTCGTGCAGGAAAAAATGCCCACCGGGAAAGACCCGCAGCTCGCTCGGACCGGCGGTGAACTCACGCCAGGCGGCAACCTCGTCCACCTCGACATCGGCGTCGGCGGCACCGGCGTAGACGGTCATCGGCGCGCTCAGCAGCGCACCCGGACGGTGCCGGTACGTCTCGATCAACCGCAGGTCGCTGCGGAACGCCGGAAGCACCAGCTGGCGGATGTCCTCGTCGGCGAGCAGCCACATGTCCGCCGCGCCGAGCCGGTTCATCTCCGCGACGAGCTCGTCGTCGGGCGCGCGGTGCAGTTGCCGGGTGGGCCTCCGGTTCGGCGCGGCGTTCGCCGACACGAACACGTGCGCCACCTGCACGCCGTGCAGGATCTCCAGGCGGAGCGCGACTTCGAAGGCGATCGCCGCGCCCATGCTGTGCCCGAACACGGCCACATCACAACCGAACTCACCCTGCAGCGCGCCGGTGACCAGGTCCGCCATGCGCGACAGGTCGTCGACGCACGGCTCGGCGAGCCGGTCCTGACGGCCGGGATACTGGACGGCGAGCAGCTCGACGTCGTGCGGCAGCAGCGCGGCCCACTCGCGGTAGGCCGCCGCGCTGCCACCGGCGTAGGGGAGGCAGACCAGCCGCAGTCGCGGCGACGGAACCGGACGGTAACGGCGCAGCCACGCCTTACCGGGTGATCGTACGGCACTGTCTGACATGGACTCCCCCGCGTTGGCGACGGCGGGCGCCGCGCGGCACCACACCGTTCTCCGTGAATCGTGTGGGTCCGTGACGCATCTGGTGCGATCAGCGCCTGGGCGCCAGCCCGGCCTCGTAGGCGGCGATCACGGCCTGGGTGCGATCCCGGACCTGGAGCTTCGCCAGCACACTGCTGACATGTGTCTTCACGGTCTGCCGACCCAGCACGAGTCTTGCGGCGATCTCGGTGTTTGACAACCCCTGCGCCATGAGACGCAGCACCTCGCGCTCGCGGGCGGTCAACGCGGCGACCGCCGTCAGGTCACCGCCGGGCGCGGGATCGGACTGCTCAGCCGGCGGGAGGTAGGTTGCGGGGACCACCCGCGAGGAGCCGCCGGCCGCCAGCCGGATCGCGTGGGCGATCTCGCTCGCCGACGCCCGTTTGAGCAGCAGGCCGTGTGCCCCCGCCCGTAGCGCGGCGTGCACATACGCGTCCTGCTCCAGCGTGGTGAGCATCAGAATGCGCGGCGGCGAGACGAATGCTCGCCGCACCTCGGCCGTGGCCTGGATGCCGTCCATCACCGGCATGCGCACGTCGAGCAGCACCACATGCGGCCGCGTCGCCCTGACGGCCGCCACGACCTCGTTGCCGTCGGCGGCCTCGCCGACCACGCGCAGGTCGTCATTGGCCTCGATGAGGACCCGTAACCCGGCGCGGACCAGCTCCTCGTCGTCGACAAGAAGGACGTCGATGCCCACGGGATGACAGTCTAGTGCGTCGTCGCCGCCATCTCGTCCCGCGGCGCGTGAGGCAGCCGGATGTGCACCCGCCAGCGCTGGCCGACGGGCCCGGCGGCGAGCACCTCGCCACCGAGCAGCACGACCCGTTCGCGGATGCCGCGCAGCCCACCGGAGCGCGGCCCGGCGCCGCTCGCCCGGCGGGCCGCCGGCGGCGAGCCGGGGTGGCCCAGGGGGCTGTCGACACACAGGTCCAGCCGGTCGGCAGCGATCTCCACGCATACCGAGACCGGCGCCGTGCCGCCGTGTCGCAGCGCGTTGGTGAGACCCTCCTGCACGATGCGGTACGCCTCGCGGGAGATCACCGTGGACAGCACGCCGACCGGACCGCTCACGGTGGCGTCGACCCGCGCACCGGTGGTGCGGGCGCCGTTCACGAGCGTGCCCAGCTCGGCCAGCGTGGGAGCGGGAGCGGCGGCGGCCGGGTCACCGCGCACCAGCGTCAGCACCCGCTCGAGGTCCTCCATCGCGCCGCGGCCGGTCCGCTCGATCGCGCCGAGTGCCTCGCCGACGAAAACGCTGTCACGCTCGCGGACCTCGCGCGCCGCCATCGCCTGGAGCACGATGGTGGCCAGCGCGTGCCCGATCGCGTCGTGCAGCTCACGCGCGACCAGGTTCTGCTCCAGCAGCCGCTCGGCCCGCGCCTCGGCGGCGGCCACCCGCTCGGTGGGCGACGGGCCCAGCAGCCGCCGCGCACCCGCTGCCAGCAGCCGGCCGGAGAGCGCCACCGGCCAGACCGTCGCGACCGCCAGCAGGGGCACCAGCGCCAGCCAGAGCGGCGACCGGCCGGCAGGCAGGGAGACCCCGAAGAGCACCACGTCGGTGGCGTCGAGCGGGGCGGAGAGCAGCACCACCGTGGACTCCAGCATCGCGGCGGTGAAGTAGGCGACGGCCACCCCCACCTCGAGGCGCAGGAGCAGCCACGCGACGGTGCGTCCACGCGCGGACCACGACGGCTCGCCGCCGGGCAGCACGGCCGCGTCGCCACCGAACAGCAGCAGCCGCGCCTGTGCCCGCTCCGCGTCACGCACCCGCGGCAGCAGGCCGGCCACCAGCAGCACCGGGACCGGCACCACCAGCAGCAACGCGGCGGTCCGCAGCGGCGAACCCTCCAGCCCCGGGATGACGGCCGTGCAGGCGGCGGCGAAGACGGCGGCGATCAGCATGTGCAGCCACCGGGCGTAGGTGATCGGCGTGAACAGCGGTGTCACGAATGCGGGCACGCCTCCATCATGTCATCTCCGGCCGGGCCGCCGGCCTGCGAAAACCACCCCGTGGCGGGAGCAATCTCCATCCCCGGGGGGAGCCGCGCGGCGGGCCGCTTCGCGACCATGGTGGGCATGTCTACGAGAGGCAAGGCACATGATCGAGGTACGTGAGCTGAGCAAGAGGTACGGCAAGACCCTGGCCGTCGACCGGCTCACCTTCGACGTCACCCCGGGCCAGGTGACGGGTTTCCTCGGGCCCAACGGTGCCGGGAAGTCCACCACCATGCGGATGGTCCTCGGGCTGGACCGGCCCAGTCACGGCGACATCCGCATCGACGGCAAGCGCTACGTCGACCTCGCCGAGCCGCTGCGGCACGTGGGTGCGCTGCTCAACGCGAAGGACGCGCAGGAGGCCCGGACAGCCTACGACCACCTGCTCGCCATCGCGCAGACCAACCGCATCCCCCGGCGTCGGGTCGATGAGGTGCTGGCCATCGTGGGCCTGACCGATGTGGCCGGACGGCGTATCGGTGGGTTCTCACTCGGCATGTCGCAGCGTCTGGGCATCGCGGTGGCGCTGCTCGGCGACCCGCCGATCCTGATGTTCGACGAGCCGGTGAACGGCCTGGACCCCGAGGGCATCCTCTGGATCCGCAACCTGATGAAGGGCCTGGCCCATGAGGGCCGCACGGTCTTCGTCTCCAGCCACCTGATGAGCGAGATGGCGATCACCGCCGACCACCTCATCGTCATCGGTCGCGGCAAGCTGCTGGCCGACACCACGATGGCGGAGTTCATCAAGGTCAACGCCCGGGGCGTGGTGCGGATCCGATCTGCCGCGCAGGACCGGCTTGTGTCGTTGATGCGCGCAGAGGGCATGGAGGTCGTCGCGCACCCCGACGGCCTGATCGAGACCGACGAGCGGCACACCGCGCGGGTGGGACAGCTGGCCGCCAACGACGCCATCCCGCTGCTGGAGCTCAGCCCGCAGCGGCCGTCGCTGGAGGAGGCGTTCATGCGCATGACCGCGAACGCGGTGGAGTTCTCCGCCGCGCCCCCCGCCGGCCGGCTGGCCGAGCGGGCTCGGCAGTTGACCGGCAGTAGCCGGGACGAGGGAAGGTGAGGATGTCCGCGCAGGCGGTTCTCAGGTCGGAGTGGACGAAGGTTCGCTCCGTACGCAGCCACGCCTGGACCCTGGCGGCCACGTTTGTCGTGGTGCTCGGGATCAGCGCGGCGGTCAGCAGCTTCTACGGCGAGGGCGAGAGCCTGAGCCCGGACTTCGACGCTACGGCGCTGGCGTATTTCGGCGTGAACTTCGGTCAGCTGGCGGTGATCGCGTTCGGTGTGATCGTGGTGAGCGGCGAGTACGCCAGCGGCATGATCCGCACCTCGCTGGCCGCGGTGCCGCAGCGCGGGCTCTTCCTGGCCTGCAAGCTGGCCACGGCGACCGCGGTGATGCTCGTCGTGGGCATGCTCACCAGCGTGGTGACGTTCTTCGTCACCCAGGCGCTGATGCCCAACCCGGCGTCCCTCGGCGATCCGGGCGTCGCCAGAGCGATCGTCGGCGCCGGGCTCTACCTCGCGCTACTGGCGCTGTTCTCGATGGCGGTGACGTTCATGCTCCGCAACGCGGTGCTGGCGATGGGCGTGCTGATGCCGATGTTCTTCCTGATCTCGCCGTTCGTCGCCTCGATCGAGCAGGTCGAGCCGGTGGCGAAGTACATGCCCGACCGGGCGGGCATCCTGATCACGCAGAGCAAGCCCGCGGCGGACTCGCTCGGCCCGTGGGTCGGCCTGGGCCTCATGGCCGCCTGGGTGGCCGTCGCGATCGTCGGCGCCTGGATCGTGCTCCGCCGCCGGGACGCATAGCCCTGCGGGTCCTGGGCCGGCTCTGCCTTCGCGTCCGCGTGACGCGAAGGCAGAGCCGCGCGGAAAGCTAGCGACAGACGACTATGTCTTGCTAGGCTCGCCCCCACGTCATGAAATGACCAACGGGGGCTCCACCGAAGCATGGTCACAGGTTGCGACCATGTGCTTCTTCGGCGTGGACTCCGAATTGTCCACTCCACGTGGCCTGACCAGGATCTACCGCGCCGATCTGCGTTCTCGGGCGACCTCTGTCCGCCGAGTGTCGGCGCTTCCGACATGGCGGGGAGTCATTGCAGGCTGCGCATTCTTTAACGGCGGTGAAATGGTCGTCTCGCATTTTCCGGTCAGTTTCGACGAAGAATACTCGGTCGGTGGCACCCCGCTGGTTTCCATCGAGGTTCCGGTGCGTGGCCGGGT
This sequence comes from Micromonospora sp. NPDC047620, assembly GCF_043205005.1. Lineage (NCBI taxonomy): Bacteria > Bacillati > Actinomycetota > Actinomycetes > Micromonosporales > Micromonosporaceae > Micromonospora > Micromonospora sp. NPDC047620. The sequence goes on along the minus strand of NZ_JBIDDG010000003.1, from coordinate 329,532 downwards.
GCGCCGCATCTGGCTGAAGATCGAAGCTGGCAACCAGTTCGGCTCGATCAAGGCCCGTACCGCACACGGGCTGCTCAGCACGCTGGAGACGACCGGGCGCCTCAGCCCCGGGCAGCGAGTCGTCGAGTCGTCCTCGGGCAACCTCGGCGTGGCCCTGGCCGGGCTGTGCGCGGCGCGGGGCTACCGGTGCACCCTCGTCGTGGACGCCACCGCGCCGCCGGAGAGTGTGCGCCGGATCGCCGCGTACGGCGCTGACGTCGTACAGATCGGTGACGTCAGTGGTGGCAACGCCGTGCGGGCCCGGTTGAGCAAGGTGCAGGACATCCTCCGGGCGGACCCGTCGGCGGTCTGGACCGACCAGTACCACAGCCCCGCCAACCCCGACGTGCACTACCGTTGGACGGCGCCCGAGCTGGTCGGTGATCTGAGCGGCGGGCTGGACGCGGCGGCCGTCGCGGTCTCCACCGGCGGCACGCTCGCCGGGGTGTCGCGATACCTGCGCGAGCAGCACACGGGCACCCGGGTGATCGCCGTGGACGCCGTCGGCTCGGCGGCGACCGGTGGTGACCCGGCCCCGCGACCGTTCAAACTCGCCGGCTTCGGCTCCGGCGTACGGTCGTCGTTCCTGGCCCCGGCGGACTGGGACAGGCAGGTGAGGATCGGCGACCTGGACGGAGCCTGGGCGTGCCGCATCCTCCGGGAACGCACCGGGCTCGCGCTCGGCGGCTCCGGCGGCGCCGCGGTGCTCGGCGCCGTGGTCGCGACCCTCAGCGATCCGGAGCTGCGCGACATCGCCTGCATCTGCCCGGACGGCGGCGAGAAGTACGCCGCCACCGTCTACAGCAGCGCGCTGCCCGAGCCGGAAGACACACCGTCCGAACTCGCCGAGGCACTCGCCTGCCTGCGGTTGGCCCGGCCCAACTGAGGACCCGGACAACCGCCCACCACCACGATCTGGCCGCGCCCACGCTCGGCCTGGAGGGGCGACGCCGGCCACATCAACCGTGTCGAAGCCATGACCAGGCTGATTGCCGCCCGCCTCGCCGGCGAGGACGTCGGACCGCAAGGCCCCGACCGGGACGGCAGCCCGACTCCTCGACGACGAATCCCACCCGAAGTCGTTCTCCGGTGACCCGACACTCACCGACAGCTCTTCGGCGCGAACGCGGAACGGCCCGCCATGGCCCGTCCCGCGTCGCGCTGTTCAGCCTGTCTGCCCAGGTGCCGACGCACCGATCAGCACGGCCATGTTCCCCGGCTCGTGCCGGTTCTCGTACAGGGCCTGGTGCAGCGAACCGATCTCGCTGATCGGCTCGGCCACCGTCACGCACGGATCCAGCCGGCCCGCGCCGGCCAACTGGACCATCGCCGCCGTCTCACGGACGTTCGCCGCGTGCGAGCCCTGCAACCGCTTCTGGTGCATCCAGAGGAACCGCAGATCCAGGTCCCCGTTGTAGCCACTCGTTCCGGCGCAGGTCACCACCATGCCCGCGTTGTCGCACAGGTACACCGACGTCGGCAGCGTGTCGCGGCCCGGGTGCTCGAAGACGATCCGCGGGTTGCGGCGCTCACCGAGCACCTCCCAGAACCTGCGCCCGAAGGCCCGCACGCCGGCCATCCACCTCGCGTACTCCGGCGTGTCCTGGTCGGGCATCCGGCCCCAGTGGTCGAACTCGGACCGGTCGATCACCCCGACCGCGCCCAGCCGCCGGCAGTGCTCGGCCTTGGCCTCGCTGGACACCACAGCGACCGGCCGGCCACCGAACTGGCTCACCAACTGGATCGCCATCGACCCCAGACCGCCCGCGCCGCCCCACACCAGCACCGGGTCACCGGGTTGCACCGTGTGCGGATGCCACCCGAACAGCTGTCGGTAGGCGGTCGCCGCGCAGCCGATCATCGCGCCGGCGCCCTCCCACGTGAGAGCGGGCGGCTTGGCATAACACTGGTACTCGTCGACCAGGCAGTACTGCGAGAAGGCCCCGAAGTTGCTCTCGTAGCCCCAGGCGACCTGGGACCGCGATGCGGTCGGATCCACCCCGAGACGGATGTCGGGCGCGGACTCGTTCCACTGCAGGCCACCGAAGATGACATGGTCGCCCACGCGGAACTGGGTGACCTCGGAGCCGACGGCGTAGACCACACCGGAACCCTCGGTGCCGGCGATGTGGAAGTCGTGCGGGTCGCCCTTCTTCTGCCGAAGGGCGATCACGTCGGCGGGTGCGCCGAGCGCCGCCCACACGCCGTTGTAGTTGATGCCGGCCGCCATGACCGAGACCAGGACCTGCTTCGGGCCGACCGGCGGCACCTCGACGACCTCGATCTCGAACGCCTTCGCCGGCTGGCCGTACCGGCTGCGGCGGATCAGCGCCGCGTGCATGAATCGCGGGACCTCGCCCAACGGCGCGGTCGTACCCAGGTCATGAAGCTCCTGCATCGGTCACATCCCTTCTCGTACGGTGTGGAAGCCGGTCGCCGAGCCTCTCGACGACGACGGCGAGAGCTTCCGGGCGCAGCAGGTCGCTGTGCGCGAACGGCAGCGCGTGGCTGGTCGTCCGGCCGGTGACGAACGGCTTCCACCGGGCCACCGCCGCGCCCGGGTCGGTCCCGTCCGCGACGAACAGGTGCAGATCGCCGTCGAAGACCTCTGGTCGGTACGACCGGCGAAGGCGCAAGCCGGTGCGGAACGTCTTGAGCACGGTCTCCACCCGGTCGGCGAGCAGGTCGCCGAGCGGCCCGCCGCGCTCCCGGAGTTCCTCGGCGGCCCGGGCCACGGTCAGCCCTTCCGTCCCGGTGGGGTCGAGTGTGACGTCCGCGGCCTCCAGCAGCACCGGTAGGACATCTTCGGCAGCGGGCACGACGATGTCGTCGCCGTCGCGCGCCGGGAACGCGTCCAGCAGCGCCAGCAGCTCGACCCGCTCCCCCGTCGCCTGCAACGCCGTCGCCATGGCGTGTGCCACCAGGCCGCCGAAGGACCAGCCGATGAGGTGGTAGGGCCCGTGCGGCTGGACCGCCCGCAGCTGCGCCACGTAGTCGGCGGCCATCTCCGCCACGTCGGCCGGGTGGTACCCGGCAGTGCTGTAGGCGCGGGCCTGGAGCCCGTACACGGGCTGACCGGGCGGTAGGTGACGCAGCAGCCCGTAGTAGCGCCAGCTCAGGCCACCACCGGCGTGCACGCAGAACAGCGGCGGCCGGTCACCCGCGGCCCGTAGCGGAAGCAGCACGGCGAAGCTGTCGGCGGTGCCGGCCGCCGAGTCGTCCAGCGCCTCGGCGACCCGCGCCGGGGTGGGCCCGGCGAACAGCGCCTGGATGCTCAGCCCCGCGCCGAAGACCGTTCGCAGCCGGGTCAGCAGCGCGGCGGCGAGCAACGAGTTGCCGCCCAGCGCGAAGAAGTCGTCGTCCAGCCGCACCCGCTCGATGCCGAGGACCTCCGCGAAGACCGCGCACAACAGCACCTCGCGTGGGGTACGCGGTGACCGGCCAGCCCCGCTACCGGCCGACGGCAGCGGCAACGCGGCGCGGTCCAGCTTGGCGTTGCTGGTCAGCGGCAACCGGTGCAGCGTCACGAACGCCGAGGGCACCATGTAGTCGGGCAGCGACCCGCGCAGGTGCTCCACCAGCACCGGTGACTCCGGCACCGTGGCGCCGGGCGCCGCCACCAGGTAGGCCACGAGCCGCCGGTCGCCCGGCCGGTACTCCTGGGCCAGGACGGCGGCCTGCCCGATCGCGGGGTGGCCGGCCAGGGCGGTCTCGATCTCGCCGGTCTCGATCCGGAAACCGCGGATCTTCACCTGGTCGTCGACCCGGCCGACGAACTCGAGCCGCCCGTCCGACCGCCACCGGACCAGGTCGCCGGTCCGGTACATCCGGGTGCCGGGCGGCCCGAAAGGATCGGCCGGGAACCAGCGCGCCGTCGTGGCCGGATCCCGCTCGTAGCCCTGCGCCAGACCGGATCCGGCGAGGTACAGCTCTCCCGCGACGCCGACCGGCACCGGGCGGACGAACGCGTCGAGGACGTAGCCGCGCATGTTGTCCAGCAGCCGGCCGATCGGCACGGTGTCGCCCACCGGGTCGCCCTGGCGCATCGCGTGGTGTACCGCGAAGACCGTCGCCTCGGTCGGCCCGTAGCCGTTGGTCACCACGGTCTGCGGGCACGCCGCGAGCACCGCGCGTACCGCGTCGGCGGAGACCACGTCGCCACCGGTGCGGACCTCGCGCAGACCCGCGAAGCAGGCCGGATCCTCCTCGGCCAGCAGCCGGAACAGCCCGGCCGACAGCCACAGGCCGGTGATCCGCTCGCCGACGATCAGGTCGCGCAGCACCGCGGTGTCCAGCGCTTGTGGCGGGGCGACGACGACCTCGCCGCCGTTGAGCAGCGGCACCCACCATTCCAGCGTCGAGGCGTCCCAGGCGTGCGGTGAGTGGAACAGCACGCGTTCCTGGCTGCCGGTACGCCAGCACCGGTCGGTCGCCAGCTCGACGACGTCGCGGTGGGTGACCGCAGCCCCCTTCGGCAGCCCTGTCGAACCCGACGTGTACATGACGTAGGCGACCTGGTCCGGCGCGACCGGCGGCAGGGCGTCAGGACCGGACGTGTTGCCGGTGGCGGCGGGATCGTCGAGCGTCACCGGGACGACCGTCACCCGGCCGTTCAGCCCGGCGAGCCAGTCGTCTGTGCGGTCGGCGCCAGTGAGCAGGAACGGCGCCGCGGTCTCGCCCAGGATCAGCCGCTGCCGGGCGGCGGGGTGTTTCGGGTCGAGCGGGACGTAGGCACCGCCTGCCCGGCCGACCGCGAGCGCGGCGACCACCAGCTCGACCGAGCGCTCGAACAGCAGCCCCACCCGCTGGTCCGGCCGCAGGCCCAGGCCGACGAGGCGGCGAGCCAGCCGGGTGGCGGCCGAGTCGAGTTCCCGGTAGGTCAGGGCCTGCCCGCCCAGCTTCAGCGCGGGCGCGTCCGGCCGCTCTGCCGCCGCCCGTGCGAAGGCGTCGGTGATCGTCTGCGGGCCGTCGCCGGCCGGCTGTCGCGTGGCGTTCCACTCGACCAGCAGGGTGTGCCGTTCGGTCTCGTCGAGCAGGCCGAGACGGCCCACCGGCTGGTCCCAGTCGGCCGCGGTGGCCGCGAGCACTCGCTCCAGCCGTCCCAGCAGTTCTCTGGCGGTCTCCACAGAGAACAGGTCGCACCGGTAGTCCAGCCGCAGCCGCAGCCCGCCACGGGCCGGTGAGGCGGCCACGACGACCGGGTAGTGCGCGGAGTCACGGCCGTCGACCCGGGTGACCCGGAGGCCCTCCGGGGTGCCCGTGGCGTCGTCCCCCGCGGCGTCGATCGGGTAGTTCTCGAACACGAACGCCGTGTCGAACAGGTCACCGATGCCGGCCAGCCGCTGGATGTGCGCCAGGCCGAGGTACTGGTGCGGGGTCAGTTCCGACTGTTCGTCCTGCACCCGCCGCAGCGCCTGCGGCCACGGCGCGCCCGGGTCGAGGCGCACCCGGACCGGCACGGTGTTGATGAACAGACCGACCATCCTCTCGATGCCGGGCAGCTCCGGCGGCCGGCCGGACACGGTGGCGCCGAACACGACGTCCCGGCGGCCGGTCATCCCGCCCAGCACGACCGCCCAGGCGGTCTGGAGCACGGTGTTGAGGGTCACCCCGGTCGCGGCGGCCCGGCGTTGCACCGCCGTGGCGACGTCGGCCGGCAGGTCGGCGAGGAGCCGCTCGGGCAGCCGGTCGGCCGGGCCGGGATCGGGCCGGCTGAGCCGGGTCGCCTCGGTGACGCCGGACAGCGCCTGACGCCAGGCCGCCTCGGTGCCGGCTCGGTCCTGCCCGGCGAGCCAGCGCAGGTAGCGGCGGAAGTCCACGGCCGGCGGCAGACCGGCGGCCGACCCTCCAACGGCGTAGAGCCCGACCAGGTCGCGCAGCAGCAGCGGCGCCGACCAGCCGTCGAAGAGGATGTGGTGGTTGGTGAGGACCAGTCGGTACCGCCGGTCGGCGATCCGCGCGAGCAGCAGGCGCAGCAGCGGTGGACGGTCCGGGTCGAAACCGGCCGCGCGTTCGGCGGCCGCCAGCCGGTCCAGCGCGGCGTCGCGCTCCCCCTCGGGCAGGGATGTGACGTCGACCTCGGTCCACGGCAGCTCGACACGCTCGCGCACGTACTGCACCGCGGCGCCATCGATCAGGTATCGGAATCCGGCGCGCAGGTTCGGGTGGCGCTCCAGCAACGCCGCACCGGCCGCCCGCAGCGCCGCCGGGTCGAGGTCACCCTCGCAGTCCACGGCGAGCTGCACCAGGTACGGGTCCGGCCCGTCGCCGCGGTGGTGGAGGTGGAAGAGCAGGCCCTCCTGCAGCGGCGCGAGCGGCAGCACGTCGGCCAGCCCGGCCGGGTCTTCCTGCAGCGCGTCGAGGTCCTGCTGGGTGAGGTCGACGAGCGGGAAGTCCGATGGGGTGTGCCCACCGCCGCCGGGCCGGCCGGCGCACTCCACCAACGCGGTGAGCGCCGCGTGCCACAGCTCGGTCAGCTCCCGCACCTCGGCGGCGTTGAACATGCCCGCCGGCCAACTCCAGCGGGTGAGCAGCCGCGGACCGCCGGCCTCGTCGCGGGTGATGGCGCTGATGTCCAGTACGTGCGAGACGGCCAGGCCGGGATCGCTGCCGGGCAGTCGGAGTTCGTCGGCGGGGGCCGGCGACCAGCCGGTGTCGGTGCCGGTGCCGACGGACGCGGCACCGCCGGAACGGCCAAGGTAGTTGAAGCCGATCTGCGGCCCGGCGAGCGGGGCGAGCACCGCGGCGGTGTCCGGGTTGAGGTGGCGCAGCAACCCGTAGCCCAGGCCGTTGTCCGGCAGCGCACGCAGGGTCTCCTTGACGCGCTTGAGGAGCGTGCCGGCGTCGGGCGCACCATCCGGGTCGATGCCGCCAAGGTCCACCGCGACCGGGTACATCGTGGTGAACCAGCCCACGGTGCGGGTCACGTCCAGACCCGCACCCACACCCGCGTCCTCGCGGCCGTGGCCCTCGACGTCGACGACCACCGCCGACGCGACGGTGCCGCGCCGTTGCCGCCACCGGGCCACGGCCAGGGCGAGCCCGGTCAGCAGGACCTCGTTCGGCTGCGCGTGGAACGCGGCCGGGACGGACGTCAGCAACGCAGCGGTGACCTCGGCCGGCAGCTCGGCGGTGACGGCCTGCGCCGTGCCGCGCACGTCGCGGCCGGGATCGAGCGCCCGGGCACCGAGCGGCGGCTCCGGACAGGCCAGCATCCGCGACCACAGCGGCAGTTCGGCCACCCGTCGCGGATCGTGCGCCGCCTCGCGCAGCGCCAACGCCCAGCGGCGCAGCGAGGTGGGCACCGGCGGGAGCACGACGGGCTCGTCACCGGTCGCCGACCCCCACGCCGCAGCCAGGTCGGGCAGCAGGACGCTCCAGGAGACCCGGTCGACGACGAGGTGGTGCGCAACGATCAGCAGCCGGCCCGGCGTCTGCGGCCCGGCGTCGAACCAGACGACCTCGGCGACCGCTCCGGCGTCCGGGTCGAGCCGGCGGCGGGCCGCCTCGCCGTGGGTGCCGAGCGCCTCGCGCAGGGCCGCCGTGTCCAGGCCCGCCACGTCGACCCGGCGCACCCGGTCGGTGGCGGCCACGCTGCCGCGCGGCCCGACCGACAGTTCCCAGGCGTTCGGACGCCGGTGCAGGCGGATCCGCAGCGCGTCGTGGTTGTCCACGACGGCCTGCACCGCGCGGGTGAGCCGGTCCAGCCCGACACCGCCCGGAACCCGCAGCAGCCTCGACTGGTTCAGGCCCTCGATGGGGCCGGTGAGCCCGCGCAGCCACGACACGATCGGCGTCGGCGGCACCGTGCCGGTGCCGTCGTCGGCCGCCGCGTCCGGCGGGTCGGCCTCGGTGACGACAGCGGCGAGGGCGGCGACGGTCTGGTGCCGGAAGATGTCGCGCGGGGTGAACAGCAGTCCGGTGGCGCGCGCCCGGCTGACCAGCTGGATGGCGACGATGCTGTCGCCGCCGATCGCGAAGAAGTTGTCGTCCACGCCGACCCCGTCCAGCCCCAGCACGCCGGCGACGAGCGCGCAGAGCTGCGCCTCGCGACCGTCGGCGGGCTCCCGCCGGGGGCCGGAGGGGTCACGGGGCGCGGGCAGGGCGGCCCGGTCGACCTTGCCGTTGACCGTCAGCGGCAGTTCGGGCATGCGCACGAAGGCCGACGGGACCATGTAGTCGGGCAGCATTCCGGCCAGGTGGGCACGCAGCTCCGGCTCACCCGGGTCGGCGCCCGGGCGCGCGACGACGTAGGCGACCAGGCGCCGGTCGCCGGCAGCACCCGTTCGCACCAGCACGAGCGCCTGCGCCACACCCGGCGCGGTGGCCAGTGCCGCCTCGATCTCGCCCAACTCGATCCGGAAGCCGCGCAGCTTCACCTGGTGGTCGGCCCGGCCGAGAAAGTCCAGCTGGCCGTCGGCGCGCCGGCGGACCAGGTCGCCGGTGCGGTACATCCGCTCGCCCGGCCCGCCGAAGGGATCGGCGACGAACCGGTCCGCGGTGAGCCCGCTCTGTCCGAGGTAACCCCGGGCAAGGTTGATGCCGGAGAGGTACAGCTCGCCCGGGACCCCGGCCGGGACCGGGTTCAGCTGGGCGTCGAGGACGTACGCCCGGGTGTTGGGCAACGGCCGTCCGATCGGCGGCACCCCCACGCGCGCCTCGAGGGGTTCGGTCATCGTCGCGCAGACCGTCGCCTCGGTGGGTCCGTACGCGTTGAACATCCGCCGTTCCGTCGCCCAGCCGGCCGCCAGATCGGCCGGCGGTGCCTCGCCGACGACGGCCAGCGTGCGCACCGACGGCAGGCTGCCGACGGAGAGCCTGCTGAGCACCGCGGGCGGCAACGTCACGTGGCTGACCTGCCGCTCGGCGATCAGCTCCGGAAGGTTGGCCAACTGCACGAGCCGGTCGGCGATCCCGAGCACGATGCACGCGCCGGAGACCAGCGGCGCGCACAGCTCCGACAGCGCGGAGTCGAAGCTCAGGGATGCGAACTGGAGCAACCGTGCGCCGGGACCGAGGTCGTACGCGACCTTTCGGGTCAGGACCAGATTGGGAATGCCTCGATGGGTCAGCACGACCCCCTTGGGGCGACCGGTCGACCCGGAGGTGTAGATGACGTAGGCGGGATGGTCGGCAGTCAGCGGCGCCGTTCGGTCGGCGTCGGTCAGGTCGCTGTCCGCCCGGGCGGCGAGGTCGGCGCGCACGCCCGCGTCGTCGAGCAGGAGCCGGCGGGCGGCGGCGACGGGCAGCTGCCCCGCGACCGCTGAGGTGGTGACCAGCACGGCCGGCGTGGCGTCGGTGAGCATCAGTGCGATGCGCTCGGCCGGATAGTCCGGATCGATCGGCAGGTAGGCCGCACCGCTCTTGAGCACCGCCAGCACGGCGACGACCATGTCGACCGAGCGCGGCACGGCGAGCGCGACGAGCTGCTCCGGTCCGGCCCCGTGGTCGCGCAGCAGGCGGGCGAGGCGGTTGGCGCGGGCGTTGAGCTCGGCGTAGGAGACCACCTCGGTGCCGAACTCCACCGCCGGCGCGTCCGGCGTGCGGGCGGCCTGCGCCTGGACCAGGTCGGGCACGAGGACGTCCGGTGCCGGGCTGGCCTCGTGCTGCCACTCGGCGAGCAGTTCCCGGCGCTCGTCGGCGTCGAGCAGGTCCACCGCGCCGATCCGCTGATCGGGTTCCCGCAGGACGGCGTCGAGCAGGCGTACGAACCGGGAAGCGATCGTCTGTGCGGTGCCGCGTTCGAACAGGTCCTCGGCGTAGGCGAGGGTGCCGGTCATCCCGGCGGGCCGGCCGTCGGGGCCGGAGCTCTCGGCCAACCGCACCGACAGGTCGAACTTCGCCGACGTGGGTCCGGTTGCGGTGTCGAGCTGATCGCTCTCGGCCTTGAGGCCGGCGGAGTCGAGGCTGGGCGCGACGGCGGCGGGTGCGCTCGCCGGTTGCAGCGACAGCATGACCTGGAAGAGCGGATGCCGCGCCAGGGACCGCACCGGGTTGAGCACCTCCACCAGACGCTCGAACGGCAGATCCTGATACCCGTACGCCGCCAGGTCGGCCTCCCGCACCCGGCCCAACAACTCCCGGAACGACGGATCCCCACTCGTGTCCGTCCGCAACACCACCGTGTTGACGAAGAACCCCACCAACTCGTCGAGCGCGTCGTCGGACCGGCCCGCCACCGGCGTACCGATCGGCACGTCCGACCCCGCACCCAACCGGGTCAGCAACGCCGCCAGCGCCGCCTGCACCACCATGAACACACTCGTCCCCGTCGACCGCGCCACGGCGGTCACCCGGGCGTGCAGCCCGGCGTCGAGGACGAGCGGGACGGTGCCGCCGCGGTGGGACAGCGCCGCGGGCCGCGGGTGGTCGAAGGGCAGCGTCAGCTCCTCGGGCAGCGCGGCCAGGGTCTTGGTCCAGTAGGCCAGCTGCTGGGCGATCGGGCTGTCCGGGTCGCTTTCACTGCCCAGCCACCGGTGCTGCCAGAGCGCGTAGTCGGCGTACTGCACCGGCAACGGCTGCCATCCGGGGGCATTCCCGGTGCGCCGGGCGGCGTAGGCCTCCGCCAGGTCACGCGCGAGCGGCCCGGCCGACCAGCCGTCGGTGGCGATGTGGTGACAGGTCACGACGAGCAGGTGCTCGAGCGGGCCGAGGGCCACCACAGCGGCGCGCACCGGCGGTTCGGCCGCCAGGTCGAAGGCGCGGTCGAGTTGTTCGCGGACGCAACGATCGGCGTCGCCCGGCGCGGGGTGCAGCACCGGAAGGGCGGGGACGGCCGCCGTGGCAGGCAGGACCACCTGGAACGGCTCCTGATCGATCTCACGGAAGACCGTTCGCAGGCTCTCGTGCCGGCCCGCCACGTCGGCGAATGCCTGCCGCAGCGCGTCGGCGTCGAGGTCGCCGCGCAGCCGCAGCACCATCGGCACGTTGTAGGTGGCGCTCGGCCCCTCCAACTGGTTGATCAGCCAGAGCCGACGCTGGGCGTAGGACAGCGGGATCCGCTCCGGCCGCGCCACCACCTCCAGGGGCGGGCGGGCAGGCGCCCCACCGGTCAGCCTGCGGGCCAGCGCCGCCACCGTGGGGGTCTCGAAGACCTGACGGACCGGCACCTCCTCGCCGAAGGCCGAGCGGATCCGGCTCACCAGCCGGGTCGCCGCCAGGGAGTGACCGCCCGACTCGAAGAAGTTGTCGTCGACGCCGACCCGGGCCACACCCAGCACCTCGGCGAACAGCGTGCAGAGCAGGTCCTCGCGCGGATCGGACGGGCCCCGCCCGGCCGGTGCGGACGGCAGCTCGGGTACGGGCAGGGCCTTGCGGTCGAGCTTGCCGTTCGCGTTGAGCGGCAACGCGTCCAACCCCAGGAACACCGCGGGGACGAGCTGCTCCGGCAGCGTGCGCCGCAGGTGCCGGCGAAGCTCGGCCGGCGACGGCAGCGTGGCGCCGGCCGCCGGGACCGCGTAGCCGACGAGACGATCGGCGTGCACGGCGACGGCGGCCCGGTCCACCGCCGGGTGCGCGGCCAGAACCGTCTCGATCTCGCCCAGCTCGATCCGCACACCGCGGACCTTGACCTGGTCGTCGGCGCGGCCGGCGAAGAAGAGGTCACCCTCGGCGTCGCGTCGCGCCAGGTCCCCCGTGCGGTACATGCGGGCGCCGGGCGGACCGTAGGGGTCGGCGACGAACCGACCCGCGGTCAGACCGGGCCGCCGGTGGTAGCCACGGGCGACCCCGACGCCGCTGATGTACATCTCACCGACGACCCCGGCGGGTACCGGCTGGAGGCAGGCATCGAGCAGGCGTACGGTGACGCCGTCGTTGGGCCTGCCGATCGGCGTGCCGCCCGCGTTCGCCGGCGTCAGCCGGCCCAGCGTGCAGTGAATCGACGCCTCGGTCGGCCCGTAGGTGTTGAACATCCTCCGGCCGCCGGCCCACCGCTGCGCGAGCGCGGGCGGGAGGGCCTCGCCGCCGACGAGCAGCGTGTGCAGGCCCGGCACCCGGTCCCGGTCGACCAACGCCAGCACCGACGGCACCAGGACGGCCAGGTCGACGCCGTGACGCTGGATGAGCTCCGCCAGGTCCTCGCCGGAGACCATCGCCTGGGCCGGGCCGAGGCACAGGGTGGCACCGGACCCGAGGGCGATGAACGTCTCCCAGACGGAGTTGTCGAATCCGGCCGAGGCGTGCTGGAGCACGGTCCGGCCGGGACCCGCGCCGAACGCCCGCACGGACGCCTCGATGATCGGCACGACAGTGCGGTGCTCGACGACGACGCCCTTGGGGCGGCCGGTCGAACCGGACGTGTAGATCACGTACGCCGGGTTGGCGGGGTGCCGCGCGACCGGGGGTTCGGCGGTGGGCAGCCGGGTCAGATCCTCACGGTCGAGGACCAGGACCGCACGGTCCGCGATCCGCGGCCACCGGTCGGCGACTTCGGCGGCGGTGACCAGCAGGACGGGATCCGCGTCGGAGAGCAGATAGGCGATCCGCTCCGGCGGGTGCTCGGTGTCCAACGGCAGGTACGCGGCGCCGGTCTTCAGCGTGGCGAGGATGGCGACCACCAGGTCGACCGAGCGGGGCACGGCGACGGCGACGGTCTTCTCCGGCCCGGCGCCGCGGTCGGCAAGCGCGTGCGCCAGCCGGTTCGCCCGCCGCACCAGCTCGGCGTAGGTCACCTCGGTGTCGCCGTACACCACGGCGACCGCGTCGGGCGTGCGGCTGGCCTGCGCGGTGACGAGGCCGTCGAGGGTCGACGTCCGCTCACGCACCGCTTCGGCCGCGGCGGTGAGCAAGTCCCGCTCCGGTGCGGTGAGCACGTCCAGCGCGCCGATCCGGGCGGCCGGGTCGGCGACGAACGCGCGCAGCACCCGGACGTACCGCTGGAGCATGGTGTCCACGGTGGAGGCGTCGAAGAGGTCGGCGCTGTACTCCACGACGCCCTCGATCCCCTCGGCCTGCCCGCCGGCGCCCCGCCGCTCCCCCATCGCGAACGACAGGTCGAACTTCGCCACGTCGGCAGCTCCGGCCACCGCGCTGAGGCTCAGCCCGGGCAGCTGGATGCTCGCCTCGGGGGTGTTCTGCAACGACAGCATGACCTGGAACAACGGGTGCCGGGAGAGGGAGCGTGCCGGGTTGAGCACCTCGACGAGCCGTTCGAAGGGCAGGTCCTGGTGCTCGTACGCGGCCAGGTCGGTCTCCCGGACGCGGGCGATCAGCTCCTGCGCGCTCGGGTTGCCGGCGGTGCTCGTGCGCAGCACCAGGGTGTTGATGAAGAAGCCGACGAGGTCGTCGAGGGTGCTGTCGGTCCGCCCGGCGATCGGGCTGCCGACCGGGATGTCGGTGCCGGCGCCGAGCCGGGTCAGCAGCGCGGCGAGGCCCGCCTGCAACACCATGAAGAGGCTGGCCTTGTTCCGCCGGGCCAGGACGCCGAGCTGCTTGTGCAGCTCCGCGTCGAGGGTGAATCGGATCTTGCCTCCCTGGTACGACGACACGGCCGGACGGCGCCGGTCGACCGGCAGGTCCAGTTCCTCGGGGAGCCCGGCGAGGACGGTGGTCCAGTAATCGCGCTGCCGGGCGATCGGGCTGTCCGGATCGTCCTCGTCGCCGAGCCACTCCCGCTGCCAGGCCGCGTAGTCCGCGTACTGGGCAGGGAGCGCCGGCAGGTCGGGGACCCGGTCGTCGCGCCGCGCGGTGTAGGCGAGGGCGAGGTCGCGGGCCAGCGGCCGCATCGACCAGCCGTCGCCGGCGATGTGGTGCAGCACCGCGACGAGCACGTGCTCGCCGGGGCCCATGGCCAACAGCACCGCCCGCAGGGGCAGCTCCTCGGCGAGCCGGAACCCGCGCCGGATCAAGGCCTGCACCTCGGCCGCCACGCCGCCGGGCCCCGGCTCGGCCAGCGGAAGCGCCACCATCCCCGCCGCCCGTGCCGGGTCGAGGATGAGCTGCCGCGGCTCGCCGTCGGCCTCCGGGAACAGTGTGCGGAGACTCTCGTGCCGCACGACCACGTCGCGCAGCGCGGCGAGCAGGGCGTCGCGGTCGAGATCGCCGCGTAGCCGCAGCACCATCGGGATGCTGTACAGCGGGCTCGCGCTCTCCAGCTCGTTGAGGAACCACAGCCGGCGCTGCGCGAAGGACAACGGCACGGTGCCCGTGCGCGGCACGGCCACGACCGGCGCCCGACCCCGCCCGGCCGACTCGGCGAGCCGGCGGGCCACGCCCGCGGCCGTCGGCGTCTCGAACAGCGCCCGGATCGGCAGCTCCGCGCCGAACGTGGCCCGGACCCGGCCGACCAGCCGGGTCGCCGACAGCGAGTGCCCGCCCAGCTCGAAGAAGTTCTCGTCCACGCCGACCCGGCCGATGCCGAGCACCTCGGCGAACAGACCGCAGAGGATCTCCTCCTGCGGGTTGCGCGGCGGGCGCGCCTCGGCCAGCCCGCCCACGACCGGCACCGGCAGGGCCTGCCGGTCCACCTTGCCGTTGGGGGTCAGCGGCAGCTCGTCCAGGGCGACCACGGTCTGCGGCACCATGTACTCGGGAAGGCTCTCACCGACGAACCGGCGGACCTCGGCGGCCACCGGCCGGTGCCCGTCGCGCCCGACCACGTACGCCACCAGGCGCCGGTCGCCCGGCAGGTCCTCGCGCACGATCACGGCGGCGCGGGCGATGCGGGGATGGCGGCTCAGCGTGGCCTCGATCTCGCCCGGCTCGATCCGGAAGCCGCGCACCTTCACCTGGTCGTCGACGCGGCCGACGAAGTCGAGCGTGCCGTCGGCGTTCCACCGGACCAGGTCGCCGGTGCGGTACATCCGGGAGCCGGCCGGCCCGAACGGGTCGGCGACGAACCGTGCCGACGACAGGGCGGCGCGGCGCAGGTATCCGCGCGCGACCCGGTCTCCGGCGAGATAGAGCTCACCGACGGCGCCGGCGGGCAGCAGCCGAAGGCCGCTGTCGAGGACGTAGCAGCGGGTGTTCGGCAGCGGGCGGCCGATCGGCACGGCGCCCGCCGGGACCGGCGCACCGGCCGGGATGCGGTGCTCGGTGGCGCTGACGGTGGTCTCGGTCGGGCCGTAGACGTTGAGGACCGCGACGTCCGGGTGCCGCTGCCGCCAGTCGTCGAGCTGAGCGCCGGTCAGCGGTTCGCCGGCCAGCAGCAGCTCCTGCGTCGGCGCCAGGTCGACCGCCGCGGACTGCATCAGCGTCAGGTGGCTCGGGGTGCCCTTGAACAGCGTCCAGCCGGAGGGCAGGGTGGGGTGCGCGCGATCCGGGACCGCGTCCTCGATGGCGGCCAGGCGGACGCAGCCACCCGTCACCAGCGGGGTGTGCAGTGCGGTCACCGACATGTCGAACGACACCGACGAGTGCAGCAGCGCCACCCCGGCTGCCGACGGGTAGGCGGGGGCGGCGTGCCCGAGGTAGTCGGCCAGCATCCGGTGCTCCACGACGACGCCCTTGGGCCGACCCGTCGAGCCGGAGGTGTAGATCACGTACGCGGGGTGCCGGTCGAGCAGTGTGGCGGTGCGGTCGGCGTCGGTCAGGTCATCGTCGTCCGCGGCGTCCACCTCGGCCGCGACGGCGGGATCGTCGACGGCGACGACGGGCACGTCGGCCAGCCGCCAGCGGGCGGCGACCTCCCGCGTCGTGAGGAGCACGACCGGCGCGGCGTCGGCGGCCATGAACGCGACCCGCTCCGCCGGGTAGTCCGTGTCCAGGGGCAGGTACGCGGCGCCGGTCTGGGTGATCGCGTGCAGCGCCACCACGAGGTCGGTGCCACGGGGTACGGCGAGCGCGACGATCCGCTCCGGTTCGGCGCCGCGGGCGACGAGTACCCGCGCCAGCCGGTTCGCCCGGCGGCGTAGCGCGTCGTAGGTCACGGCCTCGGCCGCATCGACGAGCGCGATGGCGTCCGGGGTGCGGTGGGCCTGGGCGAGCAGCAGGCCAGGCAGGGTACGGCCCGGGCTGTCCACGCGCGACGGCCCGGCGCCGGCGTCGAGCATGCGGCGGCGTTCGACGGCGAGCAGCGGCTCGATGGCGGCGACCCGGGCGGCGGGATCGCCGGCGAAGCGGGACAGCACCCGCACCAGCCGGTCCAGCAGCCCGTCGACGGCCTCCGGTGTGAAGAGGTCGGGCCGGTAGTTCATCCGCAGGTGCAGCCGGGTGCCCGGTACGGCGGTGAGGCTGAGCGGGTAGTGCGAGACGGTACGGCCGGGCACCGCCTCGATCCGCAGTCCGGTGTCCGCGATGTCGGGAGCCGTCGGCAGGGCCGGATAGCTCTCGAACGCCACCGCGGTGTCGAAAAGCTCCTCGGCTCCGACCAGCTGCTGGATGTCGGCGAGGCTGAGGTGCTGGTGCGCCATCAGCGCCGACTGCTCCGCCTGCACCCGCCGCGCCAGATCGCCGAGGGTGTCCGCAGCGTGCGGCCGGATCCGGACCGGCACGGTGTTGATGAACAGGCCCACCATCCGCTCGACGCCGGGCACCTCCGGCGGGCGTCCGGCCACGGTGGCGCCGAAGCAGACGTCGTCGCGGCCGGTGGCCGAGCGCAGCAGCAGCGCCCAGGCGCTCTGCACGACGGTGTTGACGGTGACGCCGAGCCCGCGGGCGACCGACGCCAGCGCCTCGGTCTCCGCCTCGGGCACCTCGATCGAGGTCGACTCCGGGCGCAGTGGCCGACGGGCCCGGTCGGCGGGCGCGAGCAGGGTCGGCCCGTCGAGGCCGTCGAGGGCCTCCCGCCAGCGGGCTTCGGCCTCGGTGCGCTCGTGACGGGCGAGCCAGGCGAGGAAGTCGCGGTAGCGGCCGGCCGGCGGCAGTCGCCGCCCGTCGCCATGCCGGTACAGCAGGAAGAGTTCCTCCATCAGGATGGGGCGGGACCAGCCGTCGACCAGGATGTGGTGGGTGCTGACGATGAACCGGTGCTGCTGCGGGCCGGTGCGCAGCAGGGTGAACCGCAGCAGTGGCGCCCGCCCCAGGTCGAAGCGGGTCCGCCGGTCCTCCCGGGTGAGCCGGTCGGCCTCGGCCGCGATCTCCGCTTCGGGCAGGCCGGTCAGGTCGACCTCGCGCCAGGGCGTGTCCACCTCGGCGAGGATCACCTGCACAGGCTCGCGCAGACCCTCATGGCAGAAGGCAGCCCGCAGGTTGTCATGGCGGCGCAGCACCACGCCGGCGGCAGCGCGCAGGGCGGCGCTGTCCAGCGGCCCGGTGATGTCCAGGACCGTCTGCACCAGGTAGACGTCAGGCGCGTTCTCGTCGAAGAGCGTGTGGAACAGCAACCCCTTCTGTAGCGGCGCCAGCGGCAGCAGGTCGGCGGCGCCCGGGTGCTGGCCGAGCAGCTGGGCGATCTCGTCGGCGCCCAGCGTGACGAGCGGGAAGTCCGACGCGGCGCGGGCGGCGACGCCGACGCCCGGCGCGGCCGCCCGGTCCACCAGCGCGCGGGCCGCACGCTGCCAGAGTTCGCCCAGCTCGCGGACGTCCGCCTCGCCCAGCAGCGTCTGCGGCCAGGTCAACGAGGTGATCAGCCGGGGGCCGTCCGACCCGTCCTGGGCGAAGAGGTTCAGCTCGATCGCGTGCGCAGGAGGCAGCTCGCCGCCCCGGTCGGTGCCGAGCGCCGCGAGCGCCGGGTCGGGCTGCCATTCCCCGCCGCCGTCCGCGGGGCCGGAGCCGATGCGGCCGAGGTAGTTGAAGCCGATCTGCGGGCGCGGCGAACCGGCGAGCCGCGCGCCGGCGGCCGCGCCGCCATAGCGGAGAATGCCGTAGCCGAGGCCGTCGTCGGGCAGCCCGGCCAGCAGGTCCTTGACCGCGGCCACCGTACGGTCCAGCGCCTGCGGTGCCCACCGGCCGGTCGTGTCGGCCGGGGCGCCGGTGAGGCGGACGGGGTACAGCGAGGTGAACCAGCCGACCGTCCGGGACAGGTCGGCCCCGGGCAACAGCTCACCGCGTCCGTGCCCCTCCAGGTCGACCAGCACGCCGGCATGGCTGTCCTGGCCGCGGGAGCGGCGCCACTGCGTGACCGCGAGGGCGAGGGCCGCCAGCAGCACGTCGTTGACCCGGGCGTGGAGGGCGGCCGGCACCGAGCTGAGCAGCGGCCCGGCCACCGCCGGTGGCAGCTCCAGGTTGAGGGTGCGCAACGTCTGCGCCGTGTCGCGCGTGAAGTCCAGCGGCCGGCCACCGATCAGGGGCTCCGGTTCGCGGAGCATCGCCGCCCACCGCTCGGCCTCGGCCGCCCGCGCCGGATCGGCCGAGGCGGCCTGCAGCGCGGTGGCCCAGCGCCGGAACGAGGTGCCGCCGGGCGGCAGGACGACCGGCTCCCCCGCCGCGACCGCGGTCCACGCCTGTGCCAGGTCGGGCAGCAGCACCCGCCAGGAGACCCCGTCGACGACGAGGTGGTGCAGCACCAGCAGCAGCCGGCCGGGCCGGTCGGGGCCGGCGTCGAACCAGACCGCCCGGACCATCCGCCCGTGCGCCGGGTCCAGCTCGCCCTTGGCGGTCGCGGCCTGTCCGGCCAGGAGCGCGACGGCGTCCGCGTCGCCGAGGGCCGCGACGTCGACCCGGCGCAGCAGCCCGGCGGCGTCGACGCTGCCGGGCGGCCCGATCCGCAGCACCGGCCTGCCGTCCTGACCGTCGGCGAGCCGGGCGCGCAGCACGGGATGGTGGTCGAGCACCGCACGCAGGACGGCGGCGAGCCGGTCGGCGTCCAGGCCGGCCGGTACGCGCAACAGCATCGACTGGGCCAGCCGCTCGAACGGCCCGCCACGCTCGCGGAACGCGTGCATGATCGGGGTCAGCGGCGCGTCGCCCGTACCGTCGTCGGCGGGCTCCGTATCCGGGTGCGTCTGCTCGGCGGCGACCGCCGCCAGCGCGGCCGCGGTGGGGTTCTGGAAGATGTCGCGCGGGGTCAGCCGCACGCCGGCCTTACGCAGCCGGGCCACGAGCGCGATGGCGAGGATGCTGTCGCCGCCGAGGTCGAAGAAGTTGTCGTCCGGGCCGGCCTGCGGGACGCCGACGACGGCCGCGACGGCCGCGCAGATCACCGCCTCCTCGGGCGTGCGTGGTGCGCCGGTCGTGGCGGGACCGGACGTCGGCGCGGGCAGGGCCCGCCGGTCCAGCTTGCCGCTCGGGTTGAGCGGGAACTCGTCCAGCGTCACCAGCGCCGTCGGCACCATGTACTCCGGTAGCCGCCGCCGCAGGCGTTCCTGGAGGCCTGCGAGGGCCGGGGTCGGGCCGTCGGGAACCACGTAGGCGACCAGCCGTTGGCCGCCGGAGCGGTCGGCGCGGAACAGCACCACCGCGCGGGCCACTCCCGGGCACGCGGCGAGCGCCGCCTCGATCTCGCCGAGTTCGACCCGCTGACCGCGCACCTTCACCTGGCCGTCGGCCCGACCGAGGTAGTCGAGGATGCCGTCGGCGCGCCAGGACACGAGGTCGCCGGTGCGGTACATCCGTGCGCCGCCGCCCGCGAACGGATCGGCGACGAACCGGTCGGCGGTGAGGCCGGGCCGGCGCAGGTATCCGCGGCCCAGCTGCGCACCGGCCAGGTACAGCTCGCCGGTCACCCCCGGCGACACCGGCCGCAGCGCGGCGTCGAGCACGTACACCCGGCTGTTCCACACCGGGCGGCCGATCGGCACGGCCTGGCCGATCGCCTCCGCCGGGACCTCGCAGGCGATGATCTCCACAGCGGCCTCGGTGGGCCCGTAGAGATTGTGCAGCTCGGCGTCGACGGTGCGGTGGAACCGCTCGGCGACCTCGGCGGGCAGCGCCTCGCCGCTACACAGCACCCGGCGCAGCGTGCCGAGCCGGGCGGCGGCCGGTTCGCGGAGGAAGACGTCGAGCAGGACCGGCACGAAGTGGACGGTGGTGATCCGTTCCCGGTCGATGAGCTCGGCCAGGTAGGCCGCGTCGCGGTGACCGTCCGGCCGCGCTATCACCAGGGTCGCGCCGGCCTGGAGCGGCCAGAACAGTTCCCAGACCGACACGTCGAAGCTGACCGGGGTCTTCTGCACCACCCGGTCCTCGGCGGTGAGGGGGTAGCGGTCCTGACCCCACCGCAGGCGGTTCGCGACGGCCTCGTGCGCGACCACGACGCCCTTGGGCCGCCCGGTCGAGCCGGAGGTGTAGATGACGTACGCCGCATGGCCGGGCAGCAGCGCCGTGACCGGATCGGTGGCGGGCTGGGCGGCAAGGTGCTCGTGCAGCGCCGGGTCGTCCAGCACGACCGTAGGCGTGCCGCCCGGCAGCGCACCGGCGACGGACCCGACGGTGAGCACGCACACCGGTGCGGCGTCGGCGAGCATGAACGCCAGCCGCTCGGCCGGATAGCCGGTGTCCAGCGGCAGGTAGGCGCCACCGGCCTTGTGCACGGCGTACAGCGCGACGAGCAGGTCGATGCTGCGCGGCACGGCGACCGCGACGGTGCGCTCCGGCCCGACGCCGCGCGCGACGAGCAGGTGCGCCAGGCGGTTCGCCCGCTCGTTGAACTGCGCGTACGTGAGGGTCTCGCCCTCGAACACCAACGCCGGGTGCTCCGGGCTGCGCGAGACCTGGGCCTCGAACAGCGCCGGCAGGGTAGCCGGCGGCAGCGGGTGCGCGGTGTCGTTCCAGCCGGTCAGGATCCGCTCCCGTTCGGCCGGTTCGAGGGTGTCGATGCGGGCGAGGATCAGGTCCGGGTCGGCGGCCATCGCCGTCAGTGCGCGCGTCAGCCGGTCGAGGACTCCTTCCGCGACGTCCGCGCCGATCAGGTCCGCCCGGTGGTCCACCCGCAGGACGAGGTCGTCGCCGGCGTTGGCGGCGACCAGGGTGAGCGGGTAGTGCGTGGCGTCGCGCCCGTGCAGCCCGACCACCCGGAGGCCGGGAGCGACCTCCGCGTCGCGGTCGGAGACCGGGTAGTTCTCGTAGACGAACGCGGTGTCGAACAGTTCCCCGCCGACGACCTGTTGGATGCGCGCCAGCCCGAGGTGCTGGTGCTCGCGCAGGCCCGCCTGCTCGTCCTGCAGCCGCGCGGCGATCCGCGTCCAGGCCCGCGCCGGGTTCAGCCGGACCCGGACCGGGACGGTGTCCAGCAGCAGGCCGATCATCGTCTCGCTGCCCGGCAACTCCGCGGGCCGGCTCGCCACGATGGCACCGAAGACCA
Source organism: Micromonospora sp. NPDC047620 (assembly GCF_043205005.1). Lineage (NCBI taxonomy): Bacteria > Bacillati > Actinomycetota > Actinomycetes > Micromonosporales > Micromonosporaceae > Micromonospora > Micromonospora sp. NPDC047620. The sequence continues at coordinate 308,375 of NZ_JBIDDG010000003.1, read as the reverse complement.
CGTCGGTGCGCCCCGTGAGCCCGCCGAGTACCGTTGCCCACGCGGTCTGGAGCACGGTGCCTACCGTCAGCCCGGCCGCCGCGGCGCGCTCCCGCAGGGCGCTGCTCAGGTCGGCCGGCAGCGGCCGCACCAGCCGCTCCGGCATCGCGCTGCGCCGGCCCGGGTCCGTCGGCGCCAGGCGGGTCGGTTCGTCGACCCCGGCGAACGCCGTCCGCCAGGCCTGCGCCGCAGCGTCCCGGTCGCGACCCGCGAGCCAGCTCAGATATTCCCGGTACGGCGTGGCGGGCGGCAGCACAGCCAGGTCGCCGCGCGAACCGTAGAGCGCGAACAGCTCCCGCAGCAGCAAGGGCATCGACCAGCCGTCGAGCAGAATGTGGTGGATCGTGACGACCAGCCGGTGCCACCCGACGCCGCGGGCGGCGAGCACGAATCGCATGAGCGGCGGTGCACCGAGGTCGAAACGGTGCGCCCGCTCGTCGTCAGCCAGCCGCCGCAACTCCTCGTCGGCCTCGGCCTCCGTCAGTCCACCGAGGTCGCGTACGACCCACGGCAGCACCGCCTTCTTGGGTACCACCGCGAGCATGCGGTCCGCCCGCTGGTAACGGAACGCGGCGCGCAGGTGGGGATGCCGGTCCAGCAGGGCCTCCGCCGCCGTCCGCAGGCGCTCGGCGTCGAGCTCGCCGGCCAGGTCGAGGGCCATCTGCACCGTGTAGACGTCGGTCCCGTCGTCGTACACGCTGTGGAACAGCAGGCCTTCCTGCAACGGCGACAACGGCAGAATCTCCGAGATCCCTGACTGCATCGCGGTGGTGTGCCTTCCGGTCGATGGGTGGCGGCGGTGGGAGGGCGGCTCAGTCCGACATGGCGACGAGCACGCGGCGCTGGCCCGCGTACGGCCGGCGACCGTGCCCGACGAGCACGTTGTCGATGACCATGAGGTCGCCCTCGCGCCAGTCGACGTCGACCGCATGCTTCAGGCCGGCCTGCTGGATGTGGACGATCCATTCGGCGGGGATCGGACTGCCGTCGGCGAACTGGGCCGACTGGGGCGCCTCGTCCTCGCTCAGCAGCTCCATCAGGTCGGCGGCCTCCTCACCGAGACCCGCGACGTGCCACTGGTCGGCCTGGTTGAACCAGACCTCGAGGCCGCTGACGGGGTGGCGGATGGTGGCCGGACGGACCTGGCTGATCCAGAGCGCGTCGTCGGCCCGCCACTCCCACTCGGCGTCGGTGTCCTTGAGGAACGCCTCGACCTCATCCCGGTCGTCGGTCTCGAAGGTGGCCTGCCAGCTCTTGCCGAGCCCGAGGCCGCCGTGCAGATTCTGGACGTAGCGGACCCCGCCGGCGAACGCCTCGCGCACCTCTGGGCGGATGGCGTCCAGCCAGAGCCGGCCGTCGACGACCGGGGTGGCGCCGCCGCTGGTGGGCGCCTGCTGGCAGAAGAAGATGAGCCGGGCGGGCCAGCGCGCGGCGTACGACATCTCGTTGTGCATGGAGATGGTGAACTCCGGCGGGTAGTCCGTCGAGGTGTACAGGTTGTCACCGACCTTGGTGCGCGGCGAGTTGCCGTGCACGTAGGCCAACCGGTTGGGCAGCAGCATGTCGATCACCGGGTTCAGCGTCGCCGGGGCGACCCCGAATCCGCGGAACACCAGTGCCTTGTGCTCGACCAGCAGACCCCCGACGTCCTGAGCGGACAGCCAGGCGAGCAGGCCGTCGGCACCCGGCTGGGCTCCGATGTCGGACGGGCTGATCTCCAGCGGCTTCCACAGCTCGCTATCGGTCATGGCGGCACTCCTCTTCGTAGAGTCCGTGCGGACGGTGGTGGCGTCAGGCGCCCCATTCGGCTTCGAGCTCGTCCAGCTCCTCCTGGCTGAGCTGGACGAGGGGGTGGTCCGACGGCGTCGAGCCGCCGCTGCCGGGGCGGAGGGCGTGCGTGGCGATCGCGTCCAGCACGTTGACCCAGAGCTCGGCCAGTGCCCGCACCCGCTCCTCGTCGAAGAGCCCGTCCGGCCACACCCAGGTGGTGCTGAGCCTCGGGCCGTCCGCGCCGTCGTAGGTCGCCGCGCTGACTGCGAGCGCGTACGCCACCGGCTGGTCCGGGTCGGTCGCCGCGACGTAGGGCCCGCCGGCCACGCCGGTCCAGCCGGTCGCCTCCGGTCCGCCGTCGCCGCCGGTGCGCAACCGGCCGAGGTAGTTGAACGCGACCGGCGGTGGCGGTGCGGCCGCGAGCCGGGCCGAGGTCTCCGGGTTGAGGTACCGCAGGAGCCCGTAGCCGATGCCCTTGTCGGGGAACGCGCGCAGTTGCTCCTTGACCCGCTTGAGGGCTTCGCCGAGGTCGGGACCGGCCGTCTCGACCGCGTCCGGCGCCAGTGCTCCAGGGTCGATCCGCACGGGGTGCAGCGAGGTGAACCAGCCGACGGTGCGGCTCACGTCGAGCTCCGGGTCCACCGCCTCCCGGCCGTGTCCCTCCACCGCGACGACCACCGAGGTCTCGTCGCCGGCGTCGGGAACCATTCCGTTCCGCCATCGGGCGACCGCGATTCCCAGCGCGGTGAGCAGGACGTCGTCGATCCGGGCGTGGTAGGCCGCGGGCACACCGGTCAGCAGGTCCGCGGTGAGGTCGCCGGGCACCGGCACCGTCACCGACCGCACGCCGCCCGCCCGGTGGCGGGCCGGGTCGAGCGGATAGGCCACGGCGAGGGGGTCGGGTCGTTGCGTCACCCCGCTCCACAGCTCCAGCTCGGCGAGCCGCTCGGGGCGGTGGGCGTGCTCGGTGAGGGTCTGCGCCCAGCGGCGGAAGGAGGTGGCGACCGGTTCCAGCCGCACCGGCCGGTCGGCGGCAACGGCCTCCCAGGCCGCCGCCAGGTCCGGCCCGAGAATGCGCCAGGAGACCCCGTCGACCACCAGGTGGTGCATGACGAGCAACAGCCGGCCGGGCCGATCCGGGCCCGGGTCGAACCAGACGAACTGCGCCATCACCCCCGCGTCGGGATCGAGGCGGCACCGGGCGCGCTCGCCCTCGGCGGCCACCAGGTTGCGGAAGACCGAGCCTTCGACAGCTTGGACGGTGACGCGGCGCACCCAGTCGTCCACCCGCACCGCGCCGACCGGCGGCACAGCCAGGCGCCAGGCCGAACCGTCGCGCAGCAGCCGGGCGCGGAGCAGGTCGTGGTGATCCGCCAGCGCCTGCACCGCCACCGTCAGCCGCTGCAGCCCGAGCCCAGGGGGCACCGCCAGGAGAACGGACTGGTTGAACCCGGCGATCGGTCCACCGAGTTCGCGCAGCCAACCCATCACCGGTGTCTCGGGCACCTCGCCGACACCGTCGGCCGCGGCCGGACCGGTCCCCGCGGGGTTCTCGTCGACACGCGCGACCCGGGCGAGGTCGGCGACGGTCTGGTGCCGGAACACGTCCCGTGGGGTGATCACGATGCCGGCGGCGCGGGCCCGGCTCACCAGTTGGATGGCGACGATACTGTCGCCGCCGATGGCGAAGAAATTGTCGCTCGGCCACACCGTTGGCCGTTGCAGCAGCGTTGCGACGATGGCAATCAGCACCTCTTCGGTCTGAGTCTGTGGCTTGCGGCCCTCGGCGGTCGGCATCACCGTGGGGGCCGGCAGCGCCGCCCGGTCGGCCTTGCCGTTGGTGTTGAGCGGGATCCGGGGTACCGCGATCAGTACCGCCGGAACCATGTAGTCCGGCAGCGCCTCGGCGATTCGGTCGCGGATGACGGCGACGTCGGGCATCGTCGTGGCCCCGGCTCCGCGGGCCGGCGCCACGTAGCCCACCAGCGCCCGCTCACCCGGCCGGTCCTCGCGGACCAGCACGGCGGACTGCCCGACGCCCGGGCAGGCGGCGAGGGCCGCCTCCACCTCGCCCAGCTCGATCCGGAACCCGCGCACCTTCACCTGGTCGTCGGTGCGGCCGAGGAACTCCAGCTCGCCGTCGGACCGTTGCCGCACGGTGTCGCCGGTGCGGTACATCCTGGCGCCGACGGCACCTTCGATGGCGAAGGGGTCGGCGACGAAGCGTTCAGCGGTCAGCCCGGCGCGGCCCAGGTAGCCACGGGCGAGCCCCTCACCGGCCACGTAGAGCTCACCGGGCGTACCGGGCAGCGCGGGCGCGAGCCGGTCGTCCAGCACGTACAGCCGGGTGTTGTCCATCGCGCGGCCGATCGGCACCGGACGCTCGGCGGTCAGCGGCCGGGTCAGCTCGTGGTGCACGACGGCGAGCGTGGTTTCGGTCGGACCGTAACTGTTGGTCAGCCGCAGACCGGGGTGGGCGGCGAGCACGCGCGAGGCGATGGCCGGCGCCATCGCGTCACCGCCGACGTAGACATCGCGCACGCCGGCCAGCGCATCGGTGTGCTCGGTCGCGAGCAGACGGAACAGGCCTTCGGCCATGAGCAGCCGGGTGACGCCGTGCCGCACGATCGTGTCCGCCAGCGCCGCCAGGTCCATGCCGTCGCCGTCGGCCACGACGACCCGGCCGCCGGTGAGCAGCGGTCCCCACAGCTCGTAGGTCGAGGCGTCGAAGGCGTACGGCGAGTGCATGAGGACACGGTCGTCGGGTCCGTGCCGCCACCACCCGTCCGCGACCAGGTCGACAACGCTGCGGTGGGTGACCGCGACGCCCTTCGGGGTGCCGGTGGAACCTGAGGTGTAAAGCACGTAGGCGAGCTGCCCGGGCCGGACCTCGACCGGCAGTCCGTTGTGGGCGTCCGGACCGGACTCGTCGGCCAGCAGCGTCCGCGGGTGCAGCGGCGGCTCGTCGACCAGGTGTTCACGGTCGGTGATGAGCGCCACCGCACCGGTCTCGGCGATCATGCGGCGCAGCCGCGCGGACGGGTTCCGGGGGTCCAGCGGCAGGTAGCTCCCGCCGGCCTTCAACACGCCCAGTACGGCCACGGGGTACTGCCACGAACGGCTCATCAGCACCGCCACCCGGGCCTCGGGGGGCACTCCGCGTGCGGCCAGCGCGGCGGCCAGCCGGTCGGAGCGGCGGTCGAGTTCGGCGTAGGTGAGCGTCGTGTCGCCGTGTACGAGGGCGATCCGGTCGGGCTCACGGGCGGCCTGGGCGCGGAACAGCGAGGGCAGGGTGCCGTCGGGCACCGGCCGGGTGGCGCCGCTGCCGCTGACCAGCAACTCGTCCCGCCCCTCGGCGCCCAGCAGGTCGATGGCGCTGATGCGGGTCTCGGGCTGGGCCACGACGGCATCGAGCAGCCGGGCCAGCCGGGCCGCGACGGTCTCGACGGTCGCGCGGTCGAACAGGTCGGTGGCGTACTCCACGAGGCCGTGGACGCCGGCCGGGTTCGACTCGGCGTCACGCTGCTCGGTGAGGCTGAAGGACAGGTCGAACTTGGCGGTGGCGGCCTCGACGTGGATCGGTTCGATCTCGAACCCGTCGAGGTCGAAGCTGACGGGTGTGGCGCTGTGCAGGATCAGCATGACCTGGAAGAGCGGATGCCGCGCCAGGGACCGCACCGGGTTGAGCACCTCCACCAGACGCTCGAACGGCAGATCCTGATACCCGTACGCCGCCAGGTCGGCCTCCCGCACCCGGCCCAGCAACTCCCGGAACGACGGATCCCCACTCGTGTCCGTCCGCAACACCACCGTGTTGACGAAGAACCCCACCAACTCGTCGAGCGCGTCGTCGGACCGGCCCGCCACCGGCGTACCGATCGGCACGTCCGACCCCGCACCCAACCGGGTCAGCAACGCCGCCAGCGCCGCCTGCACCACCATGAACACACTCGTCCCCGTCGACCGCGCCAGGGCCAGGAGGCCGTGGTGGACCTGCGGGGAGAGGGCGAACGGCACCGAGTCACCGCGGTGGGTCGGTACGGCCGGCGGTACCCGGTCGGTCGGCAGAGACAGCTCCTGGGGTGCTCCGGCGAGCGCGATCGTCCAGTAGGCCAACTGCTGCGCGAGCGGGCTTTCCGGGTCGTCCTCGTCGCCCAGCCACCGGTGCTGCCACAGTGCGTAGTCGGCGTACTGGACCGGCAGCGGCGCCCAGGTCGGCACGCCACCGGCCCGCCGGGCCCCGTACGCGTGCGCCAGGTCGCGGCCGAACGGCCCGAGGGACCAGCCGTCGCCCGCCACGTGGTGCACGACCACGACGAGCACGTGTTCCCGCGGGCCGAGGGCGAGCAGCGTGGCACGCAGCGGGAGGTCGGTGGTCAGGTCGAAGCCACGGTTGACCAGCCCCGCGACGGTGGCGGCGAGTTCCTCGTCGGGGCAGTCGCGCACGGCCAGCTCGGTGGCGGCCGCGGCCGGCGACAGGACCACCTGCCGGGGAAGGCCGTCGACTTCCGGCAGGACGGTACGCAGGCTCTCGTGCCGGGCCACCACGTCGGCCAGCGCCGCGGTCAGGGCGAGCCGGTCCAGGGCTCCGGTGAGGCGCAGCACCAGCGGGATGTTGTACGTCGCGTTCGGCCCTTCGAGCCGGTTGAGGAACCACAGCCGGCGCTGCGCGTAGGACAGCGGCACGACCTCGGGCCGTTCGGCGGCCGTCACGGCGGGACGGGTGCGGCCACCGGCGGCCTTGAGCCGTTCGGCGAGCGCGACCACCGTCGGCGCGTCGAAGATCGCCCGGATCGACAGCTCCGCCCGGAACACCGAGCGGATCCGGCTGAGCAGTCGCATCGCCAGCAACGAGTGCCCGCCGAGGTCGAAGAAGTTCTCGTCGATGCCGACGTCGGCGACGTCGAGCAGCTCGGCGAAGATCCCGCACAGGATCTCCTCCTGCGGGCTGCGCGGCCGGCGCCGGTGGGCCCGGCCGGTGGCGACCGGCGCGGGTAGCGCCCGGCGGTCCAGCTTGCCGTTGGCGGTCAGCGGCAGTGCGTCGACCGGCACGACGACGGCCGGCACGAGGTACTCGGGCAGCCGTTCGGCCAGGTGCGCGCGCAGCTGCTCGGGATCGGCCGCCGTCACGGCGTAGCCGACGAGCCGCTTCTCCCCCGCCTGGTCCTCGCGCACGACCACCGCGGCGGCCGACACCGCCGGATGCGCGGTGAGCACGGCGGACACCTCACCGGGTTCGATCCGGAACCCGCGCACCTTGACCTGGTCGTCGGTGCGGCCCAGGTATTCAACGGTCCCGTCGGCACCGCGTCGTACCAGGTCGCCCGTGCGGTACATCCGTTCGCCGGGCGTGAACGGGTCGGGAACGAAGCGTTCGGCGGTCAGGCCGGGTCGCCGCAGGTAGCCGCGGGCGAGGCCGGTCCCGCCGAGGTACAGCTCACCGGCGACGCCGTCGGGCACCGGGTTGAGGAACGCGTCGAGGACGTAGGCGTCGGTGTTGGTCATCGGGCGGCCGATCGGCACCGGTCCCGGCCCGGGCGTGACGCCGGGCGGGATGTGATGGTCCAGGCAGCCGATGGTCGCCTCGGTCGGTCCGTAGTGGTTCACGACGGTGACGTCCGGGTGCCGTTCCCGCCACTGTCGCAGCAGCTCACCGGTGAGCGCCTCGCCGCCGAGCATCAGCGTCGCGGTGGGCGAGCAGGCCTCCGGCAGGGTGGCCAGCAGCGGCAGGTGGCTCGGGGTGGCCTTGAGGAACGTGTACCGGCCGGTCGGCGGCACGGCGGTGTCGTCCAGGTCGGCCACGTGCAGGCAGCCGCCGGCCAGCAGCGAGCCGTAGAGCGTCGTGGCGACCAGGTCGAAGGCGATCGGTGAGTGCAGCAGGGTCACGCCGTCGATTCCCGGGTACGAACCGGCGGCGCGCCTGGCGTAGTCCACGACGGAGCGATGCTCCACCACGACGCCCTTGGGTCGTCCGGTCGAGCCGGAGGTGTAGATGACGTACGCGGCGTGCCGGTCGCCGGGCGGCCCGGCCGGCCAGGGCGCGTCGCCGCCGTCGGCGTCGTCACCACCGAGGACCAGCGTGGGGAGGTCGGCTGCCCATCGGTCGGCCACCTCGCCGGTGGTGAGCAACAGGCACGGCGCCGCCTCGGTGAGCACGGCCGCCGCCCGTCCGGCCGGCAGCGCGGCGTCCAGCGGCAGGTACGCCGCGCCGCTGCGCAGCACCGCGAGCACCGCCACGACCTGCTCGGCCGAGCGGGGCACCGCCATCGCCACGACGCGCTCCGGTCCGGCTCCCCGCGCCACGAGGGCATGGGCCAGCCGCCCGGCCCGCTCGTCCAGCGCCGCGTACGTCAGGCTCTCGGTGCCGCAGACCACGGCCGGGGCGTCCGGCGTGCGCGCCACCTGGGCGGCGAACAGGTCGACGAGAGTCTCACCGGTCACCGGCTGCCGCGGACCGGCCGCCGCTGCCAGCGCGGCGCGGCGTTCCTCGTCCGACAGCAACGGCGCCGAACCGATCCGGGTCGCCGGGTCGGCCACGAACGCGCGCAGGAGCCGCAGGTAGCGCTCCAGCAGCAGCTCGACGGTGGCCTCGTCGAACAGGTCGGCGGCATAGCTCGCCGCGCCGTCGACGCCGAGCGGGGTGCCGTCCGGCGCGGCCCGCTCCACGGCGGTCAGCAGCAGGTCGAACTTCGCCATCTCCGGATCGACCGGGTCGAGTTCGACGTCGAGACCGGCCAGCTCGAAGCTGGACCGCACCACGTTCTGGAGGATCAGCTTCACCTGCACCAGCGGGTGGCGCGACAGGGTCCGGGCCGGGTTGAGCATCTCCACGAGGCGCTCGAACGGCAGGTCCTGGTGCTCGTAGGCGGCCAGGTCGGTCTCGCGAACGCGGGCCAGCAACTCGGTGAAGGCCGGGTCGCCGCCGGTGTCGGTGCGCAGGACGAGGGTGTTGACGAAGAACCCGATCAGGTCGTCGAGGGCCTCGTCGGTGCGGCCGGCGACCGACCCGCCGATCGGCACGTCGGTGCCCGCGCCGAGCCGCGTGAACAGCGCGGCGAGCGCCGCGTGGAGCACCATGAAGACCGTCGTGCCGGTCGACCGGGCGAGCGCGGTGACGTCGGCGTGCAGCTGCGCGTCGAGGGCGAAGCGGAGCAGGCCCGCGCGCTCCGACGGCACCGCCGGCCGGGACCGGTCGACCGGCAGGGCCAACTCCTCGGGCAGGTCCGCGAGGGCCCGCGTCCAGTACGCCGTCTGCCGGGCGATCGGGCTGTCCGGGTCCTGCTCACTGCCGAGCCACTCGCGCTGCCAGAGCGCGTAGTCGGCGTACTGCGCCGGCAGCGGCGTCCACCGGGGCGCGAGGCCGGAGCGGCGCGCCGCGTACGCGATGGAGAGGTCCCGGGCCAGCGGCCCGGTGGACCAACCGTCCCCGGCGATGTGGTGCAGCACCAGGACGAGGACGTGCCGGTCGGTGCCGGTGGCCAGCAGCCAGGCCCGCACCGGCGGTTCGGCGGTGAGGTCGTAGCCCGCGCCCACCAGTTCCGCGACCTCGGCCGTGACCCGGTCCGGTGCGCAGTCGCGCACGGGCAGGTCCGGCACACCGGCGCCGGGCGACAGCACCGCCTGCCGGGGTGCCCCGTCGACCTCGGGGTAGAGCGTCCGCAGGCTCTCGTGGCGACCCACGAGGTCGGCGAGCGCCGCCCGCAGCGCGGCCCGGTCGAGGGCGCCGTCGATCCGGACCACGAACGGGATGTTGTACGTGGCCTTGGCTCCTTCGAGCCGGTTGAGGAACCACAGCCGGCGCTGCGCGTACGACAGCGGCACCACGTCGGGGCGGGGCCGGGCGGTCAGCGCGGGCCGGGCTCGGTCGCGGGTCGTCGCGGTCCGGCCGGCCAGGGCGGCGGCGGTCGGCGCGTCGAACAGCGCCCGCACGGGCAGCTCCACGCCCAGCACCTGCCGGAGCCGGCTCATCACGCGGGTGGCCAACAGGGAGTGCCCGCCCAACTCGAAGAAGCTGTCGTCGACGCCGACCCGGGAGATCCCGAGGACGTCGGCGAAGACTCCGGCGATGATCTCCTCCACCGGCCCGCGACCGGACCGCCCGCTGGTCCCGGCCACGACGGGCACCGGCAGTGCCGCCCGGTCGAGCTTGCCGTTGGCGGTCAGCGGCAACGCGTCGAGCGTGACGAACACGCTCGGGACCATGTGCTCCGGCAGTTCCCTGGACAGCTCTTTGCGAACCTGCCCGTAATCACCGGGACCGACCAGGTAACCGGCCAGGCGGTCGCGCCCGTCGGCGTCGCGGACCACCGTCACCACGGCGTCGGTGACCTCCGGCAGCGCGCGCAGGTGACTCTCCACCTCACCGAGCTCGACCCGCTGGCCGCGGATCTTGACCTGGAAGTCGTCGCGGCCGAGGAACTCCAGCGCGCCGTCGGCCCGGTAGCGGGCCCGGTCGCCGGTGCGGTAGAGCCGGCCGCCTGGTTGCGTGGCGAACGGGTCGGCGACGAACGTTCGCGCCGTGGTCGCCGGGTCGCCGAGGTATCCCCGGCCGACGCCGACGCCGCCGACGTAGAGGTCACCGGGGATCCCGGCGGGCAGGACGTCGAGGCTCGGTCCCAACACGTACAGCCGAGTGTTGCGAATCGCGGTGCCGATCGGCACCGAAGCGTGTCCGTCGAGCGACGCCGAGGTGAGCCGCGCGTGCGTCACGTCGTCGGCGCACTCGGTGGGACCGTACGCGTTGACCAGGTCGATGGCCGGGTACCGGGCGAACCACCGGTCGCAGAGGTCGTAGGCGAGCTCCTCGCCGGTCACCATGAGCGCGCGCAGCGCCGGCAGTGCCGGCGCCGGGTCGCCGTCGTCCCAGGCGTCCAGCGCGACCCGCAGTACGGAGGGCACGACCTCCAGCACCGTCACCGCCTCGTCCGCGGTGAGCCGGAACAACGCGACCGGGTCGGTGACGGTGTCCCGGTCCGGCACGCGTACCCGGCCGCCGACGACCAGCGGCGCGAGCATCTGCCAGATCGAGATGTCGAAGGTGAGCGGGGCGTTCTGGATCACGATGTCGTGCCCGGTCAGCCCAAGCTCCTCGACTTTCGCCTCCAGGTGGTTGGCCATGCCGGCCCGGTGCACCATCGCACCCTTCGGACGGCCCGTGGATCCGGAGGTGAACAGGACATAGGCGAGACCGAGATCGTGCCGGGGCACCGCGTTCGCGGGGCCGCCGGCGGTCCGACCGTCGAGGTTCAGCACCCGCACGTCGCATCCGGACAGTGCCACCACGCGCTCGGCGTACTCACTCAGCGCCGGGTCGGCGAGCACGGTTCCGGCGCCGGTGTCGGCGAGCAGGGCGGCGTTGCGGGCCTCGGGTGCGGCCGGGTCGAGCGGCACGTACGCAGCACCCGCGCCGAGAGCGCCGAGCAGTGCGGTGATCACGCCGGTGCCACGGGGCGCGAGGACCGCGACCCGCCCCTCCGCAGGGGTACCGGCAGCGAGCAGCTGTCCGGTCACCGCGTCGGCCCGGCCTACCAGGTCGCGGTAGGTCACCGGTCCCGCCGCGTCCTCCACCGCCACCGTGTCGGGACTGCTCCGCGCGTGCGCCCGCACCGCCTCGACGACGTCGGTGAGCTCGGCCGGGCGGCCGGTGTCGTTCCAGGTGTGCACCAGGCGCTCGTGCTCGGCCGGCGCCAGCAGCGACAGCGCGCCGATCGGGCGGTCCGGTGCGGACGCCGCGGCGACGAGCAGCCGCACCAGCCGGTCGGCGAGTGCCTCGGCCGCGGCGGGTTCGAACAGGTCGAGGCTGTACTCGACGCCGATCGTGATCCCGCCCTCGGGCAGCTCCCGCGCGTTCAGGGACAGGTCGTACTTGGCCACGCCGGCGTCGATCACCGACACCTCGGCGGTGAGGTCCGGCAGGTCCGGCGGTGCCGCCGAGGAGCTGTCCAGGGCGAGCATAACCCGGAACAGCGGGTGCCCACCGGCCACCCGGGCCGGGTTGAGCAGGCTGACGAGCGTCTCGAACGGCAGCCGCTGGTGCGCCAGGGCGTCCCGGCCGGTGTCACGGACCCGCCGGAGCAGCTCGCGGAACGTCGGGTTGCCCGCGGTGTCCGCTCGCAGCACCACGGTGTTGACGAAGAGCCCGACCAGACCGGCGACGGCGTCCTCCGTGCGCCCGGCGACCGGGATACCGAAGGGGATGTCGGTGCCGGAGCCGAGACGGGTCAGCAGCGCCGCGAGACCGGCCTGCAACACCATGAACTGCGTGGCGCCCTCGGCGCGGCCCAGAACGAGCAGGTCGCCGTGCGCCGCCGGATCCAAGCGGACCATCGCGGTGGCGGCGCGACCGGTGGGTTCGGCGGGCAGCGTGCGGGCACCGGGCAGGTCGATCTGTTCGGGCAGCCCGGCGAGGGCCTTGCGCCAGTAGCCGGCATCCCGGGCCGCGATGCTGGCCGGGTCGGCCACGTCGCCGAGGATCTCGTGTTGCCAGGCTGCGAAGTCGATGTAGCGCACCGGAAGCGGCGGCCACGACGGCAGCGTGCCGCTCACCCGCGCCTGGTAGGCGTACGCCAGATCGGTGACGAGGGGCCCGATCGACCCGGCGTCCGCGGCGATGTGGTGCAGCAGCACCAGCAGCACGTGGTCGTCGTCGGCGACCGTGAACAGGCGCGGTCGCAGCGGCGGCTCCGTCGCCAGGTCGAAGGGGTGGGCGGCGGCCTCGGCCAGGGTGGCGGTCAGCTCGCCGTCCGGCACGGTCACCGCCTCGGGCAGCGCGACCGCGGAGGCCGGCAGCACCCGCATCCGCGGCTCGCCGCCGTCGTCCGGGAAGACCGTCCGCAGCGGCTCGTGTCGCTCGGCCACGTCGGTGACCGCAGCGCGCAGGGCGGCGACGTCGAGCCGACCCCGCAACCGCACCAGCAGCGGAATGTTGTACGCGGCGCTCGGCCCGTCGAGCTGGTAGATGAACCACAGCCGCCGTTGCGCGGACGAGACGATGCCGGCACCGCGCAGCGCCGCGACCGGCTTTCGAGAGGGCTGGCCGTCCAGACGCGCGGCGAGTCGGCGTACGGTCGGCGCGTCGAACACCGCCTCGATGCCGACGTCGACGCCGAACTCCTCGCTGATCCGCCGGACGAGCTGCGCGGCGAGCAACGAGTGCCCGCCGAGCCGGAAGAAGTCGCTGTCGACGCCGACCTCGGGCACCTGCAGCACGTCGGCGAAAACCGCGCACAGGGCCGCCTCCCGTTCCGTGCCGGGGGTGGCCGCCGCCGAGGCCGGGCGGTCCGCGTACGGCGCAGGGAGGGACTTGCGATCGACCTTTCCGCTGGGCGTCAGCGGGAAGCTGTCCAGCTCCACGAGTACGGCCGGCACGAGGTGGGTGGGAAGTTCCTCGGCGAGCGCGGCGCGCAGCGCGTCGGTGTCCAGCGGGCGGCCGTCGGCCGCGCGCAGGTAGCCGACGAGACGGGGGCCGGCGCTGCCCGGCCGGAGCGCGACGGCGGCCTGCCCGACTCCGTCCAGCCGGCTGAGGGCCGCCTCGATCTCGCCGAGTTCGATCCGGTGGCCGCGCACCTTGACCTGGTCGTCGACCCGGCCGAGGAATTCCAGTGTCCCGTCGGGGCGCCACTGCGCCAGGTCGCCGGTGCGGTACATCCGGGCGCCGCCCGCGGAGGCGGCCTGTTCCGCCGCACCCGCGAACGGGTCGGCGACGAAGCGCTCCGCGGTCAGGCCGTGGCGGCCCAGGTAACCGCGGGCCAGGCCGATGCCGCTGACGTACAGCTCGCCGGGGACGCCGTCGGGCACCGGCCGCAGCCGGGCGTCCAGGACGTAGACCGCGGCGTTCCAGATCGGGGCACCGATGGGCGCGTCGGCGCTCATCGGCTCGCTCATCGTGGCGCAGACCGTGGTCTCGGTCGGGCCGTACCCGTTGACCATGCGTCGGCCGGGCGCCCAGTGGGCGGCCAGGTCCGGCGGGCACGCCTCCCCCGCCACCAGGATGGTGACGCGGCCGGGGACCTCGGTCGGGCGCATCACGGTCAGCGCCGACGGCGGCAGGATGACGTGCGTGATGCCGCCGTCGGCGAGCAGGGACGTCAACGGTGCACCCGGCCGCAGCCGCTCCTGCGGTGCCAGGACGAACGTCGCCCCGGCCAGCAGGCCCATGCACATCTCGGGTACGACGGCGTCGAAGCTCGGCGAAGCGAACTGGAGCACCCGGTCGCCCGGCGTGACGACCAGCCGCTCGACGAACGCGCCGGCCAGGCTGGCCAGCCCGGCGTGCGAGACGACCACACCCTTGGGCAGGCCGGTCGAGCCGGATGTGTAGATGACGTATGCCGGGTGCGCGACGCCGGGCGGCGTGGGTGCCGGTGCGCCGGGAGCGGCGGCGAGCAGGCCGTCGGTGAGCGCCACGTGCGGCACGCCGACACGGTCGGCCAGCTCGCCCACCGGACCGGTGGTGGCCGCGGCGGTGATGACCGCGGCGGGTTTCGCGTCACGGAACAGGTACTGGATCCGCGGCGCCGGGTACTGCGGGTCGATCGGCAGGTAGGCGGCGCCGGCCTTCATCACGCCGAGGACCGCGACGACGAACTCCGCCGACCGGGGCGTGACGACGGCGACGACGTCCTCGGCACCGATGCCCTTGGCGGCCAGCAGTCCGGCGAGACGGTCGGTCCGCTCGGCCAGTTGCCGATAGGTCAGCCGCGTGCCCTCGTACTCGACCGCGGGCCGGTCACCGAACCTGTCCACCGCGTCGGCGAAGAGCTCAGGGAACGTCCGCGGTGGCGCGGGGCGGCGGGTGCGGTTACGACTCACCAGGATCTCGTGCCGCTCGGCGTCGTCGAGCAGCGGCACGTCACCGACGGCCGTGCCGTGCTGCTCCGGGTCGGCGACGGCGGCGGCGAACCGCTCCAGGAAACCGATCAGTTGCCGGTGCCGGACCACCAGCGTCGCCTCGTCGTACAGCGCCGGGTTGGCGTCGCACTCGACCTCGATCGGGCGTCCGTCGTCGCGGTCGTAGACGGTGACGACCAGGTCCTCGATGAGCCGCCGGGACATGTTGTACGCCGTGCTGGTGGCCGCGCCGAAGCGCAGGTCCGGCCCGAGGGGGATGACGTTGACCATCGGCCCGAAGTACCGGTGGTACCCGGTCGGCAGCGCCAACTCGCGGCGCAGTTCCTCACCACGGAAGCGCTGACGCTCGACCACCTCGCGGATGCGGATCCGGGCCTGCGCGACGAGGTCCGCCACCCCCGTCGACGGAGTGATCTCCAGTCGTAGCGGCAGCACGTTGGCGAGCATGCCCGGCGTCGTACGGCCGGCGCCGCCACGCCGCACGGCCACCGGAAACCCCAGCACCACGCTACGGGCGCCGGTCAGCCGGTGCAGATAGGCGCCGATGGCCGCGATCACGATGCGGGCCGCGCCGACACCCGCCGTCTCCGCCGCCCGGTCCAGAGCGGCCTGCCCCGGCGGGGAGAGCCGGTCGCGGTGCCGCACGAACTCCGCCGAGCGGTGCAGCTTGCGCGAGGTCAGCGCCAGCGGCGGCGGTGTGTCGGCGAGTTGCTCCAACCAGAACCTGCGATCGGCCAGGTATGCCTCGGAGCCTTCGTACTCCCGCTGTTCACGGTGCAGGTCGAGCACCGAGCCGAACGGCGACGGCGGCACCGGCCGCCCCTCGGCGAGCGCGGTGTAGACCTCCGCGACCCGTCGTTCGAGCAGTGCGCCACCGGCACCGTCGATGAGGATGTGGTGGTAGGCGTGGTACCAGAACCACCGGTCAGGCGCGACGGCGAACAGCGCCTGGGTGAACAGCGGCCCGCGGGTGAGGTCGACCGGCCGGGTCAGGTCGGCCCGCATCCATTCCTCGGCCGCCGCGCGCGGATCAGGGGCGTTGCTCACGTCGACCCGGTGCAGTGTCCACTGCGGACATCCGTCCACCGATTGTCTCGGCCCGTCGGTGGTCTCGGCGAAGCGCACGTGCAGCGCGTCCGCCTCGCCCACCACGGTACGCAGCGCCCGCTCGAAGACCTCGGGATCCACGGCGCCGTGCATCTCCAGGTACTCGCTGGCTCGGTAGATTGCGCTTTCCGGCTCCAGTCGTTGGGCGAACCAGATCCCGGACTGGGCCGAGGACAGCGGAAGGCTGGTCGCCGGCCGGCTGGCTGCCGCCGAATCCTCCATACGAAGCACTAATCTACCCCCGTAAATCTTCGAACCGTGGGTAATTGCCTTGCGGCAGGCATGCAGGGCACCCAGCCCCACGACCTGCGAAGGTCGGGGTCATTCAGCAATTTCGTCGACGAGCAGAGAACATTCCTGCGCCGGTCACATAACGGGCCGTTAACGCTGCGTGAAGAATGCAGAATCAGTGGTCAGAACCCGCGGGCAAGAAATCCCGCAGGCCGACGCGACCGATCAGACCAGGAGGACCTGACGTCGGTTGCGGACGACGCCATGCACAGCTGACAGCCCCAAGCAACTTCCCGCAGGCCGCCTCGAGGCAGAGTTTGCGCAGGCCAACACGACTCAGCGCGCATCCGTCGCACTGGAATCACACGCAGTTCGCGCCGACGGCGGCGACACCGACGCGACACGAAAAGCCCGGCGCCAGCCCGCCTGGGGCCCGCACCGGGCTGCAACAGCCATGTTGATCACGAACAACGTCCCCCGTTTCGTTGCCTGGCAGGCGGCCGGATGATCATGATCATGCGAGGACCGCCAATGTTCTGGAGAGCAGTACAACCGACGTCACTATGGAGCGTCAAGGCCCAATGACGCATCGGGACGCGTTTATTTCGAGCAACTCACTGAGACGTCCATCCATGCTTGACGCAGACCCGAGGCACACCTAGGGTTGTGCCCACACATCCTCCTGCGTCTATGGCGCTGCCGGCTGTTGCGGCTCGTTAAGCGTGGCGCCCGCAGGATTACCGGGTGTTTCGACCGCACTTCGTCATCCACGTCGGATGATGCGACCGGCTGACCGGCGACCGCATTCTGGTCCTGCCCCGCCCGCCGCGGCCTGCGACACCGCCCCCACCCCACGACACCCTTCCGGACAGGGCTTTGAGGAGGATCAGTGCAGAACGAAACAGCATCCGATCTGCTTGCGCGGCACGGCGTGGACACCGAGCGCGGCTTCCTGCCGACCGAGGATCCCGTGCGGCGACTCCCGGAGGCCTATCAGGCATGGGAGGACCTGGCCGTCGAGCTTCCGAAGCTGCTCAGCGCCGGCCGGGTGCACGAGTGGATCGAACGGCTGCCCGAGCTCGACATCGCCGATCTCGACCGCAACGAGCTCAACCGGGCGATGCTCCTGCTCTCCTATCTCGGACACGCCTACGTCTTCGGCGGCGAGGAACCCCGCCACCGACTGCCGGCCTGCGTCGCCAAACCGTGGTACGAGACGGCGACGAAGCTGGGCCGCCCGCCCGTGCTGTCCTACGCCTCGCACGCGCTCTACAACTGGCGCCGGCTGGATCCGGACGGCCCGATCGCACTCGGCAACATCGTGCGGCTGGAGAACTTCCGCGGCGGGCTCGACGAGGACTGGTTCGTCCTCGTGCACGTGGCCATCGAGGCGTCGGCGGGCCCCGGCATCTGCGCGGCCGCGCTGGCGCAGGACGCCGCGGCGGCCGGTGACGTGGCGGCCGTTGCCACGCACCTCGACACCGTCGGCCAGACGCTGGAGAACATGATCGCCATCCTGCGGCGGATGCCGGAGAAGTGCGACCCGTACGTCTACTACCACCGGGTACGCCAGTTCATCTTCGGGTGGATGGACAACCCCGGACTCCCCGACGGTGTGGTGTACGAGGGCGTCACCGCCTACGGCGACCAGGGACAGAAGTTCCGTGGCGAGACCGGCGCGCAGAGCTCCATCATCCCGGCGCTGGACGCCGTGCTGGGCATGGACTACAGCCAGGACACCCTCGGCGCGCACCTGATCCAGCTCCGCGACTACATGCCGCCGTCCCATCGTGCGCTGATCGAGGAGTTCGGCAAGCGGACGTCAGTACGCACCTTCGTCCTGGAGCATGCCGACGACGCGGCGCTCGTGGCCGCCTACGACCGCTGCATCGAGGGGGCCACCGAGTTCCGCCGTCAGCACATGGAGTACGCGGGAACGTACATCCGTGGCCAGCAGCAGAACTCTTCGGCCAACCCGGTCGAGACCGGCACCGGAGGCACCCCGTTCATGCGTTACCTGGCCCAGCACGTCACCGATGCGCACCAGTACCTCGTCGGCCCCTCGACGAACTGATCTCCCTTCCATCGGACACTACTGACCGGAGCCCATCACATGGTCCCTGGAACCCGTGTCGACGTCCGGGCCACCCCGGACACGGCGGCGGTCGCTGCTCGATGCGCGGCCGCCGCCGATGGCCTGACCGTGCCGGCGCTGGTGCAGCGCAACGCCGACGCGTTCGGTGACCTTCCCGCGCTCAGCTGCCTCGGGCAGGAGGAGACCCTCACCTGGGCCGAGCTCTACCAGCGGGTGACCGTACTGGCCCGGGGCTTCTCGGCCCTGGGCGTGCAACCAGGCGACCGGCTGCTGCTCATGATGGGCAATCGGCCGGAGCACTGGCTGGCCGACCTCGCGGCTGTACACGCCGGCGCGGTGCCGTGCAGCGTCTACCCGACGTCAAGCCCGGAACAGCTGCGCCACGTCGCCCGGCACAGCCGGGCCCGCGCCCTCGTCGTCGAGAACGCCGCCATGCTCGACAAGTGGAGGGACCTGCTGAGGGACCTGCCCGACCTGCGGCTGGTCGTCGTCGTGGACGCCCTTGCGGAAGAGCAGGGGGTCGTCACCCTCCGTCAGGTCGCCGCGGCGGGGGACCGGGCGCACCGCGCCGACCCCGCCGCGTTCCGGCGCACGTGGAGCGCCATCCGGCCGGAGGACCCGGTGACCCTGCTCTACACCTCGGGAGCCACCGGTGACCCCAAGGGCGTGGTGCTGAGCCACCACAACGTCATCTACCAGGCCGCCGTCCTGGAGGAGGCGGTCAGCCTCACCCCACACCCGCACACAGTCGCCTACCTTCCACTCGCGCACATCGCCGAGCGGATGCTGAGCATCTACCAACCCGTCTACCGCGGCGCACACGTCACCGCCTGTCCCGACCAGTCGCAGCTCACCGCCGCGCTGCGTGCGGTCCGTCCGGTCCAGTTCTTCGGCGTACCGAGGGTGTGGGAGAAGATCGCCGCCGGAGTGCAGGCGCAACTGGCGGCTGCCGACGCCCCGATCCGCGCGGCCTACGAAACCGCGAGCACGGCAGCCCGGGCTGCCTTCGAGCATCGCGCCGCCGGCCGCCCCGTGCCGCCCGACCTGGCGGCGCAACTGGCGGCCCTCGACGCGAAGGTGCTCAGCCCGATCCGCGCCAAGCTCGGCTTGGACCGGCTGCAATGGGCCACCAGCGGCGCCGCGCCCATCCCGGTCGACATTCTGTTCTCACTTGCCGGACTGGGCATCGACGTCCTCGAGGTCTGGGGCATGACCGAGACCACCGCGACCGCGACGGTCAACCTCCCCGAGGCCTTCCGACCCGGCACGGTCGGGCGGCCCAACCCCGGCATGGAGCTTCGACTGGCCGCCGACGGCGAGATCCTCGTACGCGGTCCGCTGATCTGCCTCGGCTACCTCGGCGACGACGGCGAGGTGGAGCCGCTGACGGACGCCGACGGCTGGTTCGCCACCGGCGACGTGGGCACTCTGGACGGCGACGGCTACCTCACCATCACCGACCGTAAGAAGGAACTCATCATCACCTCCACCGGCAAGAACGTCCCGCCGACCCGCGTGGAGAACCTGCTGCGCCTGCACCCGCTCATCGGGCACGCCATGGCCGTCGGCGACCGCCGCTCCCACATCACCGCCCTCGTCGCCCTCGACCCCGAAGCCCTCGCCGCCTGGGCCGTCCGTCACAACGCCGACCCGTCGGACGTCGCCGCCCTGTTCGAGGACGAGAGGGTCAGTTCGGAGATAGCGGCGGCGGTCGCGGCAGCGAACGCCAAGCTCGCCCGGCCCGAGCAGGTCAAGGCTTTCAGAGTCCTCCCATCCCCCTGGACCCCCGAGTCCGGCGAGCTCACCCCCACCCTCAAACTCCGCCGCCGCGTCATCGCCGACCGCTACGCCACCGACATAGAGGCGCTCTACGCCGACAGCCGGTGAAACGTACGAGACAGTCTTCACCGGGACCGGGTAGCACGCCGGCCGACCAGGCCACGAGGGACGCCGCGACGCACCACGTAGTCCTGTTGATCAGGCGGCGAGTGGTTTCCGCAGGCGCTCGGCTGGGGTCTCCCCGCCGAGCGTTCTGCGTGGGCGCAAGGCGACCGAGGCGCGGCAGCGAGCTCCGTAAGGAGGCGGCACACAAGATCCAACCGGTCGGATTGTGGCTCCAGCGGTTGAGTCGGTTGCCGCACTTCGGACTGTACGGCTCACCGCAACGGCCAGTCTGGTGAGGACGGTGTAACAGGTACCCACGTTCGTTGCGCTTGTGCTGGCAGGGGGTGGAAGCCGCGCCGGCCACACAGCCGGGGGCCAGACCTGCGTACCGGGCGGGATCTTCATCACGCGCCAGAGCGACACGTCCGGGTGGAAGGGGCTAACTGTGCATGATCTTTCTGCGATCGCCCGCGAGCGGGAGGTGCTTTCCGCCGTCGCCGATGCGATCGCAGCCGCGGCGGTCGGCAGGAGTTTGCGTGTGGCGGTCACATGCCCCGATTCGCACCTCACCTTCGTCGGTCAGCTCACGCGGGCGCTGCACGCTCGCGGTCTGGCGTGCCGCTGCGTGGTTTCGAAGCCGAATCCGTCCGTCGCCGGCTTGCCGCCCGAGGACGGAGAGCCTGAGTCGACGCTTGCCGTGATCACCAGCGAACCGTTTGCGCAGACCGACGCTGACGTGCAGCGCGTGAACATCGACGTGATCGCTGGCGCGTCACCGGCACCCGGACGGGTCGCCAGTCACGGCCAGGCAGGTGACGGGACCCCGGATGCCGACAAGCAGCCCGACGTCGTCCTCGAATATCACGAGCCAGCTCGGCTGATCCTCCGCCATATGGCGCCCCACCTGTCTCGTGCCGTGGCCGCATAGGTTCGCCGGGTTAGGCAAAACCCCTTCACCACGCAGGCCGATGGAGCCCTGAGCGCACACGCGGGGTGCCTGGGTGGCGGCCACACGCGGGAGTCACCGAGGGTCGGGCGAAGGACCGCTGTGTCGGGGACGGATCGGGCACGAGCCTCGGCCTGCCTGACCACGCTCAATCGCTGTCGGCGCCTCCTGACCGTCGCCGCTCCTCGCGCCACAACTCGTGTCCTCGCATCAGCCACCCAACCCAGAAGACCGCAAACAGGATCAGGAAACACGCGAACAGCACGATGGCGAGCACTGCCGCGATCGGCTGGATGCGGCCTCCGTCACCGTTCCATCCGCTCGCGGCGACCGTGCCGAGACCAGCGCACACGATCATGAGGAGGACAGGACCCGGCCGGTCGACCGGGTGCGGCTCACGGGGCAGGCGCAACTCCGACTCCTTGGTGGCACAAGAGGCGTCCATCACCGGCTATCGCCAGCAGTGTTGCAGCCGGCAACCGCTGGCGGGGTCCGCCGCAGCCCTCGACCTTGAACCGCCGAGCGAATGATTTCCATCTTTCGATGATGTTGGTACTGTGCTGCGGTGTCTCCCCCTCGCACCGTCAGCGCGCCACCGGGCGACCGCTCCCTGACCGTCAAATCCACGCGTTCCACCTCCCGACGCGTGCAGCTCGCACGCTTCGGCGAACCCGGTCTCGCGTGGCTGATGCTGGTGCCTTCAGTGGCGATATTCGCCCTGTTCGTGTTCTGGCCGCTCGGGCGAACCCTCTATCTGTCCGTGCACGGAAACGACATCTTCGGCGCCCCGTCCGAGTACGTCGGCGGGGAGCACTACCGGGAGATGCTGTCCGGGGAGTTCGGCAAGGTGCTGGCCACGACGGCGCTGTTCACGCTGTTCTCCGTGGTGCCGGCCGTGCTGGGCGCGCTCTTCGTGGTGCTGCTGCTCGAGGCGCGCATCCGCGGGGTACGGGCGCTGCGCACCGCGTTCGCGCTGCCGTTCGCGTTCTCGGTGGCGACCGCATCGGTTGTCTTCGCCGTCATCTACAACCCGGCGATCGGAGTGGCGAACGGCCTGCTCGGATATCTCGGGATCGACCGGGTCAACTGGCTCACCGACCCGTCGATCGCGCTGCCCGCCGTCTGCGTCGCCACGGTGTGGATGAACTTCGGCTACAACATCCTCGTGCTCTCCGCCGGAGTGTCGGCCATCTCGCCCGAGGTGATCGAGGCGGCGCGGCTGGACGGCGCGACCGGCTGGCGGCTGGCGTCGCGGATAACCGTGCCGCTGCTCTCCCCGCAACTGTTCTTCCTCGTCGTGGTGTCCACGATCCACGCGTTGCAGAGCTTCGGGCAGATCCACATCCTGACCAAGGGCGGGCCGGACCAGGCCACGACGACGCTGGTCTACTCGATCTACGAGAAGGCGTTCGCCTTCGGTTCCTCCGACTTCGGCGCGGCCAGTGCGCAGGCCGTCGTGCTGCTGGTCATCATGCTCGGCTGCACGGCCGTCCAATTCGGCATCCTCGAACGGCGGGTCCACTACCGATGAAGAAGCCCAGCCTCGGGCAGGCCACCGTCTACGTCGTGCTCGGCCTGGCCGCGATCCCCGTTCTGTTCCCGGTCTACTACGGCTTCGTCGGCGCCGTCATGGGCCCCGGTGACCTGGCGACCTACCCGCCCGCGCTGGTGCCGCAGGAACTGCACTGGCAGAACATCAGGGACGTGTTCCGCTCGGTGCCGCTCGGCCGTTTCTACGTGAACTCCGCCGTCCAGGCCGGGGTCATCACGGTGGCACAGGTCGTCACCAGCATCTTCGCCGCGTACGCCTTCGCGTTTCTTCGCCTGCCCGCGAAGGCGGCGACCTTCGGCCTGTTCCTCGCCACCCTCATGGTGCCGTGGGAAGCGATCATCATTCCCAACTACCTGGCTATCTCCGGCTGGGGCCTGACGCGGGGTGGGCTGACGTACCTCGGCCTGGTGCTGCCCTTCCTCGCCTCGGCGTTCGGCACGTTCCTGCTGCGTCAGGCGTTCCTGCAGTTCCCGACCGAGTTGCGGGACGCCGCGGTAATCGACGGGTGCGGTCACTGGCGCCTGTTGTGGCGGGTCGTCGTGCCCCTGTCCAAGCCCTCGATCGCGGCGGTCGGGGTCTACGTCTTCCTCTCGGCGTGGAACCAGTACTTCTGGCCGCTGATCCTGATCCGCGACACCGAATTCCAGACCCTTCAGATCGGCATCTCCCAGCTCAACGATGCCGAGGCGGCGCAGCCGGGTCTCGTCCTCGCCGGCGTCGCGCTCTCCCTGCTCCCCACGCTGGCCGTCGTGATTCTCGGTCAGCGCCACATCGTCCGCGGCCTGACCGCCGGCGCGCTGCGTTGAACCTTCGAGAAGGAGAGAACCAATGAGAAGACCTCGGCTCCGCCGGACCACAGCGGCGCTCGTCGCCCTCGTGGCCGCCGCCGCGCTCACGGCCTGCGGCGACTCCGGATCCGGCACCGACAGCGGCGGTGACGCGCTCGACGCCCCCGGTGCCGAGGTGCTGGAGAAGGCCACGGACAAGACCACGATCGAGTTCTGGCATGCGATGAAGGGGGCCAACGCCACCGCCGTCGACCAGCTCGTCGCCGACTTCAACGCGCAGAGTGGGGGCAAGGTCGAGGTCAAGGCGGTCTTCCAGGGAAGCTACGACGAGACGATCGCGAAGTACAAGGCCTCGGTCCAGCAGAAGAGCACACCGGCCCTGGTGCAGATCTACGACATCGGCAGCCGCTTCATGGTCGACTCCAAGCAGGTCGTGCCCATGCACAGGTTCATCGAGAAGGACGGCTTCAACGCGGCCGACATCGAGCCGAACATCGCCAGCTACTACTCCGTTGACGGCAAGATGTGGTCGATGCCGTTCAACTCCTCGACTCCCCTGCTCTACCTCAACAAGGAGGCGTTCGAGCGCGTCGGCCTCGACCCGACGAAGCCACCGAAGGACCTCACCGAGATCGGCGATCTGGCGAAGAAGCTGACGGTCAAGGACGCCAGCGGCAAGACGGTCCAGTACGGCTTCGGCGCCGCCATCTACGGGTGGCTGTTGGAGCAGTTGCTGGCCACCGACGGCAAGGAGTACTGCGACAACGGCAACGGGCGTACGGGCCTGGCCTCGAAGGTGCAGTTCGACCAGGAGACGGCCGTGCGTGTCGCGCAGTGGTGGACGGACCTGGTGAAGGGCGGCTACGCGACGAACACCGGCCGCAAGACCGACGACGCCCAGGCGGCGTTCAAGGCGGGCACGGTCGCCATGCACCTGGAGTCCACCAGCGTGTTGCGCGGCTACGTCGACGCCGCGAAGGGCAGGTTCACCGTCCTCACGGCCCCGTACCCGAAGGTGAGCAGCTCGTCCACGGGCGGGCCGATCATCGGTGGCGCCTCGCTGTGGATCAACGGCGTCGGCCACGGCGCGAAGGAGAAGCGTGCCGCGTGGGAGTTCGTGAAGTTCGCCTCCACCCCGGTCCAGCAGGCCAAGTGGCACACCAGCACCGGGTACGTGCCGATCAACGCCAAGGCGCTCGACGAGCAGATCGACAAGGACTGGATGGCGAAGTTCCCCCAGTTCCGCACCGCGGTCGACCAGCTTCACGCGCTGCCGCCGTCGGTCGCGTCGGCCGGGTGCCTGCTGGGCGTGATGCCGCAGGCCCGCAAGGCGTCCGAGGACGGCCTGGAGGCGGCGATCGTCGGTAGCAAGCCGGCCGACCAGGCCATGAAGGACGCCGCGACGAGCGTGCAGGGCGCCATCGACAGTTACAACAAGTCGGTCAGCTGATCATCGCGCCACCACCGGGGGTCACGGGGAAGGGCCAGCTCCGACGGCGCTGGCCCGTTCTCGGTGCCGGTCGCCTGCTCGGGCGGGGGCGCGGCGCCTCGCCACGTCCGGCACCGCCCGGGTCACCCCGGGTGCCGGCACCCGGCTGCGCTACCGCCCACGGCGCTCGCAGGCACGGGGAGTCGCCTCGACCAGACGCCGCGTGATCCACAGTGGTGAGGTGACGGCGTTGCCCATGACGACGGCGTGGGCCCCGGCCTCAAAGGCCTGCCGGACCTGCTGCGCCGTGCGGTAGCGACCCTCCGCGATCACCGGCACCTGCAGCCGCTCGGCGAGCTGGGCGACGAGCCGTAGGTCGGGGCCCTCCGTCGGCGGGCTGGTCGGCGTGTAGCCGGAGAGTGTCGTGGCCACCGCGTCGGCACCGGCGTCGACCGCGGCCAGGCCCTCGGCCAGGGTGGAGATGTCGGCCAGCACCAGTGCGGCGGTGCGCGAGTGCACCGCGCGTACCGTGTCGGCGAAGCTGCCCGCGTCCGGGCGGGGCCGGTCGGTGGCGTCGACGGCCACGACGTGCGCCCCGGCCGTGGCGGCCTGCACCGCGTGTGCCGGGGTCGGGGTGATCATCACTCCGGTGGTGCCGTGTTTGACCAGGCCGATCACGGGCGCGTCGACGGCGGCGCGGATCGCCCCGATGTCGTCCGGCCCGTTGGCGCGGATCGCCACCGCACCGCCCGCCGCGGCCGAGGCGGCCACCCGGGCCTGCACGTAGGCGTCCCGCATCGGGTCGTCGGGCTCGTCGGGCAGCGGCTGGCAGGACACCACCAGACCACCCCGCATGACGTCGAAGACCGTCACCTGTCCTCCATCGCCATTCGGGCTGCCCCGATCGCCACGGCGGTGTCACCGAGCGCCGACGGCAGCAGCGGTACGTGGGACCAGGCCGGTAGCACTTCCGCCTGGTAGGCGCGGGTCGCCGCGGACAGCACCGCCGGCGCCGCGCCGCCGGCCAAGACGACCGCCTCCGGGTCGAGCAGCGCGACGAGTCCGGCGAGGGCCGCGCCCAGCGTCTCGCCGGCGTGATCCAGCACCCGCTGGGCGGCGGCATCGCCGGCTGCGGCCCGGGCGGCGACCTCCCGCCCGCTCACCTGCTCACCGGCGGCCAGGGCGTAGGCGGCGGCGACCCCGCTGCCGGACGCCACGGCCTCCAGGTGCCCGCGGCGCCCGCAGCCGCAGCGCAGCTGCTCCGCGCCGGGTACCGGCAGGTGGGCGACCTCGCCTGCCGCCCCCTGGGCGCCACGTTCGAGGCTGCCGCGCCGGATCAGAGCCCCGCCGAGGCCGGTCCCGACGGCGAGCACGAGCAGGTGCTCCCGGCCGCGCCCCGCGCCCGTCCACGCTTCCGCGAGCGCGGCGGCGTTCACATCGTTGTCGACGTGCACCCGGCGGCCCAGTCGGGCGCCCAACTCGTCGGCGACCCTGGTGCCGGCCCAGCCGGGCAGGCTGTCCGTGGCGTACCGGACGGTGCCGGTGGCCGGATCCAGTGTGCCGGCGGCACCCACCCCGACACCCGCGACCCGGCCGCCGTCCAGGAGCCGCCCGGCCAGTTCGGCGGCCGTGTCGAGCACCATCGCCGGCCCGTGTCGGGCGGGTGTGGGGGCCTGGACCCGGGCGGCCACCTGCCCGTCGGGGGTGAGCAGCAGGGCGATCGTCTTCGTGCCCCCGATGTCGATGCCGAGATACGCGACGTCCGCGTTCCCCGTGGCGAAGCTGTCGATCATGGTTCCGTTTCTCGGGGTGACCGGTGATTGTCGTGTCGTCCTGGTTGAACTCTCGTAAGCCCTGGTTTCGGCCTAGACCGCAAGCTACGCTACGGCGGATCAGAGGCATGTACCGGGATCGGGTGCCCGCCGCCCGCCTGCTGCGACCCGCCCGCGTCCGGCAGGGCGTCGCGTCGCCGCCGGCGCTGGTCGAGGTTCTTGATCCGGGGCGGCCCTGGGCAAGTTACGGCCCTGGCCGCAACGTTTCGAGCCACACTCCATCGATCAGTGAAGGAGACCGATGAAACGGACAGGACTGCGCTCCGCCGCCCTGCTCACCGCCGGCGGGCTGCTCGCCGGCTTCCTCGTCGTCACCGCCGGCGGCGCGGTGAACGCCGCCCCGCCGCCCGCTCCCGCCCCGATCGTCGGTGCGGAACAGGACCTGGGCCACGCCATCAACTCGCGGGTGCTCTCGCAGTACCAGGCACAGGGCGTCGACCAGCAGGGGCGTCCACAGGCCTACTGGGTGACCGCCGGCAACAGCGAGGTCACGGCGATGTTCCAGGTCACGGACATCCGGTCGGGGAAGGTGGTCTTCGGCCAGCGACTGCCCTCCGGTACCGGTAGCTGGGCGGTCACCTTCGCCAGGCCGCAAGGCGCCGTCTACTTCGGCATGACCAACGGCGCCGTCTACACCTGGTCCCCCGGGGACACCTCGGTCACGTCGCTGGGCGTGCCGTACCCGGACGAGCAGATCTGGCGGATGGCTGCGGCGCCGGACGGCGTCGTCTACGGCGGGACGTACCCCAGCGGAAAGCTCTTCTCCTACGACCCCGCCACGAAGCGGTTCACCGATCACGGTCAGATCGCCCCCGGGGAGACCTACGGCCAGGCGCTCGCAATCGACGACCGGTACGTCTACTTCGGCACCAAACCGAACGCGAAGCTGGCCCGCTTCGACCGCGCCACCGGCGAGGTGCGGCCGATCGCGCTGCCCGCGCAGTACGCGGACGAGGAGGCCGTCTACGACCTCACCCTCGCCGGGGGATACCTGTTCATCCGGCTCGACCACTCCAGTGACCTGCTCGTCTACCGCCTCAGCGACGGGGTCGTCGTGAACATCGTCCCCGCGATCTCCGGTCGGATGGTCTCCGAGACCGATGCCACGGGCCGGTACGTCTACTTCCGCATGGTGGCCGACGGCATCGTCCGGTACGACCTCCAGACCCACGCCTACACGCCGGTCGGTTGGAAGCCGAACGCGCTGCCGGGCAGTTGGGAATGGGTCGACCTGGCCGACCCGGCGTGGCCCGGACCGACCCTGTCGATGACGTACTACTACGGCCGCGTCTACCTGTGGAACCCGCAGACCCGGCTGACCCGGTACATCGGCGAGCAGGACCTGGAGGGCGCCCCCAACCCGATCCAGGCGATGGGGGCCGGGCCGGACGGATCGGTCTACATCGGCGGGTTCCTGTCCCCGCCCGGCATGGCGCGCTTCGACCCGGCCGACGACTCCATGACCCTGCTGTCCGGCGCCGGACAGGTGGAGGGTTTCGGAATCCGCGGCGACCACCTGCTCTACGGTCGCTACCCGGACGGCAACCTGCTCTCCTACGACACCACCAGGCCGTGGGCGTACGGATCCAACCCGGCTCCCAGGGCAGTCCTCGGCGACGAGCAGCAGCGGGCGCAGGCCTTCGTCGACCTGGGTGACACGGTCGCCGTCGGCAGCATCCCCCGCGCGGGGCGCCTCGGCGGCGCACTGAGCTTCTGGACGCCGTCGACCGGTGCCGTGCAGACCTACCGGGACGTCGTGCCGCAGCAGAGCGTGGTCAGCCTGGTCGAGCACGACGGACTGCTCTACGGCGGCACCTCCGTCAACGGCGGGTACGGCATCGAGCCGACCGCCACCGAGGCCGAACTGTTCGTGTTCGATCCGCAGACCCGGCAGGTGGTCGAGCGCGTGGTTCCCGCGCCCGGCGGCTCGGCCGTGAACGCGCTGGTCGTCGACCCGGCCGGCACCATCTGGGGCCTGTCCGACGGCACGTTGTTCACCTTCGATCCGGCGACCCGCACGGTCACCAGGTCCGAGCGGCTCTTCCCGAACGAGACGACGATGTACGGCCACGAGCGGGGTCTCGTCCTCGCCGACGACGGCTTCTTCTACGCGTCGGTGTCCGACAGCCTCTGGCGGATCGACCCGGCGACGTGGAACGCCGTCGAGCTGGCCGCCGGCCGGGTGGCCTTCCTCACCAAGGGCGGCGACGGCAACCTCTACTACGGCCGGGTGTCCCGCCTGTACCGGTGGAACTTCGCGCTTCCCGCGGTGTGCAGCCGCGTCGTCAGTGGCAGGTACGCGGGGCCGCTCGACGTCACGACGGGGACCACCTGCCTGCGGGACGCCACGGTGTCCGGGCAGGTTTCGGTGGGCGACGGGGCGGCGCTGGTGGTCCGGGACAGCACCATCGAGGGACCGGTGGTGGCCCAGCGGGCCGCCGGCGTGACCGTACGGGACAGCTCGGTGGTCGGGCCGCTCTCCGCCACTGGCACCACCGGTGACTTCAGGCTGGTCGACTCGTCGGTGGCGGGGCCGGTGACCGTGGTCGACGGACGAGGGCCGTCGGTTCTGGCGGGCAACGTCATCGAGGGCCCCCTGCGCTGCACCGGCAACGATCCGGCGCCGCAGGACGACGGTCAG
This sequence comes from Micromonospora sp. NPDC047620, assembly GCF_043205005.1. Lineage (NCBI taxonomy): Bacteria > Bacillati > Actinomycetota > Actinomycetes > Micromonosporales > Micromonosporaceae > Micromonospora > Micromonospora sp. NPDC047620. The sequence continues at coordinate 279,212 of NZ_JBIDDG010000003.1, read as the reverse complement.
CCGAACGAGGTGACCGGCCCCGTGCAGGGGCAGTGCGCCCAGCTCTGATCTCGCATGGTCCCGCGGCGGCCGGCGGGCTGCCAGGATGGGCTGGACGCCCGCGAGGCTCGGGAGACGCGTCTCCTCCCCAGGGAGGAGACGCGCTCCGACCGTCGGCCGTAACCCGGGCTTGAGGTCGGGCGAAGTCAGCCAGGCCTCGCACCAGCATCTACCGGTATGACAACCACACTTCGTCGGGCCGCACAGTGGAACCGCCCACTGATGATCTTCGTCTGGGCGATGGCCGTCCTCGCCGTCGTCTCCGCGGTCGGCATCGTCGCCGATCCGCGGGTCCTCACCGGCGTGCCGATCTGGCTCAAGCCGTTCAAGTTCTCGGTGTCCTTCGTGCTCTACGGCACCACCCTGGCCTGGATGCTCTCCCTGCTGCCGCGCCGCAGCCGGATCGCGGAGTGGGCGGCCACCGTCGTCGTCGCCATGGGCGTGGTGGAGATGGCGATCATCGTCGGGCAGGTGCTGCGCGGCACGACCAGCCACTTCAACGAGACCAGTCCGCTGAACGCCACCCTGTGGCAGCTGATGGGTGCGACGATCATGGTGCTGTTCGCCGCCCACGTCGTCATCGGGATCGTGCTGCTCCGGCAGCCGATCGCGAACCGGGCCGGCAAGACCGCGATCGGGTGGGCACTCGGCCTTACGCTGCTCGGCATGCTGGTGGCGATACCGATGGCGCTGCCCGACCAGGCCCAGAGCATCGAGGGGGTCGCCGGGGCGCACAGCGTGGGCGTGCCGGACGGCGGGCCGGGGCTGCCGCTGGTCGGGTGGAGCACCACCGGTGGGGACCTGCGGATCGGGCACTTCGTGGGGCTGCACGCGTTGCAGGCGCTGCCGATCCTGGCCATGCTGCTGGCCCGGTTCGCCGGCACGCGACTCGACGAGCGCACCCGGGCGCGGCTGCTGGTCGTCGCCGCCGTCGCGTACGGCGCGCTCACGCTCCTGCTCACCTGGCAGGCGCTGCGCGGGCAGCCGCTGCTGCGGCCGGACGCGCTCACCCTGACCGCCGCGGCGGCCCTGGTGGTGGCCACCGCCTCCAGCGCCGGCGTGGTGGCGGCCCGTCGGCGCCGACCGGAGCTGGTGCTGGCCGCATGACCGGGACGCTGTTCACCCTGACGTTCGCGGTGGCCACGCCGTTCTGGGCGCTGATGATCCTGCTGCCGCACTGGTCCGTGACCGGCCGGGTCATCAGGTCGCCGCTGATCGTGGCGCCGGTCCTGGCGATCTACGCGATGCTGGTGATCCCGGCGCTCGCCGAGGTGCTGCCGGCCGTCGCGTCCCCGACCCTGGCCGGCATACGCGACCTGCTGGGCACCGACGACGGCGCGGCGGCGGCCTGGGCGCACATGATCGCTTTCGACCTGTTCGTCGGCCGGTGGGCGTGGCTCGACAGCCGGGAACGCGGTGTCCCGTCACTGGTCATGGCGCCGGTGCTGGTGCTGACGATCCTGCTCGGGCCGCTCGGCCTGGCCGCCTACCTGGGCGTCCGGACCAGGTGGGCGAGCAAGGTATCCCGCCCCGACCCGCAGCGCCTAGGCTGACGCCGTGAGGTGGGTGGGGCGGCTGTTCGACGCGCGCGACACGCTCGTGCGGATGGTGCTACTCGACCTGAGCGGCATCGGCTACCTGGTCCTCGGCAACCCGGCCAGCGGAAACACGCCGCCCGCCAGGCAATGGATCCTGGCCGTGGCCGCGTGCGCCGGCGCGCTGGTGCTGCACCGCCGGCCCCTGGTGAACCTGGTGGTGCAGGCCGCCCTGCTGGCGGTGGCGATCGGCCTGATCGACGACATCACGATCAACCAGGTGGGCGCCAGCTGGGCGTTGCTCGAGCTGACCATGCGGGCGCGCCGACCGCGGACCATCTGGCTGGCCGCCGGGCTGCTGACCGTGGTCGACCTGACCGACTCGATCGGCGACCCGTTCCGACGGGTCCTCTCCGGCGTCTTCGGGCTGCTGGTGGAGGTCGGCGTCCCGCTGCTGCTCGGCCTGGTCATCCGGACCACCCGGGAACTCGCCCGACAGGCGCAGGAGCGGGCGGCGGCGGAGCAGCGCCGGCGCGAGTCGGAGAGCCGCGCCGCGCGCGCCGACGAACGCAGCGCCATCGCCCGGGAACTGCACGACGTGGTCGCGCACCACGTGGCGTCGATGGTGCTGCGGGTCGGCGTCGCGCGGCACGTGCTGACCGACCTGGACCCACGGGTGCACGAGGTGTTCGACGACGTGCACGGCACGGGGAGCGCGGCCCTGGCCGAACTGCGCCGGCTGGTCGCGGTCCTGCGCGACCCCGACGGCGTACGCGGCGACGCGGCCCTGACCGCGATCGAGCCGTCGGCGCTTCCGGCCGCCCTCGGCGCGGCCGTCGACCGGGCCCGCCAGGCTGGCGTAACCGTGGAGGCCGACATCGACCCGGCGATCGGTTCGCTCGACGCGGTCCGGGGTCTGGCGGTGTTGCGCCTGACCCAGGAGGCGCTGACCAACGTGGCCAAGCACGCCGGCACGTCGGCGCTGGCCCGGCTGTCGGTCAGCGTGGTCGACGGGGCCGTCCACTGGGAGGTGTCGGACGACGGGGGCGGCGGGGTGCCGGCGCCGGTGCCGTCCATCGGGGGCCACGGCGTCACCGGCATGCGCGAACGCGTCGAGGTCCTCGGTGGGCAGTTGGAGGCCGGGCCGACGGGCGCGGGTTGGCGGGTGCGTACCGTCCTCCCGGCCGCGGCCACCGCGCCGGCGCCCGCTCCCCACTCCCCTGCCGCCACGCCGGCCTTGTCGGTGCCGCACGAACGCGAGGCCCCGGTGGGGCCGCGCACGGCCGAGCCGGCGTGATCCGCGTCCTGCTGGTCGACGACCAGCACCTCATCCGCGCGGGCCTGCGCATGCTCTGCGACGCCCAGACCGATATCGAGGTCGTCGGCGAGGCCGACAACGGCCGCGACGCGATCCTCCTCGCCGCGCGGCTCATTCCCGACGTCGTCGTCATGGACCTGCGCATGCCCGGCGTCGACGGGATCACCGCGACCAGCCGCATCCTCGCCGACCGCCCCGCCACCCGCGTCGTGGTACTGACCACGTTCGGCGACGACGACCACCTCTACCCGGCCCTGACCGCTGGCGCCTGCGGATTCCTGCTCAAGGACGCACCCCCCGCCGACCTGCTGGACGGCGTCCGCCGGGCTGCCGCCGGTGACAGCCCGTTCAGCCAGGAGGTGCTGCGGCGCCTCGTGCAACGCGCGGTGCACGCCCGCGCCGAGACGCCTCGGCCGGTCGAGGGGCTGACCGCCCGGGAGCAGGACGTGCTGAACCTGGTCGCCGAGGGTTTCTCCAACACGGAGATCGCCGAACGGCTCCACATCGGCGTCACCACGGTCAAGACCCACATCACCAGCCTGATGACCAAGACCGGCAGCCCCAACCGGGTACGCCTGGCCCTGTTCGCCCGCGATGCCTGAGTCAGGGCCGGCACGCCTTAGCGACACGCGTCGCCGTGCGGTCCGAGGGCCCACCACGGCGTGGACGACCTCATTCCCTGGTGAGGGCACGACCTGAAGCGACCTCGCCAGCCAGTGCGTCAGATGGTGATGACCACTTTGGCCCGCGCGTGTTCACCTTCGAGGTAGCGGATGGCTTGGGGCACCTCGTGGAGCGGATAGGTCCGGTCGATGACCGGGGTGAGACGGCCGGTCTCGGCGTGGGCGCGGAGCGTGTCGAGGTGCTGCCGGCTGGGTGCCGTTGTGAGGGTGACGATGCGGTGTCGAACGAAGGGCGCCAGCAGCCGCCCGCGCGCGAGGAGCCAGATCGGTCCGATGAGGCTGCCGCCGCGGTACACGCCGCCGCCGGAGAGCACCAGCGTCCCGGTCGGGGTCAGCGCCCGCCGGAGCGCGGTCAGTGAGCGGTTGCCGACCAGGTCGAACACGACGTCGTGGCGGCGGGCGTCGCGGGTGAAGTCGTCACGGGTGTAGTCGACGACGTGTTCGGCGCCGAGGGAGCGAACCAGGTCGATGTTGCGGGTGCTGCACACCCCGGTCACGGTCGCGCCGAGCGCCTTGGCCAGTTGGACAGCCAGGGTGCCGACGCCGCCGGAGGCGCCGTTGACGAGAACGCGGTGGCCGGGCTCGACCTGCCCGACGTCGCACAGTCCCATGAGCGCGGTGACACCGGCCAGCGGCAGGGCGGCTGCCTGCTGCGGCGTCAGGTTCGCCGGCTTCGGCGCGACCAGGGTCTCGGGCACGCATACGTACTCGGCGAACGCGCCGTTGGCGTCGCCGAGGTCACCGAAGACGGCGTCACCCGGGCGCACCTGTCGAACGTGGGTGCCGACGGCCTCGACCCGGCCGGCGAAGTCGCGGCCACGGATGCGCGCCCGGGGCCTCGATCGGCCCATGGCCAACCGCGCCATCCGTGGATCGCCACGCATGGCGTGCCAGTCGTACGCGTTGAGCGCGGCGGCCTCGACCCGCACGAGCACCTCGTCGGCGGCCGGCACCGGCGCGTCGACGTCCGCGAGCGTGAGCGTCTCCGGCGGGCCGTACCGGTCCTGGACGATCGCTTTCATCTTCCCTCCCCTCATGGTGTACGGCGTACACCCAATGGAAGCAGCGTAGGTGTACGCCGTACACCCGTCAAGGCGGTTATGGTTTCAACCGTCGCCGGAAGACGAGGACCGAGATGGCTGAGCAGGCTGACACGCTGCGCCGGACGCCGCTGAGCAGGACCCGCGTCCTGCGCGCCGCCGTCGCGCTCGCCGACGAGGCCGGGATCGAGTCCCTCAGCATGCGCAACCTCGCCCAAGATCTGGGCGTCGTGCCGATGGCCCTCTACAAGCACGTGGCCAACAAAGACGAACTGCTCGACGGCATGATCGACGTGGTCGTCGGCGAGATCGATCCGCCGGTGTCCGACGGCGACTGGAAGCACGTGGTCCGCGGGCGCATCCTCTCGGCGCGGCAGGTGCTGCGGCGCCACCCCTGGGCGCCGCTCGCGATCGAGTCGCGGAACATGGCGACGCCAGCCATCCTCGCCTACCTCGACTCGGTGGTCGGGACGTTGCGGGCCGGCGGGTTCTCCGCCGACCTCGCCCACCACGTGATGCACGCGATGGGCAGCCGGATCCTGGGGTTCAGCCAGGAACTGTTCGACGCCTCCCGGCGCGCCGGCCGGTCCGGCATCACCGACCCAGACCCGCCGGCTGGCCTACCACCGGAGGCCGCGGCCCGATTCCCGCACCTGGCCGAAATCGCCGGGGCGGCATCCCACGACGACGCGTCGGTCGTGGGGCAGGGCTGCGACGACCAGTTCGAGTTCGAGTTCGCGCTGGACCTGCTGCTGGACGGCATCGAACGGCTGCACCAGCAAGGCTGGACGTCGTCGCGCCGACCCCGGTGAGACGGTCAGCGGTTCTGGCTCGGCTGGCAAAGCCAGCAATTCACACATGGTTCTCGACTCGTTGGGCGTGGGCGTGACCCGCCGTCGATAGCGTGCTCGCGACTTGACGTGAGAGGAAGAACATCCATGACAGAGCACATCGATCCGGGTCTGGCCCGTCGCGGCCTTCTCAAGCGTAGCCTCGTGACCGCAGCCGCACTCGCCGCGCTCGGCCCCCTGGAAGCTCTCGGTGCGCGTACCGCCGGCGCGGCACCGATGAGCAAGCGCCCGTCCAGCCCCGACTACGGTCCGCTCTACCCGACCAAGGACCACACCACGGGTCTGGAGTTGCTGGCCCTGCCCAAGGGCTTCGAGTACATCACCTACGGCTGGACCGGCGACCTGATGTCGGACGGCGTGGCAACCCCGGGTTCGCACGACGGGATGGCCGCGTTCCGCCGCCCGGACGGCAAGATCGCGCTGGTCCGCAACCACGAGCGTGGCGGCTACACCGGCGCGTTCACGACACCGGCGTACAACCCGGCGGCCGGTGGCGGCACCTCCAACCTGGTGTTCGACCCGGAGAACGGCAAGTTCCTCGAGTCCTGGGGCAGCCTGTCCGGCACGATCCGCAACTGCGCTGGTGGGCCGACGCCCTGGGGCACCTGGCTGACCTGCGAGGAGACCACCGAGATCGCCCCGGACGGCACTCGCCACGGGTACGTCTTCGAGGTCCCCTACGACCGCAAGGGTGACCCCCGTCCCATCAGGGCGATGGGACGGTTCAGCCACGAGGCGGTCGCGGTCGACCCGAGGACGGGGATCGTCTACCTGACCGAGGACGCCACCCCGTCCGGCTTCTACCGCTACCTGCCCAACAAGGCCGGCGAGTTGTCCGCCGGCGGCGAACTGCAGATGCTCGTCGTGCAGACCCCGGACGGATCTTCGTACTCGACCTACGCCGACGGCACCGGCGTGGAGTACCGGACCTCCTGGGTCACGGTGCCCAACCCCGACTACGCCCCGGGCGAGACCCGCCCGGCGGTGCAGGGCGCCGCACTCGGCGCCGCCGTGTTCAAGCGGCTCGAGGGCGCCTGGTACGGCAACGACCGGGTCTACATCGTGTCCACCAGCGGCGGGCCGAAGGGCCAGGGCCAGGTCTTCGAGTACGACCCGCAGGCCGAGACGATGCGAGTGCTCTTCGCGTCGCCGGATGCCAGCGTGCTGAACAACCCCGACAACATCTGCGTCAGCCCGCGCGGTGGCATCGTGCTCTGCGAGGACGGCAGCGAGGGCGAATACCTGCACGGCCTGACCACCGACGGCGAGATCTTCCCGATCGCGCTGAACCAGGTCGTGATCCCGGCCGGCGGAGTCCCCGGCAAGTCGGTCGCCCCCGGCGACTACGCCGGTTCCGAGTGGGCCGGGTCGACCTTCGATCCGAAGAACGGCAACTGGATGTTCGTCAACGCGCAGAGTCCCGGTATCACGTTCGCCATCACGGGACCCTGGCGCAACGGTTCGCTCTGATGCGCTGATCGCGCCGGAAAGGCGGGTAGCCGCACGGGGGGTTGTCCGGGAACATCCCGGGCAACCCCCGCACGGATCACCCAAGCCCGGAATCCTGTGGCGTTCTGCGCGGTGCTGCTCTGCCTGCCCGTGCCGACCAGCCCCGCGCAGGCCCGTCGCCTCCTGCGCCCGCTGTGGGCAGCCACCGCCGGGGTGACCGTCCTGAGCCTCGGCTACGCCGCCCGGGCAGTACCCGAACTGACCAAGCGGGTCTCCGCGCTCGCCGCGCAGGGCCCCGTGGTCATCTCCGGGCACAGCCACGGCTCGGTCCTGGCCGCAGCCACCGTCCTGCAACTACCGCCGACCGCCCTGCCCAGGGTCTCCCTGCTGACCCACGGCTCCCCGCTGCGCCGCATCTACGCCCGCCTCTACCCGGCCTACCTCGGTCAGCAGGCGCTGTGCGACCTGGGCGAGCGACTCGACTGGCGGTGGCGCAACCTCTGGCGGGACACCGACCCGATCGGTGGACCCATCTTCGGCCGCTGGGGCACAGAGCCACCATGCGACACCCCGGCAGCCGAATCGGTGGACATGCGGCTCCGTGATCCCCACGCCGTGACCATCGACCCGGCCGACACCGTGCCACCGCCCCTCGAACGCCACTGGCCGTACCACATGCGACCGCAATACCAGGCGGCCGTACGTGACCTCGCCGACCGAGCTGCCAGCGGCAGCCGCTCGCTACGGTCACCCCCTTGAGTCGGCTCGGGTTCAGTCCGGCGCGAGCGAACGCCATATCCGGTCGGGCAGAACGCGCGCAGCCTGCCCGAGATCGATGCCCGGCACGCCGGCGAGCCACCGGCGCGCGGTCTCCGCCACCGGGCCGATCAGCAGCATCTCGATCAGGGGTTCCGGCAGGGTGGCGATCTCACCGGCCGCCATCCGTGGCCGCAGCCAGCCAGCGACGGCCGCCATGCGTGGCGCCTTGGCCGCCGTCACCTGTTCGGCGTGCCCGGCCAGGTATCCGGCGTAGGCCGAGGCGTGGATGAAGCGCGCCGCGGCCGGGTTGTCCTCCGTGAAGCGCAGGTAGGCCGCCACGATGGCGCGGACGCCGGTGCGGGCGGTCCGGGCCCGCCTCAGCGCCGTGATCAACTCGTCGAACAGCGCCGCCATGCACCGGCTGTACAGCGCCGCGGCCAGCCCGTCGAAACTGCCGAAATGGTGGTAGAGACTGCCGAGGCTGACCCCGCTGGCGGCAGTCACGGCGTTGACCGTGAAGCCGGGCTGGCCGGCCGAATCGAACACGTCCAGCGCCGAGGTCAGCAGCCGCTCCGCAGTCGCCTCACCCCGCTGCTGCTTAGGCGACATGAGCCATCCCCTGATCCCACAGCCGTCGAGCCAGGGCCGGATCGTCCGCCACGGGCGCGAGCGGTACCGGATGGTCACCGTCGAAGTAGCGGCCGGATCTCTCACCGGGCGCGAACGCCAGGCGCATCACCGGCGCTGCGCCGGCCTCCGGAGCGTCCCACCGGCGCTTGATCACCTTGAGCAGCAGGCCCTTCACGCCACCGGGGTCCCCCAATCCGGTCCTGACCACGCCGGGATGCACTGCGTCGATGGTCACCCCGGTATTCTCCCAGTGCTTCGCGAACAACGGCACGGTGAGCAGGTTCGCAAGCTTGGTGTCGCAATAGGTACGCATCCAGTGGAAGTCCTCGCCCCTGGGTGTCCGATCCGGGTCCACCCTGCCCTTGACGTAGAGGCCGGCGCTGACCTGGACCACCCTCCGCAGCCGCTTCTCGAGCAGGTGGTTGAGCAGGAACGGCGCCAAGTGGTTCACCACGAACGACTGCTCGTACCCGTCTTCAGTGCGTACCAGCCGGGTCGGCCAGACACCGGCGTTGTGCACCAGCACGTCGATTCGATCGCAGCGACTGTCGAGTTCGACCGCGACCGCCCGAATGGACGACAACACCGAAAGGTCGCCCACCACCAGTTCCGCCGAGCCACCCGCGCCGCCCGGCCACGCCCCCAGCGCCGCCACCGCCTGCTCGCCCCGCGCCCGGTTCCTGGTCACCAGCACCACCCGGCAGCCCCGCCGCACCAACTCGGTGGCCACCGCGAACCCGATGCCGCGATTGGCTCCGGTCACGACCGCCGTCACCGTTTCCGCCATGGCCGCCAGCCTAGACCAAACTAGAGCGACGTTCTAGAACAAGTTTCGGTGTCCATGAAACACATCCGCAAGGAAGTCGACTCGATCATCAACACCATGGAGCCGATCGGCTGGCAGTGTGTCAGCGTCGACCGACGCGGTGGCCCTGTTCCAGGACCGGGCCCGGGCGGTCGACCCGGACTTCGGCGCGGACCCAGCGCTCGTCGCCGAACTCTGCGCCCGGCTCGACGGGATGCCGCTGGCGATCGAGTTGGCCGCCGCTCGCAGCGCGTCGCTGGGCGCGGCGGGCCTGCTGGCCGCCCTGGACGACGTGCTGCGCCTGCTGGCCGGTGGGCGCGGGGCCGACGAACGGCATCGCTCGCTGCGCGCGGTGATCGGCTGGAGTCACGACCTGCTGGACGACGAGGAACGTGCAGTGCGTCGCGGTCTGGACCCGCTCGAACGGGAACACCGCAGCGTGGTTCGAGAAGGCGATCATCGCCACCGGGGAGGGGCTGCGTGCCTGAGGAGGTCGACTCGTCGCCCGGGGCACGGCACGCTCGCCGCCCCGCCCCCAGCGTCCCTCGCAACCGGTCTCGCGACCGCCATCGGGGTACTGATCGCGGTTCCACCGGCCTATCGACGATGTCGGTGGAACGATGGAAGGCGTGGGAACTGCGAAAACTGCCATGCCTGCTGTCTCGCCGCTTGCTGGTGAGCCGATCAAGCGTGCCGATGCCGAGCGGCTCGCGGGAGTGCTGAAGGCATTCGCCGACCCGGCCCGGCTGCGACTGCTCAGTCTGATCCAGTCCGCTCCGGAGGGCGAGGCGTCCGTCAGTGACCTCACCGCCCCGCTCGGTCTCTCCCAGCCGACCGTGAGCCATCACCTTCGGATCCTCACCGAGGCCGGCCTGCTCGAACGCGAGAAACGCGGCGTCTGGGCGTACTACCGCCTGGTGCCGTCCGCGATCGCGGCGATAGCCGACCTGTTGACGCCGCCCCGCAAGCGGGCGGCGAAGAAGGCCCGCTGAGCGGCGCTGTCGAGGACCGCGCCGTCGTGGAGCGCTCGCAGGACGATCCGGCGCGCGTCACCCCTCGCCCCGTGGCAGGGCACCGACTGAGGCCGTTTGCTCATGGCCGACCCGGGAAGACGACGAGCGGAGTGGCGCGCGGAGCCGCCCGCGCCACGCACCACGGGGAGGCCGACATGGGTGACCGGGAACGGCTGCACGAACTCCGCCAGCAGGCGCACAACGCGGGCATCGAGGGTAACTCCAAGATGACCGAGGAGCAGCTGCGCGAGGCACTGCGGAGAGTCGGCAGGGGCGAACAGCCGCAGATGGCCAAACACCAGGCCAAGCGGTGACAGACGCGAACGGTGCCGGCACCCGTTGAAAGGCGGGCCGGCACCGCTCGCCGTTCTCAACTGATCGTTTTCCGGGTTCCCTTCCGCCCTACCCGAAGACTCCCGACACACACCTCACCGGCCGCCCTCGGCCTGGTGCGGGCACGAGCGGGAACCGCCCCCGCTCGGTCAATACGGGCGTTCGAACAGGCATGACCCGCCCGGCGGGCCCCTGACCCAGCACCCGTCCCCCGCCCGGACGGCGCCCATCCGTCGCGGCAGGAACGTGAAGACGACGCCCGGCTCAACACCTGGCCCGCCCCGCGTGCCGCCTGCGGCACCGGCGTGGTCGCCGCCGCCGTCCGTGGCTCCCGTTCGGCCGGCTGCTCGCCGACCTCTGGTCCGGCTCGCCGTCGTCACCGTGACGACGGTTTTCCCCTCAGCCGAACGCGACAAGGATCGGGCCGGGCGACCCTGCGGTTTCGGACGCAGCCAGGCCACCTGGCCAGTAACTGGTCCGTGGAAGCCGGACCTGCGGAAGGCCCAGGACGGCCGGAGGCCGCCCGCAGGGCAGGCCACAAGCGCCGAGGAGTGGTTCACGGAGCCGGACCGTCCTCATGCCCGACTTCCGGTACGGTCCCGCCGTGGACCTTCTCGGCGAGCTGCCACCACGCGAGCAGTAGGCACTACCGCTCTGCTGTCGGGCCTGCTGATCTCCGTGCTCACGATCTCCAGCGACTCGGGGATGGCCGAGCCGCACTTCCTCGCCGGGCTCCTTGTCCTCGCAGGCATCGGACTGCGCATCGAAGCGGCGATCATGGCTCCCCGGGCGTAGCGCGAGCCCGGTTGGCCGCGAGCGACCGATGCCGCGGAGGGCGCCAGCGGGCCGAGTGCGGCCGGCTTGCGCCGCACTCGCGCGGCGCCTTGATCCCGAAAGATCGTGTCGGCGCTGGTGGGCGTGTGCCTCCTGTCGGTCTCCGAGACGCCGGGGAAGTTCCGTTGCATGAGCGACGCCGCGCTCCTGCGCGCGGCCCTGCGGCAGCTCCGGGGCACCCAGATCATGACCACCCGGTTGAGCTGCAACCACCACCCGATGATCACGTCTGAAGCCGACTTTCGCCTCTCCATCCAAAAGTTCCGATAGATCGATGGAAAGTGATAACGTCGTCCATCGATCTTTTGCTCGCGGGAGCATATCGACCGGTCCAGGGGAGAAAAGTTGCACGGCTCTTCCCGCATGGGAGCCGCACCACCAGGAGGAACCATGACCGCACCGAGACAACGGCGGCGTGCCGCGCTCGCGGCCGCAGCTGCCGCTGTGGCGACCCTGCTCGCCGCGGCCCCCGTCACTCCGGCCACTGCCGCACCCGCCACCGCCGATGTCCCGCCGCAGGAGCCAGGCGTCACCCTGCGCTCGTACGACATGGGTGTCCCGCTGTCGGCGCTGTGCACCCTGAAGCCCGCGCAGACGCCGAACGTCGACAAGCTCATGCCGCAGATCAACTGGACCGCTACGGACGAGTTCGGCCTGTCCGACCGGTTCATCAGCCACGTGATCGCCAACCTCGCCGTGCCCACCGGCGGTGACTACACGTTCCGGCTCACCAGCGACGACGGGTCACGCCTGACGATCGGCGACCAGCTCGTCGTCGACCACGACGGCCTGCACGGTGAGACCTCCCGGGAGGGAGTGATCACCTTGAGCGCCGGCCTGCACCCGTTGTTCGTCGAGTTCTTCGACAACGGCGGCGGCCAGGTGTTGCGGCTCGAGTGGCGGCGCCCCGGCGCCGACGGCTTCGAGCTCGTGCCGACCTCCGCGCTGAGCACCGACGCAGGCGTCGTACGTGTCACCGCCCCTGGGTGGAAGTACTGCGAGGGGGCAACCGACTCGGCCGGCGACGGCCTGCCCCTCGACCGGGTGCACCCGGGGTACACCCTCACCGACCTGCGTCCCGAGGGCTTCCGGCCGCAGGTCACCGGCATGGACTTCATGCCCGACGGGGACCTGGTCATCTCCACCTGGGGCGGCACCGACAACACGACCGGCGAGGTCTACGTGGTCGAGGGCGTCACCGGGAAGAGCGGCTCCGAGCAGGTGACCTACCGCAAGTTCGCGGAGGGGCTGCGCGAGCCCCAGGGGGTGGCGGTGGTCGACGGGACCGTCTACGTCAGCCAGAAGCACGAGCTGACGGCCCTGCGCGACACCGACGGCGACGGCGACGCGGATGACCACCGGACGGTTGCGACCTGGCCGTGGGGCCGCAACTTCCACGAGTTCGCGTTCGGCCTGCTCCACCGGGACGGGTACTTCTATCTCAACCTCTCGGTTGCCATCAACTACGGTGGCGCCACCACGGTGCCCCAGCCCGCGCCGGACCGCGGCACCTCGATCAAGGTGAACGCCGCGACGGGCGAGATCACGTATGTCGCCGGGGGGCTGCGCACTCCGAACGGGATCGGTTGGGGTCCACGCGGCGAGGTCTTCGTCACGGACAACCAGGGAGGCTGGCTGCCGGCGTCCAAGCTGGTCGAAATCCAGCAAGGAGCGTTCTACAACCACTACACGACGCCCACGGGTCGGTTCGACGACAAGCCGGTGACGCGTCCCGTCGTCTGGCTTCCGCAGAACGAGATCGGAAACTCACCGTCCACTCCCGTGCTGCTGAAGCAGGGCCCGTACGCGGGGCAGTTGGTCGTCGGTGACGTGACCTACGGCGGCCTACAGCGGGTGTTCCTCGAGAAAATCGAGGGGCAGTACCAGGGTGCGGTGTTCCGGCACACGCAGGGACTGGAGTCCGGCATCAACGAGGTGACCCTCGGCCCCGACGGCGCGCTCTACGTGGGAGGCCTGGGCGCCGGCGGCAACTGGGGTCAGGAGGGCAAGCTGACGTACGGCCTGCAGAAGCTCACGCCCAACGGCACCCCGGTCTTCGAGGTCAAGCGGATGCGCGCGTCGCATGTCGGGTTCGAGCTGGAGTACACCAAGCCGCTGTCGGCCGAGACCGCACAGAAGCTCGCCGACGCGTACCAGGTGACGCAGTGGCGCTACGGTGCGACGAGCCAGTACGGCGGGCCCAAGCTCGAACTGGAGACGCTCAAGGTGACCGAGGCCGAGCTGTCGGCCGACGGCCGCACCGTCAAGCTGCGGATCCCGGGCCTGAAGGAGAACCGCGTCGTGCACGTGCGCTCTCCGCGTCCGTTCTCCTCCACTGGTGGCGAGGAGCTGTGGAACACTGAGGCCTGGTACACGCTCAACGAGATTCCGGGCCGGGTGGTGCAGCCGCAGACCTTCTTCGAGGCCGAGGAGGGCCGCACGGTCGCTGTGGGCATGGCGACCGACCACGCCGCCTACTCCGGCGCCGGCTTCGCTGCCGGGTTCGCCCAGAACGGCTCGTCGACCAGCATCTCGGTCGACGTGCGGGAGAGCGGGACGTACGACCTGGCGATGCGTTACAGCAACGGCCCGAACCCCTACTCGGGTGAGAAGCAGCTGAGCCTGTACGTCAACGGTGAACGGGTGGGGCAGACGGTCTTCCCCTCCACGGTGACCTGGAAGGAGTGGGGCACCGTCACCACGACCGTGCATCTGAACAAGGGTCGCAACCTGGTCGAGTACCGCAAGGAGGCCGCGGACTCCGGGCACGTGAACCTCGACGTGCTCGCCGTCCGGCCGCACGGCGAGCGCATCACGCTGTTCAACGGCGGAGAGCTCACCGAGTGGCAACACAGCGACGGGCGCGAACCCGGATGGACGGTCTCCGACGGCGCCATGACGGTGCACAACGGGGACGTGCGCACGGTGCAGGCCTTCGGCGACTTCCGCCTGCACGTCGAGTTCAACCTGCCGCTGTACCCGCCGGACGTGACCGGCCAGGCACGCGCCAACAGCGGCGTGTACCTACAGGAGCGCTACGAGATCCAGGTGCTGGACTCGTTCGGCATCAACCCGCCGCAGATCAACGACGCCGCGGCCATCTACAACCAGAAAGCCCCCGACGTGAACGCGGCGCTGCCGCCACAGACCTGGCAGACGTACGACATCGTCTACCGGCAGGCCCGCTACGACGCGGCCGGCAACAAGGTCAAAAACGCGCGGGTCACCGTCGTGTGGAACGGCGTCACGGTGCACGACGACGTCGAGATCCTCGGCCCGACAGGGGGCAACCGGCCGGAGGGCCCGGCGACGGGCGCGATCCGGTTGCAGGACCACGGCAACCCCGTCCAATACCGCAACATCTGGATCGAGCCGCTCGACCTGTAGTTCCAGCGGCCAGAATGCGGACGGCCGGGACCGGTTCGCCGGCCCGGCCACCCGCCTGGCGGCCGCAGCAGCCACCCCGACGGCGCGGGTCGCCGTTCGTGTTGAAGCCCAGCGGCGGGCCGGTCCGACGACTCCGAGCCGTCGGACCGGCCCGCCACGCTCGGATCACCCGTCACGCGGACACGTGCGCCACCCCGGGCCGTCCGCTCTGCACGTAGACGCTCGCCCGCGTCGACACCGGCGCGCCCGGCGCGTTGACGAACGGCACCACCCGGTAGTCGGTGCGCATCTCGTCACGGCCCAAGTGGCACATCTGGTACCCACGCTGGGAGTTGTGGAACTTCATGTGCGGGTTCTCGGCCAGCCAGGTCACGCCGAGGCTGTCGTGGTCGGTCCCGTTGCCGCCCGAGCTGATCGACGTGCCGAGGAACTCGGTGCCGATCGTCCGCGACCCCGGGTCGGCGAAGTCCAGCTTGAGATCGGCGGCCACGCTGCGGTGGGCGTCACCGGTGACGACGAGGAAGTTCTCGACGTTCCGCTCCGCCACGCCGTCGAAGAGCCGCTGGCGCGCGGCGGCGTACCCGTCCCAGGTGTCCATGCCGTACCGCTCGCCCGGGCCGGCGGTGTGGTCGGCCTCCATGGCGAAGATCTGGTTGCCGAGCACGTTCCACCGTGCGGTGGACGCGGCGAGCCCGGCCAGCAGCCATGCCTCCTGCTCGGCGCCGAGCATCTGCCGTTTCGGGTCCCAGCGCAGCGACGCGTCGGTGAGCTGCCGGTCACGGAACCGCCGGGTGTCGAGCACGTCGAGCTGCAGCAGGTCGCCGAACTGCAGGCGCCGGTAGACCTGCATCTCCGGGCCCTGCGGCATCGACGACGCCCGCAGGGGCAGGTTCTCGTAGTACGCCTGGTACGCGGCGGCCCGGCGGAGCCGGAACACGGCTGGGTCCTGGTCCGGCTCGGTGTCCGGCTGGGAGTGGTCACCGGCCCAGTTGTTCTCCACGTCGTGGTCGTCCGGCGCCACCACCCAGGGCGCGGCGGCGTGCGCGGCCTGCAACGACGGGTCGAGCTTGTACTGGGCGTACCGGATCCGGTAGTCGGTCAGGGAGAACGTCTCGACGGCCGGGTAGTGGGCGCGGCCGATCGAGCCGGCGCCGCCGCCCTCATAGATGTAGTCGCCGAGGTGGACGACGAGGTCCAGGTTCTCGCGGGCCAGGTGGTCGAACGCGGTGAAGTAGCCATCGGTGTAGGCCTGGCAGCTCGCGAACGCGAAGCTCAGCGACTGGAGCGCAGTCCCGGGGCGCGGCGCCGTGCGGGTGCGGCCCACCGGGCTGGCCTGGTCGGCGATCCGGAACCGGTACCAGTACACGCGGTCCGGCCGCAGGCCGTGCACCTCGGCGTGCACCGAGTACCCCCAGTCGGCCGTGGCGCGTTCCACGCCGCGACGCACGACCCGGCGGAAGCTCTCGTCCTCCGCCATCTCCCACCGCACCAGGACGGGGCGATCGGGCATGCCGCCGAGCCCGTCGAGGGCGAGCGGGTCCGGTGCCAGGCGGGTCCAGAGCACAACACCGTCGGACGTCGGGTCGCCGGACGCCACGCCGAGTGTGAACACGTAGCCTGGCAGGGTGACCCGGCTCTCCGAGGCGGTGGACGTCGCCGAAGCGGGCTCGGCGGCGAGTACCGCCGCGCCCGCGGCGATACCGCCCAGAGCGAGAAAGCGACGTCGGGGCAGCATGAGTGGGGACTGTGACATGAGGCGTTGCCTTCCGGACGGGTCGGGCATCTGTTCCTCGACATCCCAACGGCCCGGCCTGACGCTCCCGGGAACGGGTGGTGAACGGAACGCATTCTGATGTGGGGTTTCTGATCACATCGCTCCCCGAGCGGTGACAGCCGACAACGGTCGTGCAACGTTCTCGTGTCGGTGGCCGGACGCCGCTGGAGGATCGAAGGATCGCTCCAAGCCGCGACGACCAGCCGCGGACCGGAATTCGGTTCCGCCGTTCGGCTCGCGGGGCGCGCCGATAGGGCCAGCGAGCCTCGGCCGATTTATGTATGGTGCCCGCCATGATCCGCACGCCCACATTTACCGCCGCCGCTGCCATACTGCTCGCCCTGACCGGATGCGGCGAAGACGGGGACAGCAGCACCTCTCCTGCGTCGGCACCGACCACACCCGCCCTGCTTGCGTGCAGCGACCTCTTCAAGCCAGGTCAGAAGATCGAACAGGCGGAGGCCGAACGCGGCTGTCTCGACCGTGCCGGCGGCGTCCAGGTCGTCGGGGGGTTCCGTTGCGACGACGGCCGCGACCTGTGGGTGATGGACTCCTCGACAGGCGCGCCGGCCGGGTGGGGGTTCGGTGACGGCGAGTTCGTTGCGGTGCAGGACGCGGCGAGCGAATCCGGCTTCCGGAAGGCATACCAGATCTGCAAGCCGTAGCACCGCAAGCAGCACCGTGCATCCGCTGACCGAGGGCGTCACCGTCACGGTGACGCCCTCGACACCTCTTCGGTCCTACTTGGTCGCGGTCCCTCGCGGGCTGCCACCACGGCATGGCGGGAAGACCTACAACCGCACCGTCAGCGGCCCTGTGCCGGCGCGGCGATGCCCTCCTCGATCGCCAGCCGGGTCAGCTCCGGCCGCCGACGACGCCCCGTCTTCTCCCGGATCCGGTCGAGGTGGGATCGGACGGTACGGACGCTGATCGCCAACGCCTCCGCGATGTCCTGGTCCCGTTCGCCGGCCGCCAGCAGCGACAGCACCTGACGTTCCCGGTCGGACAACGGCACCCGGTACAGCGGCTGCCGTCCCCGGGAGGAGTCCAGCAGGATCGAGGCCAGGGTCGGCGACACGTAGGTGTTGCCGGCGGCGATCTCCCGTACCGCCCGGAGGATCTCGTCGGCATCGGCGTCCTTGGTCAGGTAGCCACGGGCCCCGGCGGCGATCGCCCCGAGCACGTCGGACTGGTCGCCGTGCGCGGACACCACCAGCACCCGGTGGCCCATCCCGGTGACCGCGACCACCGCCGCCGCGTCGCGCACCCCCGGCAGCCGCAGATCGAGGATCGCCACTCCCCCGCCGGGCTGCCGGTACGCCGCGAACTCCTCCACCGACTTGGCGGTCACCCTGACCTGGACATCCGGTGCGTCCCCGAGCGCCCGGACCAGCGCGGCCCGATAGAGGGGATGGTCCTCCACCACCGACACCTCGATCGTCGGCACGCCGGTCACCGGGGCTCCCCCGCGCCGGTGACCGGGGTGGTGATGCCCGGCGTGGCTGGCCGTCGGGCGGCGGCCGGGTCCAGCACGGGGCCGACGGGAAACAGCGCCAGCACGGTCGGTGGCACCGGCGTGGGCCGAACCGTCCCGTACCCGAGCGCCTTGAGCGCGTCGCCGTCCGGTACCGGATACCGTACGCCCTGGTCGGTGAGGAGGAAGACGGTGCCGAGGGCGGCCTGCGGTGTCGGCCGCTCGCGCACCACCGCGGCCCGGCCGGCCGGTACGAACACTCTGTCGGCTCGCGTGCCGCCGCCGGCTGCCAACGGCTCCGCCCCGGCCGGCACACCGGTGGCGGCGCCTAGCCTGACCACCGCCCGATCGCCGTCCACCGTCGCACACACCGCGGCCCCTTCCTGGGGCGCCTCGGCCGGCGGGGCGAGCCGGGCCGGATAGTCGGCGGCCTTACCGGCCACCGGCCGCGACTGCGCCACGTCGGCCGGCGTCACCGGAAGCTCGCGCGCCGCGCCACCCGGGTAGGCCGCGCGGTTGGCCGGGTTGCCGAGCACCAGCGCCGCCTCGGTCTGTCCGATCGGCAGCAACCCGTCGGCGTGGACCAGGTAGTAGCGGGGTTCGGTGCCGACGGTCGTGGCGGCGAGCACCTGGCCGACCCGGGTGCTCCGGTCACCGATCCGGGGCCCGGCGGCGCCTACCCCCGCCACCGTGATCAGTCGCAGGTCCGGGCCAGCGATCACCGCGCTCAGCCAGGCCGCGCTGACCGGCAGCGGGCGTACCGCGTCGTAGCCGAGGGCCACCGCCGTGGCCGAGTCGGTGATTCGGTGCCGGCGACCGGCCACCAACGCGTGCTCGGTGCCGTCCGGGCCGGCGACCAGCAACGCGGTCGCCGCGTCCACCTCGCTGCCCACCGGCGAGACCCCGGCCAGCGCCGTGGTGACCGGCGCGGTGCCCGCCGGCCGACCGTCGGCGGTCTGCGCACAGACGGTGAACGGCCCGGTCGTCAGCCGATCCCGGCCCGGCAACGACGGCGGCGCGCCGGGTATCCCGAGCGGGACGCCGCGCGGCGCACGCGCCAGCGACTTGCTCGACACCCGGCTGGTGGCGGTGCCGTCACCGCCCGCGAGCAGCCGCGCGGAGGCGTAGTTGAGCATCGGGTGCAGCAGCCCGTCGGCGCCCATCACGTACGCCGCTCCGGTGTCCTTGTCGATCACCACCTGGCCGGGCTTGCGCCAGTCGGTGTTCGCCCCGGGCCGCAGAAAGCCGTACACACCGAAGCCGGCGGTCACCAGCAGGGCGACCGCCGCGCCGAGCGCACACCCGATGACCAGACGGCGACTCGGCGACACCGGGTGGTTGGCGTCACCGACCTGCAGCGCCGAGACGAGCCGACGGCGAAGGAACTGGTACGCCTGTAGTTGGTCCCGCTGTGTCCACATCAGTTCGTCCCCGCCATGGTGCAGTGCACGCCCGGTGCACTAGAACTACGGATATAAGGTACGGATCGCCGACGAGATCGAGCCCAAGGAGCCGAGCCATGCCGCCAGCCGCACCGGCCACCGCACCGCCCCTCGATTCCACACGGCAGCGGAGTGCGCCGCCGCTGCCCGTACCACCGGTGGGACCGCGCACACTGCGCGGGCTCGGCGTCGGCCGGCTGGTGCTCTGGCAGACCGCGGTGCTGGGTGCGGTCGCGGCCGGCGGGCCGTCCGGCGCGGTCGGCGGCACGCTCACCGGGGTGGCGGCAGGCGTGGTGCTCGCTACCGGGGTGCGCTGGCGCGGCCGGTGGCTGTCCGACTGGGTG
This sequence comes from Micromonospora sp. NPDC047620, assembly GCF_043205005.1. Classification (NCBI taxonomy): domain Bacteria; kingdom Bacillati; phylum Actinomycetota; class Actinomycetes; order Micromonosporales; family Micromonosporaceae; genus Micromonospora; species Micromonospora sp. NPDC047620. The sequence goes on along the minus strand of NZ_JBIDDG010000003.1, from coordinate 259,502 downwards.
GTGGTCCGGCACCGCTTCCGGCGCCGCGCCGGAAATGCCCTGCCCGCCCTGCCCGGCCTGCGAACCCGGACCGACGCGGACCGGGCGGGTAACCGGATCGGGTTGGCCGGTGACGGCACTTCGTGGAGCGCGCTGCTGCGCGTCGAACCCGACGGCGACCTCGACGACCTGCTGCGCCGGCTGCTGTCCCGCTACGACGACCCCGATCTGCCGCTGGCCGGCGCGCAGCTGGTCGACTGGACCTCGCCCGGCACCGGCAACGCGGCGCGCTGGATCGCCATCCGGCTCGACCCCGAGACGGCCACCCGGGCGGTACAGGCCCGCGGCGGCGGCCGGATCGGTGCGGTACGTGCCGCGGGCACCGCCGCGCTGCGGCTCGCCGCCGAGCTGCGCGCCGGCGGGCATCAGGTCACCGCGCTCGACGGCGGTCAACTGCGCGACGCATGGGCCGCCGTGCTCGGTGTCGATCCGCGGCGCGCCGCCGATCCGGGCACCGAGACCTGGCACTACTGGTCGCTGGGCATGCTGCACCAGGTCTGCTTCCGGCCACGCCGACCCGCCCGGAGCCTGAGCGAGGTGGCCACGCTGCTTCGCCGGCACGCCGTCGCACCGGCGCTGGTCAGTGCCGTGTCGGTACGGTGGGACCGGCAACGCGGCGGCGGTACCCGCAGCACGGCGCTGATCCGGCTCGCGGTGCCCGCCGGACCAGCCCGGGAGGCGGTCGCCGAGGCGGTCGGGAAGGCCACCGCCGGCTTCGACCGGGATCTGGTCCCACTGGACGGGGCGCATGCCGAGGCGGCCTGGGCCACGCTGCCGCTGGCTGGCCTGCCAGTGAGTTAGCCGCCCCATGCGCGTGCCGCGCCGTAGATGTCGAGCACCGCGCCCGCCACCGGCACCAGACTGACCAGCGCCAGGAACTCGACCACGTCGAGCAGCCGGCCCCAGTACGGCGACGGTGTCTTGGCGGCGGCCCGGACCGCGTACGTCCCGCAGACCACTCCGGTCACCAGGAGCAGCCCGGCGAGGAGCAACCGCGTTCCGGGTCCGCCGGCCAGGCTGGCCCGAGCCGTCAGGCCGAGCACCGACGCGGCACCGGCCAGCAACAGGGCGGCCCGCTGGCCGACGCCGACGTAGGCTCGGGCGCGGAGCAACAGCGCGACGCCGGCCAGACCAGCCAGCGCCCACGCCCAGCGACCACCGCTCCACAGGAGTATCCCGGCGCAACCGGCGACGATGACCGCCAGGCCGCAGAGCAGACCGCTCAGGATCCGTTCGGCGGCCTCGGTGTCCGCGACCACCTCGGGTCCGAGCGTGGGCCGCTCGTCCCCGCGGAACGCCTCGATGTCGGTGGGGACCCCGGGCAGCGGCAGCCGGCCGAGCCGAAGCGCGAGCATCGGCAGCGCCGGACTGGCCACCACGGCCACGCAACAGGTGACCGCCGCGACCGAGGCGGGCGAGGAGGCGGTGAGCAGGTCGGCGAGCGCGCCGAGACTACCCACCGCGGCAGCCACCGCGGCGGCGGCGAACCGCTGCTCCGCCACCACCACGGCGGCCACCGCCGTGTAGAGAGTGGCCGCCGCGCCGGCCAGCGCCAGTCGACCCGCGGTCAGCTCCATCGCCGCGCCCAGGCCACCGATCGCCGCCAGCCCGCCGATCATCGCGGCCGGTACGCCACCGGCGGCCACCGCCGCGCCTATGCCTCGCTCGCCGAACGCCCGCGACAACGCTCCGCTGGCGAGCAGCAGTATCAGGGCCAGGATGCCGGAAAACAGCGCCACGGTCGACGCGGCGAGCCCGCTGAAGCCGACCGCGACCGCGACCGCGGTGAAGGCCAGCGCGGCGACCGCACCGCCGACCTTCCGGGACGCCGCCGCGCGCCACACTCCGGGCCGGTCCGCGGCGGCGCTCGCGATGGCGTCCACCACGTCGTCGAAGAGCATCGGGGTGGCCCGCCGGTCGACCGTGTCCAGGTAGAGCACCTCGCCGTCGCGCACCCCGGCGCCGCTGACGGTGACCGCGCCGTCCAACGGCGGCCCACCGAAGCGACGCAGTTCCCAGCCGACCCCGCCGGCCCGATCGGCCCGGTCGGCGTTGGTGGCCAGCAACCGGACCAGTTGCGGAAGCAGCTCCGCCACCGTGCTCTGTATCGGCAACGACACGTCGAGACGGGCGTGGGGGGCTACCACGGTGACCCGCCGAGGGGCAACCGCAGTGGTCACTGCTGCGCCTCGCCGAGCAGCGGGGCGTACCTCGCCTCGTTGGCCGCCGCCAGCTTGGCCAGGCCGTCGTTCACCGCCTCCAGCACCAGTTGGCCGAGGGTCTGCGCGTCGTAGCGACGCAGCACCTGCGGGTCGATGGTCACCTCGGTGAACCGGCCGTCTCCCTTGAGCTTCACAGTGACGTCGCCGTTGCCGGCGTACGCGGTCAGCTCCATTGTCGCCACCGAGCGCTGGATCTCCTCGATCCGCTGCTGCTGCTCACGCACCTGGGCGAGCAGATCCTCGATCGCCGGTTCCATCTGTCGTCTTCCCTCCGGTGTCACCGCTACTCGCCCGTGCCGTGGCCCGCCAGTGGACTACGGCCGCCGCCCCTGCACGTCGTATTGGATCGACTCACGGGTATGAGTCGCAAGGTTTGCGAGATACACGTACTGCGCGGCGGTGGTGTAGGCGTCCATGTAGTCGGCCCGGCCCGGGTCAGCCCGGGCCCACCGTACGGCCTCCTCCTCCGCGGCCGCGCCATGCAGCGCGCCAACCGGTACGGCCGGGGCCGATCCGCCGTTGCGTAGCTCGAAACTGGCGAGGTCGCCCGCCGCCGTGTAGACGGTCCCGTTGCCGGTGAACTGCGGATGGTGGAACACATCGGTGGGCACGCTCTGTGGATGCACCGGGGCGGGTGCCTGCAGGGCACCGGTAACGACGTCGGCCGCCTGCCCGAAGGCGAAGCCGGCGAACTCGCCGACCTCTGGCAACTTGCCGACCCCGAACCCGACCACGTCCTTGACCGCGTTGGCGATCGCCACCTGCCGGGCGTACGCCTCCTGCGCCGTACGGGTGGCCTGCTCGGCGTCCTGCACGTTGGCGTACCAGATCGCGTTGGCGGCCGCGGCGTTGGTCAGGCCGTCGACGTTGCCGGCGTACCGGCCCGCCTGTTCCATCGGGATCGTGCCGGCGTCGGCCTGGCGCAGCAGGTACTCCTGGTACAGGTCCGCGGCCGCGCTGATCTCGTCACGACCGTCCTGGGTGACCTGACCGAGCATCAGCATGTGCCGGGCGTCGGTGCTGCCCAGGCGCTGCGCCGCCGGATCGGTGTCCAACCCGTCGAGCGGCTGGGCGTACAGATCCAGGTTCGGCACGGTGGCCCGGGCGATCGCCTCGGCGAAGTGCGGGTTCTCCCGCATCGCGGCCAAGGTCTGCGGGTACGACGCCGGGTCGGTCATCGTCTGCGTGAGGTTGACGTACGCACCGCGGGCCAGGTCGTGCTCGGCGGGATCGGCGGTTCCGGCACCGATCCAGTCGACGACCCGGCCCGCGGTGCTGCCGTCGTCCGCCCACGCGAAGCCGGCCAGTCGGCGCAGTGTCTCGCCGTCGCTGGCCAGCGCCGCGTCGGCGACGTGGTTCCGGGTGGACACGTCGAGCAGCGTGGTCATCGTCGCATCCACCCGGGGCTTGTCCCAGAGCACCGCGTCGTCGGTCGACACGTAGTACCCGGGCTGGTCGGGGCTGTGCCGGGAGAGGTCGTCCAGTCGCTGGGTGACGTCGGCCATCTCGCCGACCCGACGGGTCACCGCGGCGGAGTAGTCGGCTCCGGCGACGAGATCCCGGTCGGCCGCGCCGGTCAGCTGCGACAGCGCCTCCCACTGGGCGTAGCGGGGCACGTCGAGCCGGTTGGTGTAGACCGTCTCGCCGAGCACCCCGGTCAACGGTGCGCGACCCGGCGTCGCCGGCACCTCGTGGGTGAAGCCGAACGAGTTGGTGCCGATGTTGGTCTCGGTGGCCGCCCGGGTGTGCACGAGGTCGCGGACCGCGGCAGGCAGGTCGGCCGGGTCCTGCGACAGGGTGAGGATGCCGTTGCCGACAGTCCGCAGCATCTCCTGCCGGTCGGCGGGGGCGAAGCCCGGGGCGGTCTCGCCGAAAATGCCGAACAGACTGGTCTGGTAGCGGTGCTCGGTGGCGTTGACGTAGCCCGGCAGGTCGAACACCCGGTCGCCGAGTGCGCCGTAGAACGACGTCAGGAAGGCCTTGTCCGCAGCGGACGGTGGTTGGCCGGTGCGTACCCGGTCGGTGATCACGGCGAGTTGCGCCATGCTCTGGCGGAACTGCGTTGGCGAGGCGTCTCCGGCAAGCGCGGCCCGCACCGACTCTGCCGCGAGACGTCCGTCGGCGCCGGCCGCGGCGGCCGGACCGGCGGCCCCGACCGGGTGCGGCCCGCCGAGCTCGGTGGCGACCTGCGCCAGCACCACGCCAAGCCGGTCCCACACCCCGCGCATCGCATCCAACGCCTGCTCACCGATGTTCCGGGCGTGCCCGAGCAGAGCGGAGACCTGACTGCTCGGCACCGCCCCGGCCGCGGCCACCAGGAGCTGGGCGTTGGCTCGGAACCGGGCGATGACCGTGTCGGCGGTGCTCGCGGCGGCCTCCAGGCCGCCGGCTGCGCGTTCCAGCGCGGCGGCGTGCCGGCGCAGCCGCGCCTCGGTGCCGTCCAGCCCGGTGGTGACCCGGCCGGCGGCGACGCCGAACGCGTCGTACGCCGAGCCGTGCCACTGCGCCGAGAGCCCGGTCCGGCGCCGGACCAGCTCGCCGGAGACGCCCGCCGCCTGGTCGGCGATCGCCAGATAGGAGTGGGCCACGGCCCGCAGCCCGGCCGGGTCGCCGGTCATCTGCCGGCGGTATTCGGCGAGCACCGTGGCGTACCGGGAGAGCAGCCAGGACAGCGCGCCCGACAGATTGACGGTGTGGCCGACCAGAGCGGGAGAAACGCCGGTCACCGGTCAGTCCACCTTGATCGAGCCGTCGGCGCCGACGCTGATGTCGGCGTTGACGCTCTGCCCACCGGAGCTGGCGGTGACCTCGATGTCGAACGCGCGTCCGGTGTCCACCGGCACCTCGACGGTCAACGTCATGTCGCCCTTGCTGGCCGTGATCGTCACGTCGTCGTCGCCGTCGTCGCCGGGCCCGGACGGGGCGGACGACGCCGGCCCGTCAACCGGCGCGGCCGGTGGGATCGGCAGGGTCTGCACCGGGCCGTGCGGCGTCATCGTCACCGGCGCCGCACCGTTGGGGAGCGAGGGCTGACCGGGTTGCACCGCGATCCACTGGTCGGTGCCGAGCGCCGGCGGGATGTAGTTGCTCATCGAACCGCCGGCCGGGTAGCCCGCGCCGGTGAACGACGGCATGCCGTAGCCGCTGGTGCCGTAGCTGCCGCCCAGGGCCACCTGTCCCGCGCCGGTGGCGACGCTGGCCATCGGTGGTGGCGCGAGCACGGGGTTGCCCGCGCTCCCGGGCGGCAGCGCCGGAGCGGGCACCGAGCCACCGTCGTTGTTCTTCGAGAACAACTGCTCGACCTGGCCGACGATGGTGGCCAGACCGGTCAGGATCTGGCCGAGGTTGGTCACCCCGATGGCGGTGAGGATGCCACCGATACCGGTGAGGAACGCCTTGAGGATCCCGGTGGTGCTGACCGCCAGGGCCCGACCGGCCGCCCGGGTGTACGGATTGGACATCAGCGCGGCCACCGTCGGGTTGACCGCGCTGACCACTGCCCGGTAGGCCGCCTGCGCGGTGGTCAACTGCGCGGCGGCACCCTCGAGTTCCCGAACGCCGGCGTACACGGTCTCGATGATCTGCTGGAAGCTCGCGAAGGACTTGTTCAGCTTCTGCACCACGGAGTCGCTCGCCGACCCGGCGGACCACACCTCACGCAGTTGCTCGCGGGCCCGCTCCAGGTCGGCCAACAGAGTGACCAGCCGGGCCACCCGCGCGGTCAACGCCGCAGAGTGGGCAAGGATGGCTTGCGGGTTACCGCCCACGATCGTGGGCAGTGCGACTGCACCGGGCCCGCGACCGCCGGCGGCGGCGTCCATCGCGCCCGAGTTGGGGATGTCAAACACGACGCACCTCTCTCGGCTTCAGGCCGTCGGGGTTCACCACAGCGAGGTCGCATCCGTCATCGGGCGGTAGACGCGGACGCGTCCGAACTCCGCCGCCGAGCCGACCGCTCCGTGGTTGTAGAGCTGGCCGCCCGCGCCGGCGACACCGATGACCGGGCCACCGTCACCGGCGACGGGCTGTACGACCACCACGTCGCCGGGGTGCACCAGGCCGGACACGTCCCGCCCGCTGCCGGAGTAGACCGCCAACAGGCCGACCCGTTCCTGGTTGGCCGGGCTGCGGTCGAGCCAGTCGGCGAAGTCCCGCGCGTCGCGGAAGGTCACCTCGGTCAGGGGCCGGGCCGAAAGCTCACCGAGCCCCGCCCGGCCCAGGTAGTCCAGGATGTTGCCGACCGACCCGGGCTCCCCCGCCGCGCCCGCGCTGTCGTTGATCGCGTAGCCGGCGAGGGCGGCGCTGGGCGCCGCACCAGTGCCGGTGGGCGCCCCGCCCAGCGCGGCGGCGACCGCCCGGTCCGCGTCGTCGTAGTCGTTGGCGCTGCGGTGTACCAGGTCGTTGATCTCCTGCAGCAGTTGCAGCAGCGTCCGCATGGTGCCGACGACCTGCCCCTGCATCGCGATGTTCGCCGACGCGACCGGCGAGCCCAGCTTCGCGAACGACGTCGGCGCGAGGGTGAGCCGCTCCAACTCCATCACCGTGCTGTAAGCCTGGAGCAGAATGCCGACGACGTTGCCGACCACTCCACGTACGGCATCCGGCCGCACGTTGTACGACGAGCCTGTCGTCATCGTTCGCACCTTCCCGCCAGATCGCCCACGCCCCGGGGCCGGGCAACTCGACCGCGCTGAGGCGGTTCCCGGATGGTTGCGGGTCATCGTAGGTTGGTGCGCGCAAGCCGTTAAACGGCAAAACTACCCACGACCTGCTCTGTCAAAGTGACCACGGGTCCCGATTCTTCGGGCCGAGGAGGCACCGCCGGATGTCCGCCGACACCTTCCGCCGCCGGGCTGTACTGCCCGAACCACCACGCGGCGAGATCATGCTGCAGTCCCCGCCCGCCCTGCCCCGCGGGTCCGGCCAGGCCGGCATGCAACTGATGTTCATGCTGCCGATGATGCTCGGCATGGGCGCCATGTCGTTCGTCTACATCGGGCGGTCCGGCGGGGCGATGACCTGGATCTTCGGCGCCCTGTACATCAGCGCCATGGTCGGCATGCTGATCATGAGCCTGTCCCGTGGCGGCGCCTCGAAGAAGGCGCAGATCAACGACGAACGACGCGACTACCTGCGCTACCTCGGCGGCCTGCGCGGCCAGGTCCGTGAGGTGGCGGTCCGCCAACGGGAGACGGCCCTGGCGGCGCTGCCCGACCCGGCCGACCTGTGGTCGTTCGCCGGCACCGAGCGGCTCTGGGAACGGGCCCGCACCGATCCCGACTTCGGCCGGGTCCGGGTCGGCACCGGGCCGCAGCGGCTGGCCACCGCGCTGCGGGCGCCACAGACCGCCCCGCTGGAGGACCTCGATCCGGTGGCGTCCACCTCGCTGCGGCACTTCATCCGCACCTACGCGACCGTCGGAGGGCTGCCGGTGGCGGTGTCCCTTCGTTCCTTCCAGCGGGTCACCCTGGCCGGCGACCGCCCCGAGATCCTGGCCCTCGCCCGGGCCCTGCTGGCCCACCTGGTCACCTTCCACTCCCCGGACAACCTGCGCGTCGCCGCCTGCGTCGGGCCGGACCGGCAGGACGGCTGGGACTGGCTGAAGTGGCTGCCCCACGCGGTGCATCCGGGCCGGGCCGACGCGAGTGGACCGACCCGGTTGGTCGCGCCCACCCTCAGTGAGTTGGCCGCGCTACTGGCCGACGATCCGGCCGACCCGGCGGCCCGCGGCCCGTTCAGACCCGGTGCCCGGCCCGAGGCACCGCATTTGCTGATCGTGCTCGACGGGGCCGGCACGCTGCCCGATGCCGGGCTGGCCCCACCCGACGGCCTGGCCGGCACCACCATGCTGGAGATCGGCGGCGGGTCCGGTGGCGCTGACGCGCTCGATCTGGTGATCTCCGAAGGTCGGCTCGGCATGCGCACCCTGGACGGCGTCTCGCTGGTCGGTGTGCCCGACCGGCTCAGCGTCGCCGGCGCCGAGGTGGTCGCCCGGCAGCTCACCGCGCTGCACACCGGCACGGCGGCGGCCAGCGAGCAACCGCTGTCCACCACCTTCGGCCTGGCCGACCTGCTCGGCATCGGCGACCCGCGCCGGCTCGACCCGGTGGTCACCTGGCGCCCCCGGTCGGCCCGGGACCGGCTGCGCATCCCGATCGGGGTGGATCCCGACGGGCGCCCGGTCGACCTGGACCTCAAGGAGTCGGCCGAAGGGGGCATGGGCCCGCACGGGCTGGTCATCGGGGCCACCGGGTCCGGCAAGAGCGAGCTGCTGCGCACCCTGGTCACCGGGCTCGCCGCCACCCACTCCTCGGAGACGCTCAACCTCGCGTTGATCGACTTCAAGGGTGGCGCCACCTTCGCCGGCATGACCGGCCTGCCGCACACCTGCGCGGTGATCACCAACCTCGCGGCCGACCTGACCCTGGTCGACCGGATGGCCGACGCGCTCCGCGGCGAGCTGGTCCGCCGCCAGGAACTACTGCGGGCCGCCGGGAACTACGCCTCGGTACGCGACTACGAGCGGGCCCGAACCGAGGGCACGCCGCTGCAACCGCTGCCCTCGCTGCTGGTGATCATCGACGAGTTCAGCGAACTGCTGTCCAGCCGTCCCGAGTTCATCGACCTGTTCGTGATGATCGGTCGGCTCGGCCGCAGCCTCGGCGTACACCTGATGCTCGCCTCGCAACGGCTCGAGGAGGGGCGGCTACGCGGCCTGGACAGCCACCTGAGCTACCGGATCGGGCTGCGCACCTTCTCCGCGGCGGAGAGCCGGGCGGTGCTCGGGGTGTCCGACGCGTACGAACTGCCGCCGGTACCCGGCTCGGCGTACCTGAAGTGGGACACCACCACCCTGCAACGGTTCAAGGCCGCGTACGTCTCCGGCGAACTGCCGCCCGAGCAGGCCGCCGCCGTGGCCGAGGAGATCCCGTACGAGCGGCGGGTGCTGCCGTTCGGGCTCGCCCCGCTGGCGCCGGCCGAGCCGGTACGCGCGCCGGCACCGGCGAACGGCCCCGACACCGCGACGACCAAGGGCGAGACCGTGCTGAGCGCCATGATCGGCCGGCTGCTCGGCAACGGGCCCGCCGCGCACCAGATCTGGCTGCCGCCGCTGGCCGAACCGCCCGCCCTGGACCAGCTGCTGCCGCCTCTGGGCATCGACCCGCAGCGCGGTCTGACCCCGGTGGGCTGGGCCGGCAACGGGCAGCTCACCGTGCCACTGGCCATCGTGGACAAGCCGTTCGAGCAGCGCCGGGACCTGCTGTGGGCGGAGCTGTCCGGGGCGGCCGGGCACGCGCTCGTGCTCGGCGCACCGCAGAGCGGCAAGAGCACCCTGCTGCGTACCCTGGTGACCGCGCTGGCACTCACCCACACCCCGACCGAGGCGCAGTTCTTCCTGCTCGACTTCGGTGGCGGCGGCCTGGCCACCCTCGCCGGCCTGCCGCATGTCAGCGGCTACGCCAACCGGATGGACACCGAACGGGTCCGCCGGATCATCGCCGAGCTGACCGGCCTGCTGGCCGAGCGGGAGCAGTCGTTCGCCGCGCACGGCATCGACTCGATCTCCGACTTCCGGCGCCGCCCACCGCCCAGCCCGGACGGGCGGACGTTCGGCGACGTGTTCCTCGTCGTCGACGGCTGGATGACCCTGCGCCAGGAGTTCGAGCCGCTGGACGAGTCGGTCACCACGCTCGCCGCCCGCGGCCTCGGGTTCGGCCTGCACGTCGTACTGTCGGCCAACCGGGCGATGGAGATCCGACCGGCCCTGCGCGACCTGATCGGCACCCACGTCGAGCTGCGCCTCGGCGACCCGGCCGACTCGGCGTACGACCGGCGGGCCGCGGCCGACGTGCCGAAGGGGGCTCCGGGACGCGGGCTCACCGCCGACAAGCTGCACTTCCTCGGCGGGCTGCCCCGCATCGACGGCCGCACCACGGTCAGCGACCTGCCTGACGGCGCGAGCGACCTGGTCAAGCAGGTGGACGCGAGCTGGCACGGCCCGCGCGCTCCGCAGGTGCGGTTGCTGCCCAGGCTGGTGCCGGCCGCCGACCTGCCCGGTCCGGTTCCCGGTGACCGGCGGATCCCGATCGGGCTGGCCGAGGCGGATCTGGGACCGGCCTACCTGAACTTCGACGCCGACCCGCACTTCATCGCCTTCGGCGACGTGGAGTCCGGCAAGACCGGGCTGCTGCGGGTGCTCGCCCAGCAGATCGCGGCCCGCTATCCGGTGGCCGAGGCCGCGGTCATCGTCGCCGACTACCGGCGCGGGCTGGTGGACGCCCTCACCGGCCCGCACCTGCTCGGCTACGCCGGCAGTGAGCCGGTGCTCGAGCAACTCGTCGCCGAGGCCGCGGAGGGACTGCGGCGGCGCCTGCCCGGTCCGGAGGTGACCGCCACCGAGTTGCGCGAGCGCAGCTGGTGGAGCGGCCCCGAGCTGTTCGTCCTCGTCGACGACTACGACCTGGTGGTGTCACCGAGCCGCAACCCACTCGCGCCCCTGCTGGACTTCCTGCCCCAGGCCAAGGACGTCGGCCTGCATCTGGTGCTCACCCGCCGGTCCGGCGGCGCCAGCCGAAGCCTGTTCGAGCCGGTCGTGCAGCGGCTGCGCGACCTGGGCACACCGGGCCTGCTGCTCTCCGGTTCCCGCGACGAGGGCGCACTGCTGGGCGACGTCAAGCCCAGCAAACAGCCGCCCGGACGTGGGCAGTTGGTGGACCGGCGGACCGGGGTGTCGCTGGTGCAGCTCGCCTGGGCGCAGACCGACCCGGCCTGATCCGAACCGGTCGGCGCACGGACCCGGCGGCCCCGGCCGCCGGGTCCCTGTGGGTAATAGTGCCGTGTCGGCGACGGGTACTTGTGCCGTACTACCAAGGGTGACGGATGCATAGCATCCCCAGCGTGTACGGCGCCGCAAGTCGGCGCGCGACCCTGCCAAGAGGAGGTGACCCGACGTGGCCAGTCCTGGATACCAGAGTGATGCCGCCGCGATGACGCGAGCGGTCAGCGGGTTCGACGAAGCCGCCACCAACACGGCTCGGAGCATGGCGCAACTCGAGAGCGAACTCGTGTCGGTACTGAGCCGGTACGCCGGTAACCAGGCCACCGCTTTCTGGCAGCTGCAAGGCCGGCTGCAGGAGAGCATGCGGGTTGCGTCACGGGAACTGCAGACCATGTCCGGTCTGGTCAACGAGAGTTTCCGCAACTACAACACCGGTGACATGGCGGCCGCCGATTCCCTGCGGGGCCTCACCGGCGCCGTGGGCGAGGGCAGCCCCGTACTCAGCCGGCTGGCCGGTGCCTAATCTGCCCGGAAAGGGGTGATGTGAGATGACCGCCGATGTGATCAATGTGGAATTCGGCGCGCTGCGGGCCGCCGCCGACTCGCTGCAGGTGAAGGCCCAGGCGTTGAACGGCCACGTGGAACAGCTACAGAGCAGCCTGGCCCCCATCAAGCAGACCTGGTACGCCTCCGGCAGTGCCGCCGGTCAGGCCGCGGAGCAGTCCGAGACGCGGCTGCGCGCGGCACTGGCCGACATCATCGCGGTGATCGGTCAGTTCTCCGGCAAGGTGAACGAGGCGCACGACACCCAGTTGGCGCTGGAGAACAGGAACACCAGCTTCTTCGCCTGAGCCGGTGCGATCAGCGGCGGCGTGGGGTGGGGCGGGATCCGCCTCCACCCGACGCCGCCGCCCCGCTGGCCGGCGTTGTTCTCAGCCGAGCTCCGAGACAGGAGAGCGCGACGATGTCCCACGAGGAGTCGTTCCGGGTCCACCTCGAATCGCTGCTGGCGTTCGCCCGCGAGTTGGAGGACCAATTGGAGGCGATGCGCAAACCGACGGACGGCCTCGGCCAGTTGCGCATCCGGCCGGTCCGGCTCGGCGAGTTCGGCGAGGCGGCGTCGCTGGCCGAGCGGCACCGGGCCGCCGCCGAACAGATGCACGAACTGCTGCACACCGTGCGGGAGGCGATCGCTTTCGCCAACGACGTGACCCGCATGATCGCGGACGGGTACGCCGACTACGACATCGGCGTCGCCACGTCCTTCCGGGCACACGGAAGGGACTGACACGATGCCGCGTGGACACGGTCGGGCGCGTAGCGACTTCAGCCAGTACAGCCATCACGAGCTCATGCGAATGCTGCACGCCGGCGAACCGAAGTCGGTGACCGAGGCGGCGGAGGGCTGGGGAGCCGCCGGCACCGCGCTGCACGAGCGCGCCGGCGACATCGAACGCCAGCTCCGCGAGTTCGAGCAGTGGTGGGACGGCGGCGCCGCCCGGCAGTACAAGTTGATGATCAATGATCTGACCTCGGGTATCCGGCAGGTGGCCAGCACCGCGTTCACGGTGCGTGACCTGGCCTACTCCTCCGCCGAGGCGCTCACGACGGCCCAGAAGTCGATGCCCGCCCCGGTCGCCGTACCCGATCTCGCCCCCTCCGTCGTCGCCGCCGCGACCACGCCCCTGGTCGTACCCGCGGACACCCCGGCCAGCACGGTCGACACGCTCCGCCAGCACCAGGCCGAGGCGGTCGCCGAGGTCCACGCCCAGCAGCGGGCACAGGCCGCCTCGAACGCGGCCCACCAGCAGGCGGTGCAGGTGATGTCCACCCTCGCCACCGAGTACGTCACCACCGAGGACGCGATGCCGGTCACCCCGAGCGCCGCGTCCCGACCGGCCACCGGCGCACCGATCGAGGAGCCACCGCCGGTCACGCCAGCCCCACCGCTGTCTCCACAGCCCGGTGGCGACCCGCCGTCCGTACCGGCCGAGACACCGGTCGACCCGGACAAGGCACCCGTCGACCCGGACGCGGCACCGCCGGCGACCCAACCCCGGCCGCTGTTCGGCACGATGTTCACCGCCGGGTTGGCCGCGGCCGCCGCCGCGCTCGGCGGGCGGTTCGCCACCGTGCCGCCTGGCCTGGGGGCCAAGCCGAAGGACGAGAAGAAGGAAACCGCCCCGGTGGCCACGGCCAACGACAAGGCCACCGCCGGCGGCGCCCGGATCCCCGCCGGCGGCGCGGGTGGCGGTGTGGGTGGCGGTTTGGGTGGCGGCGGAGGCGGCGTCGACATGTCGCCCGTGGCGAACCAGTCCTTGACTGGTCAGGCCGGCGGCCCGACGGCGAGCGGGCTCGCCGGAGCCGCAGGGGCCGCCGCCGGGGTAGCCGCGGCGAAGGGTATGGCCGGCGGCTTCATGCCGGCGATGCCCTTCGCCCCGATGGGCGCGGGCGACGCCGCCGGCGGCCGGCGCATCCCGCCCTGGCTGGTCGAGACCGAAGACGTGTGGGGCGAGCAGTCGGTGGTGACGCCGGCGGTGATCGGCGAGGAGCCTGAGTCGGACCAGCCGGGGAGCCGGTCATGGAGGTGACCACCGCCGGATTCCGAGCCGTCCCGACCGCACTGGACGCCGCGGCGGCCGAACTCACCGGAAGCGCCGACCGGTTGAACACCATCCGCGGGCAGCTCACCACGCAAGCCATCGACGGCAAGGCGTTCGGGTTGGTGCCGCAGTCCCAACGCGCCATGCAGGCACACGGCAACAGCCTGCAGCTCAGCAGCACCGAGCTGGAGTCGGCGGCGACACAGACCCGGCGGTTGGCCACGGGGGTGACCGCGACGGTGACCAACTACCGGCGGGGCGACACCCAGGTCAGCCAGGCATTCCGACAGCTACTGGGTGGTCTGGCCGGTGGCACCACCCTGGCCGCCACCGGGGCCACCGGGGCCACCGCGCCCGCCGGCACCACCCCGTTCGGCACCCGGATCGCGGCCAACCGTTCGGCGATCACCGCCGAGTTGGCCGCCGAACGGCAGCGCCTCGCCGGCTATCAGGCCCAGCTCACCGGGGACCCGGCCGTCGACCACCGTCTGCAGGAGACCATCACCCGGTCGCAGGCGCGCATCGAACTGTACGAGAACGTCATCGCCGAAAACCGCAAGATCCTCTCGTTCGACCCGTCCGGTGACGGATCGATGGTCGAGCTGGTCGGCGACATCGACGCCGGCACCCGCAACGTCGCCGTGTTCGTTCCGGGCACCTTCTCCGAGCTGGCCAATTTCGAGCGGTACCGCGACGCGGCGGCCGGTTTCGTCGACGCCGCCCCCCGGCGGGACCTGGCCATGGTCACCTGGATGGACGGCGACCTGCCCTCCAACCTGTTCCCGCAGGCCCCGTCGGCCAGCTACGCCGACAACCTCGGGCCCCGGCTCGCCGACTTCTCCCGTGAGCTGCGTGCCGAGATCGCCGGTTCCGCCGCGGCCGGCAACGACGTGCAGGTCACCTTCGCCGGCCACTCGTATGGCGGCGCCGTGGTCGGCACCGCCGAGCAGCACGGGTTGGACGCCGACCGGGTCCTGCACATCGAGTCGGCGGGCATGGGTCACGACGTGGACGGCCCGGAGGACCTGCGCCCGGCCCAGCCCGATGTGCAGCGCTACTCGATGACCGCCCCGGGCGACCCGATCGCCTGGGTCCGGGACATCAACATCTTCAACTGGGGGCACGGGGCCGACCCCGACGAGTTCCCCGGTGTGGTCCGGCTGGAGACCGGCAACTACCCCGACGGCCGACCGCTGGAGGGCACCTCCGCGCACTCCGACGTGCTGACCTACCACAGTGACGCGTGGTGGAACATGTACCAGGTGTTCACCGGCGGCCCGGTGGTGACGGTACCGTCGACGCCATGACCAGCCCGATCGACTACGAGCCACTGGCCGCCGTGGCGGGGCCGCTGCGGGCCGTGCTGCACGCGGTCGCCGCGCGGTTCGGCGCCGACGCCCGGGTCAGCCGCGACGAGCAGCTCGACTGCGACCCGTTCCGGCCGGCCGGCGTACCGAGCGAGTCGGTGCGCTGGGAGTACAACCTCCGGGTTCCCGTCCCGCCCGGCGCCGCCGAGATCCTGTTGACCGAGGTGGTGCCGGAGCTGCGCGCGGACGGTTGGCGAGCCACCGACCGCAGCGGCGAGACCGAGGTGGCCTACCAGTTCCAGCGGGACGGGGCGAACCTCGGCGTACACATCTCCCGGGACGGCACCGGCGAGGTGGTGGTGGGCGGCTCCAGCCGCTGCGTACCGACCGAGGTGCCGTAGCGCCGGCCGCACCACGGGTGGGGCGGTCAGCCGCCGGGACGCCAACCGCGGGCCCGGCCTCGACGCGCCACGGCCGTGCCGATCCCGAGCAGCAGCGCCGCCCCGAGTCCCGCCGACGCCAGCGGCAGCACCAACGGATCCACACGGGAGCCAGGGTTCGCACGGGCCGCGGCGACCGGCTGCGCGCTCGCGCCCACGGCCCCCGGCGGATCCTCGACACCCTCGGCGGCCACCGCCCGGTACGGGTCCACCATTCCCCAGCCGAGCTGCGGGTGGTGCCCGTCAACCGCGGTCCGGTGCGCGGTCGACTCGATCCGCCGCACCACCTCGGCGGCGCTGAGCTCTGGCCGGTAGGACCGCAGCAGCGCCGCCGTGCCCGCCACGTACGCCGCCGCGTAGGCCGGATCGTCAACCGTGGGTGAGTGTCCCAGCCGACCGTCCGCCCCGGCGGAGAGGCTCAGCAATTGTCTTCCCGGGGCGGCCACCCCGATGTAGTCACCGGATTCGGTAGAGGCCACCGCGCCGTCCGGCCCGAACGCACCGACCGCCAGCACCCCGGGCAGGGCGGTCGGGTAGCTGGTCGCACCCTGGGTCCGCGCGCCGGAAGCGGCCGGCGACACCACCACGATGTCGGCCGCGATCGCCCGTGCGGTGGCGTCCCGCAGCTGGGCGCTGTTCCTGGTTGCCGGCAGTACCACGTAGATCACTCGGGCGCGGGCGGTGACCGCGTAGTCGATGGCGGCGGCGAGGCGGCCGGGGTCGACGGCCCCGTCGCCCTGCCTGGTGGTCTGGGTGTAGCGAACCGGGAGCACGGACACGCCGGGAGCCAGACCGGCGAAGGTGGTCTTGTCGTGTGGCCGGGCGGCGATCAGGCCGGCGGCGAAGGTGCCTCGGCCGTCACAGTCGTCGGTGGCCCCGGCGCTGTTGGCCAGGACGTCCCGACCTTGCTCGACCTGACCTGGGCGAAACTGTGCGTTACGGGCGTCGACGCCGGTGCCGAGCACCGCGGTCCGCACCCCGGAACCCGTGCTCAGTGGCCACACCCGGCGCGGCCCGAGCAGTTCCATCGCCCACGGGGTGCCGGCGGTGTGCACTCCCACCGGTTTGGCGCAGCCGGCCGGCGCGCCGTAGCTGGCCGGCGCGGCTACCGGCAGCGCCCCGATCAGCGCGCCGACGACGCCCGCCAGTGCGCCGAGAGCGGGTCGCGGGCCAGCCGGCCCCGGCCGGTCCGCGCCACGCCTGGGACTGCCCGACCGGATCATGCCGGCACCCGCAGGGTTACCCGGGTGCCGCGACCGGGCCAGGACTCCACGGTCGCTTTGCCGCCTACCTCGCGCAACCGGGCCACGATCGACTCCCGGATGCCGAACCCGGGTCGGCCGGCGACATCGAAGCCACAGCCGTGGTCACGGACCACCACGACCAGGGCGTTGCTCTCCTCGTCGGCGCGGACCACCACGTCCTTGATCCCGGCGTGCTTGGCCACGTTGCCCAGTGCCTCCCGCACGCCACCGAGGACCGCGTCCCGGTCCGGGCCGGACATCCGGCTGCCGGCGCCGGCGGCCACCGCCAGCTCCACCCGCAGCCCGCGTCCCGCGAGTTCCTCCACCAGCTCGGCCAGCCCGTCGGCGAGCGGGTTGTCTCTGCCGCCACCGGGATCGTCGAGCGTCCTACGCAGCCGAGCGGCCTGGACCCGGGCGGTGGCCCGCACCTGGGCGAGCTGCACCGCTGACGCCGTCTCATCCGCCGGGCTGTGCAGGGCGATCGCTTCCAGGGTCTGCAACACCGTGTCGTGCAGCGACCGCAGCCACCGGGCCCGCTCGGCCTCCCGACCGGCTCGGATTCCGTACGACATGGCCAGGTGCAGACTCAGCCCACAGATCACGAGCGCCACCAACGCGACCACCACCGCCAATCCGAGCCACCCGGCCCGGCCGGCGAGCGTTCCCCTGTCCGCGGCGGCGCCGAACGCGGCCGTCGCCATCTGGACCGGCATCGACAGCAGCACCGCGAGCACGCCACCGACCAGGCCGTACGCGCCGGTCACCAGGACCACGGCACCGGCCAGGTAGGACCAGAACACCTCGGTGTGGGGCACCACCGCACTTGCCACCACATCCACCCCGTACGCCACGGCGAGGTCGACCAGCACCGCCCCGCGTACCCGTTCGAGGTCCACCGTCGGCCGCCGGTAGACCGTGACGATCGCCGCGACGTTGGCGGCCAGCAACAGAGCCGCAACCGGCAGCAGAGTAACCATTGCCACCGGCTCCCCGCGCACCACGAGCAGGCCCATGGCAACGGGCAGGACGCACGCCCGGTATGCCAGAGCACCGAGCAGCAGGCAACGCGAGGTCTGGCGACGCAGCACGGCTGCGGCGGCGCCGCCGACCGGACCGAGACTCTCCGCGGCGGCCGCCGGCGTCCACATCGGACGTCGCCGCGGGGTTGCGACCCCCGCCACGGCGGCACGGGTCAGCAGCGCGAACACCATGGCCGGCATGGCGGCACTGTCGACTGTCACGGACCCTCCCGCGCTGCGCCGACCAATGCCCACGTGTCAGCTCCTTTGTCCACAACAAGGACCGCGCGTCGCGACTGGCCCCACGAGGATCATGGCCAGTTTTCCCGACATTTGACCTTCGAAGCAAGAGCTGGCCGCGCATTGATCCGGACCGACGTCGAATGGCGCCCGGGCCCGCGATCGGGCGAGATCAGCGAGCCGCGATCGCCGACCAGCCATGGGCATCTGAGCGTGTAGTGGCAGAACCCCGATGCAGCCCAATCGCTGATACTGGTGCACGTCACTTCAAGGTTGTCCCGTCTCCAACCGCCCCCCATCCCCCACGAGGTGCGTCACCATCCGCCGTCGAAGAAGGCCAAGAGTGCCGGCGCCGGGTCCGCTGCGGTGGTCACGTTCGCCACAACGACAACGATCACGACCAGCGACAACAACGCCGACAGAACACCGAAAGACCCCGACACGCGCCTCGTACGCCTGTCGGACGGCCCTGTTCTCGCAAACCTCTTCCACAACACCACGCTCGTGCCGACGAGGACGACCGCCACGATCCCAGCAACCACGGCCATCGCCACGTGATATCGCGAAAAGTCGCTGATCATCACCTCGAGGGCTGGCGGGGTCTGGTCACCCGCGCTCAGGGAGTCCGCCAGTCGCTGCCTGACGTGATCGAGCGTATCGGCGAACTCTCCGTCGGTTTCGCCGGCCGCCAGCATCGGCAACAGCGAGGCGAAGGGCGCTACTGCACCCTGGACGTTGGCCATCACCATCGCCAACGAGAACAGCGCGAGCATCGTGACAAGAACGCCGCCCGACGTGAGGGCGGCCCTCCTTCCCGCCCCGAGACCGCCTGCCCTCAGGAATTCCTTCCAGAGAAGGAGGCCGAGTGCAACGAGCACGACCAGCAAGAGCGCAGCGATCACGGCCTTGGCCAGGTGGTAACGGAACCAGTAATCGACAACCCTCTGCAAGCCCGGGGGAAAATCCCGGTCGCCGGAACTCCAGTACTTGACGAATTCTTCGCGGAGGGCTTCGACGAGATCGCGCCTGTCGACGAAGCCGCCGCCCGACCCGCTCGCCGCCAGCGTGGGCGGGGCGACGACGAACGCGGCGACGAGGGCCACGGCGAGGGCGACGAGCGTGGCGAGGATGCGACCGGAGATGCCTGCGGATCGCGACGGGGCTGCTGGACTGCGCAAGGAGGTTCCTTCGGCTCGATCGAGTGGGTAGACGGCGCGCCGACCTGTCGGTTCGCCGGTTGAGGGGTTGGTGCAGCAGGGTCCCAGGACCAGGGATGTTCGAGACGGTCCTGCCGAGCACGCTGGACCGCTTGGCCACGCGAACCGCTCCCGAACTGGAAGAGCTGATCGGTGGCCATGGGCAGGGCGAGGGAGCCGACGACAACGGGGCGGTGGCCGGCCGCAGCCCGGAGGGCCGCCGCCACCATGAGGCGGTTACGGCGTCGGCGGTGAGCAGATCGTGTTCGGGGTTGTTCGTGCGCGCTGGTGGGTTGTCATGCTGTCGTTCATTCCGATCACCATTCCGCACCGGCCGTCGCCCGGTCACGGGGGTGCGCCGGACACTTGGGGGTGGGGCCTGCCCCACCTCCCGGGGCAGGGCGGGCGGGCCTCGGGTCGCACGCGATGACGCCATCACCGCCGATCACGAGTCGACCGGCCGGGCCGCCGAACCACAGCCATGGCAGCGGCGAAGCAGCACGACGCGGGCTGGATCCCTTGCCAACGGCCCCTTCCTCGCGACGGTGACGTCTACGGCGCTGACCGCGGTCCGGCACGTGCACATGCTGTCGCCCGGGCTGACCTCGGCCTGTTGTGCGCGTATACGATGGATGCGCTCGCGGCCGGGGCCTGGGCGCTCACCTGCCGTGATGCCTGAACCGCCACGGCAGGACCACATGTCAGAACCGCTGCGCCAGAACAGGGACCAATGGGGCAAGAAAACGGTCCGGCGGGCCGGGCGACGATCCACTGCCTGCGCACGTCCACATCGGTGCTGTGCATCCTGGTCTTCGAGGACCACGGCCGGACCGGCACCGGATCACCTCCACCAGGCAGATGGTCGACCTGAAGGCGGATCGGCGTGCGCTCGATGGTGGGGAACCCGCCGTCGTGGTCGATCCAGGGCGTCGGTGGCGGTCGGGCGTCAGGTTCGTCCTCCGGATGGGGCGTCGCACGGTCGTGGAGTCGCTGTACCTGCTCACCGCGCCGGTGACCGCCGCGGCTGGCCTGCTGCTGGTGCTCACTGGTCTGTGTATCGGAGCGGTCGGTCTGCTGTTGCCGGGCCGGTCGCCGGTCGTGGCCGGCGGTTTGGCGCTGGTGCGGTGGTTCGCCGACGTGGAACGGTGGCGGATCGCGAAGGTGCGTTCCCCGGCCGTCGGCGTGGAGGGTGTGGGCCAGCGGCGGAGACCGAAGGAGACAGCCGCCGCGGCCGGCCCGGGGCTGTGGCTCGGCGTGGCGCACGCGGTGGCGGTGCTGCCTGTCGCCCTGGTCACCTCGGTGGTGACGGTGCTGTGGTGGTTCGTCGGACTCGGTGCCGGCACGTCCGCCCTGCGCAGCCCCTACTCGTCCGCGGGGCCGATGCGGCCCACGACCCTGACCGTGGGCAGCCCCCGGTCCCACATCGCCTTGACCCTGGGACTGACGTCGCCGGCCGAGCGGCTCGCCTTCGGGACCGCGGTCGGCCTGCTGTTGCTGTTCACCCTGCCGCTGGTGACCCGGGCGTGCGTCGCCGCCCAGGCCGGACTGGGACAGACGCTGCTGTCTGACGCGTCCGCGTCGCTCCGCAGGATCAACGGACTGGAGCAGGAGCGGGACACCGCCCGCGCGCAGACCGTCGCCGCGGTGACGGCCGAGGCGACCGCGCTGCGCCGGCTCGAACGCGACATCCACGACGGGCCCCAGCAGCGGCTGGTCCGCCTGGCGATGGAACTGGGCCGCGCCCAGCACCACCTCGACAGCAGGCCGGAGGCCGTCCGCGCGGCGCTCGCCGACGCGATCGTCCAGACCGAGGAGGCGCTGGACGAGCTGCGGGCCCTGTCGCGTGGCATCGCCCCGCCGATCCTCGTCGACCGCGGCCTGCGCGCGGCGCTCGCCGCCCTGGCCACGCGCTCGACCGTACCGGTTGAGGTCGATGCCGACCCCCTGAACGACCGGCTGGACGCTGCGGTCGAGACGGCCGCGTATTTCGTGATCGCCGAGGCCCTGACCAACGTGGCCAAGCACAGCCACGCCGACCGGTGTGCGATCGGACTGCGTCACAGTGCGGGAACCTTGCGGGTCTGGGTGACGGACGACGGGGTGGGCGGCGCCGCGCTGGACAAGGGACACGGGCTGCGCGGGTTGGAAGACCGGCTGCACGCGGTCGGCGGCCGGCTGTGGGTCACCAGTCCCTACGGCGGCCCGACGGCGATCACCGCGGAGCTGCCGTGCTGCTGAACCCGCACGAACCGCCACCGGACCGCGCGGCGCGCGGTCCGCTGCGGATCGTCCTGGCCGACGACGCGGTACTGCTGCGCGAGGGCCTGGTCCGCCTGCTCGCCGAGGACGGTCACCAGGTGGTGGCCGCGATCGGAGACGGCCCGGCCCTGGTCGAGGCGGTGCTCAGACACCGCCCGGACGTGTCGATTGTCGATGTGCGGATGCCGCCGACGTACACGGACGAGGGCTTGCGCGCGGCGATCACCGCCCGCTCGCAGTTGCCCGGCGCCCCCATGCTGGTGCTCAGCCAGTACGTGGAGGCGTCCTACGCCGGCGATCTGCTCGCGGACGGCTCCGGTGCGGTCGGGTACCTGCTGAAGAACCGGGTCGCCAGGGTCGAGGAGTTTCTGGATGCCCTGGATCGCGTCGCCCGGGGCGCGACGGTGCTCGACCCGCAGGTCGTTGCGCAGTTGCTGGCCGGGCAGCGCCGGGACAACGCACTGGGGGCGCTGACCACGCGGGAACGGCAGCTCCTGGCACTGATGGCCGAAGGGCATTCCAACACGGCCATCGCCGAGCGGCTGGTGGTCTCCGCCAGCACGGTGGAAAAGCACATCGGCAATGTCTTCGCCAAGCTCGGCCTGCCCCCTGACGACGCCCACCACCGTCGCGTGCTCGCTGTCCTCGCCTACCTCAGGGCCTGACGGCGGCCCGTCCGCACCCTCCCTCGGTGGGGCCCTGCCCCACCCCCGTACGCCGCCCGGGCCCGCGAGCGTCTCGGCGCCCTCAGAGGGTGCTGCGGTACGGCGGCATGAACCGCAGCCGGGGCATCTGGTCAGCGAGCACTCCCCCGTCGACGACCAGGTGGGTGCCGTTGATGTAACGGCCGGCCTCGGAGGCGAGCAACAGGAGCGCGCCGACGCAGTCGGCCGGCGTACCGTAGCCGCCGCGCAAGGGGATCCGCTCCTCCCAGGCGGCGTCGAATGCCTGCCGGTCCAGGGAGAACTCACCGTCGATCGGGGTGGCGATCATCCCAGGAGCGATCGTGTTGGCGGTGATGCCGTGCGGCCCCAGCTCGGCGGCGAGCGACCGGGTGAGTAGCTCGACGGCACCCTTGGAGGCGTTGTAGTGGGCCAGTCCGGCCTCGGCCATCAACCCGTTCTTCGAGGAGACGTTGACGATGCGGCCAGCCACCCCGTCGGCGATCATGTGCTCGGCGACGCGTTGCGCGAGGAAGAAGACGGCGTCCACGTTCACCCGCATCACCTCCCGCCAGTTGGCGACGGTGATCTCGTTGAAGTGCTCCAGCCGGGCCACCCCGGCGTTGTTGACCAGGACGTGCACCGGCCCGTGGGCGCGCCGCAGGTCGTCCACCCAGGGTGCGATCGCCTCGGTGTCGGCCAGGTCGAAGGCGTACGGGTGGCAGGCGCGGCCGCGGTCGGTGATCGCGGCGGCGACCGCGCCGAGGTCGACGCCGGGCCGGTCGACGGCCACGACGTCGGCGCCGGCGGCGGCGAGCCCGGTGGCGAAGGCCGCCCCGAGCCCGCGCGCCGCACCGGTCACCACGGCCAGCCGGCCGGACAGGTCGAAGGAGGGCGGGACGACGGTCATGTCAACCCCAGCAGGTCGAGCGACGGGCGGTGGATCAGCTGCTCGATCTGCCCGGTGTCGAGCGGGTCGAGGCCGGGAATGCCGGGCACCCGGCCCACCGCCCGCAGCCCCTCGATCGAGGCGTCGACGGTGGTGAAGGGGTAGTCGCTGCCGAACAGCAACTTGTGCCACACCCCGTAGTCCTGGACGAGCCGGAGGCTGTGCCAGAGCTGGAAGGGTCGGTAGTGCAGCGCGGAGACGTCGGCGTAGACGTGCCGGTGCTTGCGGATGACGGCGATGCACTCCCCCTCGTACGGGTGGCCGAGGTGGGCCAGCACCATCCGCAGCTCGGGGTGGCGGATCGCCACCTCGTCGAGGTGCACCGGCAGGGCGAAGCGCAGCGGTGCGGTGGAGACGAAGGTGGTCCCGGTGTGCACGAGCAGCGGCAGTCCGTGCCGGACGGCGTAGGCGTACAGGTCGTCGTAGGCCGGGTCGGCCGGGTCGAACCCGGCGTACATCGGCATCAGCTTGATGCCGCGCAGGCCGAGGTCGCGGTGCCCGTGCTCCAGCTCGTCGCGCCAGCCGGGCTGGGTGGGGTCCAGGGCGAGGTAGCCGACGAGCCGGTCGGGCCGGGCGGCGACGTACGCGGCCACGGCGGCGTCGTCGACCCAGAGCCCGGAGCGGCGGGCCTTGCCGCCGACCACGATCGTCTTCGTGTCCTCCGGTGCGGTGGCCGCGTACTCCGACCACCGCACCGTCAGGTCGACCTCGCCGCCGTGCGCCCGGGCCGCCTCGGCGGCGAACGGGTCGCCGACGTGGTCCGGGCAGTCGAACAGGTGCGAGTGCACGTCGACGATCATCGGCGGTCCCGTTTCTCCCACCCCTCGGCGAACATGTTCCAGAAGCCGTGGCTCGGCGGGTGCTCGGCGAACACCTCGTCGACCAGCTCGACGCCGAGGCCGGGTGCGGTGGGCAGGTCGATGTGCCCGTCGACCACGGGCAGGGCGCCGCGCACGGCGTCGAAGACGTACTCCTCCAACAGGCCGTCGAACGTCTCGAGGATCTTGAAGTTCGGCATCCCGAGGACCGCGTGCACCGAGGCGGTGGTGCACAGCGGCGAGTTGGAGTTGTGCGGGGCGACCACCATGGCGTGCTGGTCGGCGATGGCGGCGAGCTTGCGCACCTCGGTGAACCCGCCGGCCATGGACAGGTCGGGTTGGATGATGTCGACGGCGTCGGTGGCGAACAGCCGGGCGTACTCGTAACGGTTGTGGAAGTGCTCGCCGCCGGAGATCGGCATGGTGGCGCGGGCGCGCAGCTCGGCGTACCGCTCGATGTGGGTCCACGGCAGCGGTTCCTCGAACCAGCCGAGGTCGAACGGCTCCAGCTCCCGGACGAGCCGGGCGGCGGTGTGCATGGCGAAGCGGGCGTGGCCCTCGACGAACAGCTCGGTCTCGGGCCCGACGGCGTCGCGGACGGCGGCGACGATGTCGACCGAGCGGCGCAGCTCGGCGCGGGACAGCTCGCCGAGGCCGGCGCCGAACGGGTCGAACTTCAGCGCGGTGTACCCCTTGGCGACGGTGGCGACGGCCCGTTCGGCGAAGGCGGCGGGCTCCCGGTCGCCGGTGTACCAGCCGTTGGCGTAGACCCGGACGCGGTCGCGGCAGGCCCCGCCGGTGAGCCGGTACGCGGGCACGCCGAGGGCCTTGCCCATGATGTCGTAGAGGGCCTGGTCGACGCCGGAGACGACGATCCCGCCGACGTCGCCGCCGCGCAGGAAGTCGCCCTGGTACATGCGCAGCCAGATCTCCTCGACGTCGAACGGGTCGGCGCCGATCAGGTGCCGCCCGGCCATCGCCTCGGCGAGCTGGCAGGTCTCCCGGGCCCGGTACGGGTGGGTGATCTCGCCGACGCCGGAGAGCCCGGCGTCGGTGTGCACACGTACGTAGGAGAAGTCGCGCCAGGCGGTGCCGAGGGTGAGGGTCTCCACCCGGCTGATCCGCCCGGCCGGGCCGACCGGGCGCGTCTTGTCGACGGTCAGCATCACCGCCGCCCTCCCCCGGTGGGCGTCGCGCCGCCCATGGTGGCGGTGCCGGCCAGCTCGGTCACCCCGCCGGCGGCGAGGGTGTCGCGGACGGCCGCCCGGGTGGCGTCGACGAGGTGGTCGATGTCGGCGTCGGTGTGGGCGTACGAGATGTGGTTGCGCTTGAGGTTCAGCGGCAGCTCGAAGATGCCGTGCTCAGGCATCCGCCGACGGTAGCCGATGAACATGCCGGCATCGTTGCGCAGCAGGTCGTCGTAGCTACGCGGTGCCGGGCCGGGCATGAAGTACGTCACGAACACGGAGCCGTGGCCGGTGACCACGGCGGGGACGCCGAGGTCGGCGAGGACCTCGGTGATGCCGGTGCGGGCCCGCTCGCCGAGCCGGTAGACGTGCTCGTGCACGGGCTCGGCGCGCAGCTTGCCGAGGGTGGCGATGGCGGCGGCGACCACGGCCGGGTGGCCGTTGTAGGTGCCGGCGAAGAACGCGGGCGCGCCGGGGTGGGTGCTGAACAGGTCCATCAGGTCGGCCCGGCCGCCCAGGGCGCCGATCGGGTAGCCGTTCGCGATGGCCTTGCCCATGGTGGTCAGGTCCGGGGTGACCCCGCTGATCTTCTGCCAGCCGCCGAGGTCGTGCCGGAAGCCGGTGATCACCTCGTCGAAGACGAGCACGCTGCCGGCCCGGGTGCACTCCTCGCGCAGGGTGCGCAGGAACTCCTGGTCGGGCAGGAGGCAGCCGACGTTGTGCGGCACCGGCTCGACGATGACGGCGGCGATGTCGTCGCCGTGCGCGGCGAAGGCGGCCCGAACGGCGGCCACGTCGTTGAAGCGCAGCACGAGGGTGGCGTCGAGGACCTCGGGCAGGATGCCGGTGGAGATCGGGTCGGCCACACCCACCTTGTCCGGGGCGGAGATGACGTTGAGGCTGACCGAGTCGTGCCAGCCGTGGTAGCAGCCCTGGAACTTGACCACCAGGCGCCGGCCGGTGGCGGCGCGGGCGACCCGCAGGGCGTGGAAGGTGGCCTCGCTGCCGGTGCTGGTGAGCAGCACCTTCTCGATGCTGGGCACCAGCTCGGCGAGGGTCTCGGCGAGCTGGACCTCCCCGTCGGTGACGGCCACGCCGCACAGGTCCAGCCGCCTGCCGGCCTCGGTGACGGCGGCGTTGACGTCGGGGTCGTTGTGACCGAGCAGGGGTGGCCCGAAGGCCGCGTGGTAGTCGGTGTACTGGCGTCCGTCGGCGTCCCAGAAGTGCGCTCCGGAGGCCCGGGCGATCACCAGCTCGGTGAGGCCGGGGATGCTGCGCTGTCCGCTGTTGACGCCGCCGGGGATGACCCGGCGTGCCCGCTCGGCGAGCGTGGCGCCGGTCGGGGCCGATCGTGAATTCACACCTTCTCCTCATCGGTGCGGCGCGGCGACCCAGCCCGGTCGCGGCGCCGCGGGGTGTCCGCCGCAGGAGGAACATTTCGAAATTTCGGAACACTGTTCGGCATTGCCAAACGATGTTCGGCATACTAAGCACGCTTGTTCGCCACGGTCAACACGCCGGGATGCCAAATCTCGAACAGCTTTGTTACGCTGTTCGGCCTTGGCGAACAGATCGGCTTCCCCCTGCCCGAAAGAAGGACCATGACCACCACCGAAGACGGGGACAGCTCCCGCTACCTGGTGCGCAGCGTCAGCCGCGCGGCCGAGGTGCTGGAGGCGCTGTCCGTCGCCACCCCGGGCGAGGGGCTCAGCGTCACCGACGTCGCCCGCGCCTGCGGCCTGTCCAAGAGCGCCGCGTTCGCCACCCTGCACACCCTGTGCCACCACGGCCTGGCCGCCGACGACGGCGAGGGGATGAACCGGCGTTACCGGCTCGGGATGTCCCTGGCGCGCCTCGGCGTACGCGCCCAGGAGCAGCTCTCGCTGCGCGACATCGCCCGCCCGGTGCTGGCCCAACTGACCCGCGACACCGGGCTCAGCTCCCGGCTGGCCGTCCCCGAGGGGGCGCACGCGGTCGTCGTCGACCAGGTCAGCAACGGTGAGCGGATCCAGATCGAGCTGCGGATGGGCACCCGCGAGCTGCCGCACTGCACCGGGCTGGGCAAGGCCCTGCTGGCCGAGATGACCCCGCCGCAGGTCGCCGAGCTGATCGGCCGCGTCGGGCTGCCCCGGCGCACCGACCACACCATCTGCGACCTCGACTCCCTGCTGGCCCACCTGGCCGACGTCCGCCGCGCCGGGTACGCCCTCGACGACGAGGAGGACGCCGAGGGGGTGTTCTGCATCGGCAGCGCCCTGCGCGACCACACCGGCGCGTGCTGCGGAGCCATCAGCGTGACCGGGCTGAAGCTCGGCCTGCCCAGCTGGCGATACCAGGAGCTGGGACGACAGGTGCGCCAGGCCGCCGACGCCATCTCCGTCCGGCTCGGCCACGTCCCGGCGGAGCAGACCCCTTGACAGCGGGTTCACCTGCTGTTTAACGTTCCGCCAGCGTCGCGGCCCGGCCGCGACCGTCTCGGGCGAACCAGCTGACTCCCGACGTGCCGCAGCCCCGGCACCGGGCGTTCCGGTCAGCAGCTCCGCCGCCTGCGCGCCTCGCGCGTTTGCCCGACCTTCCCCCCACTCCTGCGGCGCCTCGCGGTGCCCGCAGACCCCCAGCACCGCCGTCCGGCGCCCGCCGGCCGGCGGGACCGCGAAGGTTGAGGCTCTCCATGGGTCTACTTGGCACGTCCGTTCCCACCCCCCACGACCAGGTCCTGCGCGTCGACACCGTCGCCGACCTGGCCGACCTCACCCCCACCGCGCTGACGACCCGCACGCTGGCACGGGTCGCCGGCTACCACACCCCCGGCGACGGCGGCGGCACGCTGCTGCGCTGGGACCCCACCAGCACCGCCGCCGGCAACGGCGGCACCGTGCACGACCCGTACCCGGGCGGACGCGGCGACCGGCGCGGCCGGTGGTTGGCCCTGCACGACGGGGTCGGCGACTTCCGGATGTTCGGGATCCTCGGCCGGGACACCCCCGCCGACGCCGCGCTGGACGCGATGGTCGCCGACCCGGCGATCCACCGGATCGAGGCCCACACCGACCTGCGCTTCGTCAAGCGGCACACGTTCGGCCGAAGCGACATCGAGCTGGACTTCGGCGGGCACACGGTGCACACCGACGGCATCGAGCGCAACACCCACGACAACCCGTTCGGCGCGGTGCTCTACTTCCGGGGCGCGGTGACCGACACGACGATCACCCACACCCTCACCGAGACCGTCCCCGAGCTGACCGACGTGTTTCCGGTGCCCGACTCGGGGCGCTTCACCGTCGGCCAGTGGTGGACCGCCACCAGCAACGCCCTCACCGGCGCCGACGAGCGCGAACTACAGAAGATGGTCCAGGTCACCCAGATCGTCGACGGCACCCACATCCGGGTGGGCTACCTCAACGGCTGGACGCTGGAGCCCGGGCGCACCATCACCTGGCGGCGGGTCGAGCCGGTCCAGCGCGCCCACGTACGCAACATGGTCTTCCTCGGCCACGTCGCCTTCACCGGCGAGTACCCCGGGTCCGGGCCGGACGACCGCGAGTACAGCGGCTCCCACCCGGTCGCCTACGAGTACGCGGTGCGCTGCGACGTCTCCGGCATCGACGCCACCGGCACCTGGTGGCCGGTGGTCATGCGCCGCTGGTGCACCCACTTCACCACCGCGAACTGCACCCTGAAGAACCCGCCGACCGTGATGTACGGCGGCGCCGGCTACCTCACCCAGCAGATCTACTGCCTGTACGGGCACGTCGTGGACTGCCGCAGCTCCAACGCCCGGCACCTCAACGACCTCACCGCCTCGGCGTACTGCACCGTGGAGAACTGCCACGGCGACGGCGACGACGCCGGAGGCAACCCGTTCACCACCCACGGCCAGTACGAACACGACCTCGTCTTCACCGGCAACTCCGGCCTGATGGACATCGCCAACAGCGGTGGCCAGTGGGGTATCAGCGCCAAGCGGATCACCGTCCGCCGACACGTCTGTTCCTGGTTCGTCGCCGGCACCAAGATCACCGACCTGACCCTGGAGGACGTGCGGGTCGTCGCCCGCTCCACCTTCGACCCGGCCGGCACGCTCCAGGTCAACGCCGACGGCGCGCAGCTGCGCGGCTGCTCGGCGCGGACGCTGAGCATCGCCCAGCGCTCGACCCGTTCCCGCCGGCCCACGGTCATCGCCGACTGCGACTTCGACCAGCCCGCCGGCACGGTGATCGTGCAGACCCCGGTGAGCAACCCGGTGCACTTCGTCCGGACCACCTTCCGCGGCCTGGACGGCGCGATCATGCGCGGCGCCGGCCCGGTCCACTTCACCGACTGCACGCTGACCGGGGCACCGGACGCGGCACCACTGCTGATCGGCGCGGCCGAGGTGGTGGTACGCGGCGGCACCCTGACCGACACCGGCATCGAACTGTCGGCCGTCCGCGACCAGCGCCTCGTCGTCGACGGCGGCGCGGTGGTCACCGGCAGCAACGCCCGCCGGGCGTTGCTGACCCGGGCCGGCGGCACCGGCGCGGTCCGGATCGAGCTGGGCGACTACCGCAGCGCGGCGGCCGACGCGGAGACCGCGCACGTGCGCATCGACACCGGCGTCAACCGGTACCGGGCCGTCGGCGCCCGCTTCTCCGGCGGGCGGCTGGCGCTCGCCGACGCGGCCTTCGGCACCGCCTCCACCCTGCTGCACACCGGATGCGTCGAGGAGGGGGTCGCCCGCGAACTGCCCGCCGACTCCGCCCGCGTCGCCACCGGCGACAACCTCACCCTCTGATCGCCCGCCCGCAAGAGGAGACACCCCCATGGACCGCTCCGAACCGACCTCCCGCCGCACCCTGCTGCGCGCCACCGGCGTCGGCGGGCTCGCCATCGCCGGCGCCGCCCTCGCACTCGCCCCCGCCACCGCCGCGTCCGCCGCCCCCGAGCCCGACAGCACGGCCGACCCCCTGGCGCCCGGCCTCGACGCGGTCCTGCACGTCGGCACCGTCGCCGCCCTGCTCGGCCTGAACCCCGACACCCTGCACGACGGGCAGGTCGTGCACGTCGACGGGCACTACGCCGCCGGCGACGGCGGCGCCCGCCTCGTTCGCTGGAACGCGGCCAGCACCGCCGCCGGCAACGGCGGTACCGTGCTCGACCCGCCGGGCGACCGGCCCGGCCGCTGGCTCCACCTGCACGACGGCGTCGTCGAGTTCCGGCACTTCGGCATCTTCGACGCGAAGACCCCCGCCGACGCCGCGCTGGACGCCATGGCGAACGACCCGTCGGTGCACCGCATCGAGGCCCACTCCGACCTGCACTTCGTCAAGCGACACCGGTTCACCCGCAGCGACCTCGTGCTCGACTTCGGCGGGCACACCATGTCCACCGACGGGATCGAGGACGCCGGCCGCGACGACCCGTTCGCCGCCGTGCTGTTCTTCCGTGGCAAGGTCACCGACGAGGTGCGCACCCACACCCTGACCGAGACTGTCCGGGAGGGCTGGGACTCCTTCCAGGTCGCCGACTCCGGCGCGTTCGCCGTCGGCCAGTGGTACGCCGTCGAGGTCAACCAGCTCGCCGGCCGCTGGGAGAAGGAGCTGCAGAAGCTCGTCCAGGTCACCCAGATCGTCGACGGCACCCACATCCGGGTCAACTACAAGAACGGCTGGGAGCTGGCCCCCGGGCGCACCCTCACCTGGACCCGGGTCGAGCCGGTCAGCCGGGTGCACGTACGCAACCTGCTGTTCACCGGCAACGGCGGCGACCAGTACACCGGCTCCCACCCGATCGCCTACGAGTACGCCGTGCACTGCGACGTCGCCGACGTCGACGCCACCGGCACGTTCTGGCCGGTGATCATGCGCCGCTGGTGCACGTACTTCCACACCACCCGGTGCACCCTGAAGAACCCCACCTCGGTCACCTGGGGCGGCGCGGGCTACCTGACCCAGCAGATCTACTGCCTGTACGGGCACGTCGAGGACTGCCGCACCTCCAACGCCCGGCACCTCAACGACTGGACCGCCTCGGCGTACTGCTACGTCACCAACTGTCACGGCGACGGCGACGACCAGGGCCCGTTCGTCACCCACGGCCAGTACGAGCACGACCTCGTCTACACCGGCAACTCCGGGCTGATGACCTTCGCCAACTCGGGAGCGGCCTGGGGCTCGGCGGCCAAGCGGATCACCGTGCGCAAACACGTCTGCTCCTGGTTCGTGGCCCGGGTGAAGGTCACCGACCTGACCCTGGAGGACGTGCAGGTCATCCGCAAGGCCGGACTGGCCGGTTCCGGGATGATGTGGGTCAACGCCGACGGCGTGCAACTGCGCGGCTGCTCCGCCGACGACACGCTGATCATCTCCCAGCAGTCCACCCGGTCGCAGCGGCCGAACGTCATCGAGGGCTGCTCCTTCACCCTCGCCACCGCCGGCACCGACGTGGTGCAGGCCAGCGTCACCACCCCGGTGCACCTGGTCCGCACCACGCTCCGGGGGGTCAACGGCCACACCTTCAGTGGCACCGGGCGGCTGCACCTGACCGACGTGACGTTCGTCGGCGCCCCCGACGCCGCGCCGGTCACCGTGAAGTCCGCCGACCTGCGCGTGTCCGGCGGCACGTTCACCGACACCGGCATCCGCCTCGCCGGCGCCGCCGACCAGCGGATCAGTGTCGGCTCCGGGGCGGTGTTCAGCGGGACGAACGCGGCGAAGGCGCTGCTGTCCCGCGGCGCGGCCACCGGCGTCGTGCGGTGGGAACTGGGCGGCTACCGCAGCAGCGCCGTCGACGCCGGCACCGCCCACGTCAGCGTCGACGCCGGCACCAACCGGTACTCCGCCGTCGGGGCGCAGTTCACCGGCGGGAAGCTGCGGCTGGCCGACGCCGGCTTCGGCGAGGGGTCATACCTGCACCACACCGGGTGCGTCGAGGAGGGCGTGGCCCGGGAGCTGCCGGCCGCCTCGCCCCGGGTGCGCGACGCCGGAAACCTGACGGTCTGAGCGCGGCGACGGCGAGCGAGAGAGAAAGCGAGGAACAGGTGGAACAGCAGGACCGGCCGGTGCGGGTGGCGCTGGTGGGCGCCGGGAACCGGGGACAGACGTACGCCCGGTGGGTGGCCGCCAACCCCGCACGCGCGCGGCTCGTCGCGGTCGCCGACCCGCGCCCCCACCAGCGGGGGCTGATCACCGCCGCCCACCCCGACGCGGCGGCGTACGCCGACTGGCGGGACCTGCTGGCGGCGGACGCGCCGGCCGACGCGGTCGTCGTGGCCACCCAGGACCGGATGCACGTGGAGCCGGCCGTCGCGTTCGCCAAGGCGGGCCGGCACCTGCTGGTGGAGAAGCCGCTCGCGCCGACGGCGGACCAGTGCCGGGAGATCGTCGACGCGGTCCGCGCCACCGGCGTGCTGTTCGCCGTCTGCCACGTGCTGCGCTACACCCCCTACACGGACCTGGTGAAGCGGGTGGTCGACAGCGGGGTGCTGGGCGAGATCGTCAGCGTCCAGCACCTCGAACCGGTCGGCTGGTGGCACTACGCCCACTCCTACGTGCGCGGCCCGTGGCGGCGGGAGGACCTGGCCACCCCGATGCTGCTGGCCAAGTCCAGCCACGACCTGGACTGGCTCGGCTACGTCACCGGGCGGCGCATCGAACGCGTCGCCAGCTTCGGCGGGCTGCGCCACTTCCGGCCCGACCAGGCCCCGGCCGGCGCCGCGCAGCGGTGCCTGGACTGCCCGGTCGAGCCAGGCTGCCCGTACTCGGCGCCGAAGCTGTACCTGCCGGTGCTGCGCGAGCACGGGCCGATCTGGCCGGTCAGCGTGGTCACCGACGGCACCGACGAGGCCGCGCTGGTCGAGGCGCTGCGCCACGGCCCGTACGGACGCTGCGTCTACGCCGGCGACAACGACGTCGTCGACCACCAGGTCGTGGCGATGGAGCTGACCGGCGGGGTCACCGCCACCTTCACCATGGCCGCCTTCACCGAACAGACCCACCGCCAGACCCAACTGTTCGGCACCCACGGCTCGCTCTCCGGCGACGGCGAGCGGGTCCGGGTGCACGACTTCCGCACCGACCGGATCGAGGTCCTCGACGCCGGCACGGTCGGCGGGTCCACCGCCGCCGACGACCACGGCGGCGGCGACACCGGGCTGATGGACGCCTTCGTCCGCGCCGTCGCCACCGGCGACGGCCGGCACATCCGGTCCGGACTGGACGAGACCCTCGCCAGCCACCTCGCGGTCTTCGCCGCCGAGGCGGCCCGGCACACCGGCACGGTCGTCACCGTGCCCGCGCAGTGAACCACTCAGAGAGGAACGGACAGATGCGAGTTCGCAGGTTCGCGCCGGTCGCGGTCGCCGCGCTGGCGGCCGGGCTGCTCACCGCGTGCGGCGGCGGGTCCGACGCCGGCGGCGACAAGCAGAACGTCACCATGTGGATCTACCCGGTGATCCCCGACGAGGCCACCCACCGGGGCTTCTGGGACAAGCAGGTCGCCGCGTTCGAGGCCGACCACCCGAACGTCGACGTGAAGGTCGAGATCTTCCCGTGGGCCAAGCGGGAGGAGTCGCTGACCGCCGCGATCGCCGGCGGCAAGGGCCCCGACGTGGTCTACCTGATCCCCGACCAGCTCGGGAAGTTCGGCAAGATGATCGAGCCGGTCGACGAGTACCTGCCGGCCGACGCGAAGGCCGACTACCTGGACAACCTCCGCGAGGCCGTCACCCAGGACGGCAAGATGCTCGGCGCGCCCATCCTGACCAGCGCCAACCCGCTGATGTGCAACGCGAAGGTGTTCGCCGCCGCCGGCGTCACCGAGTACCCGAAGACCTGGGCGGACCTGCTCGCCATCGCGCCGACGTTCAAGGCCAAGGGCTTCGACGTGACCAACTACTACGCCGACCCGAACGCCACCCTGAACCAGTCCTTCTACCCCCTGCTGTGGCAGGCCGGCGGGGACGTGTTCGGCGCCGACGGCAAGTCGGTGGCGTTCGACGGCCCCGAGGGCGTCAAGGCGCTGACCTTCCTCAAGCAGCTCGTCGACGGCGGCTACGTGGAGAAGGACCTGCTCACCAACATCCCCGCCTTCGAGCAGACCAACGTCGCCAAGAACAAGGTGGCCTGCACCTGGCAGCACGTCCCGGCCGACGTCGAGACGTTCTGGGGCAAGGAGAACATCAAGATCTTCCCGCCGCTGACCGACGTCAAGAGCGTCGGCTACGGCGCGGTGGGCAGCCTGTCGATGCTCAAGGGCAGCAAGGCCAAGAAGGCCGCCGGCGAGTGGATCACCTTCGCCACCCAACCGTCCGTGGCCACCGCGTACGACACGGCGGGCGGCTACTTCTCCACGAAGAAGTCCGCCGGCTCGCTCTACACGCAGGACCCGGTCAACGGCGAGTTGGAGAAGACCCTGCCGAGCATGACCGTCGGCTCGCTGAACGAGAAGAGCCGCGAGGTGATGGGCGTGCTCAGCCCCGAGATCCAGGCCGCGCTGATCGGCAAGAAGACCCCCGAGCAGGCCCTCGCCGACGCGGCCAAGGCCGCCGACGCGCTGCTCTGACCCACACCGGCCCGCCGTCGCCGCGTCGCGGCGGCGGGCCGGGCACCACCCGACCGGCCACCGCGGCCGGTCCGTACCCGCGAAGAGGATGGCGAGATGGCCGTACCTGCTCAGCTGCCGGCCCGCAGGGCCCGGCGGGTGATCGCCCGGCGCGAGGCACGATGGGGTCTGCTCTTCGTCCTCCCCGCGTTCCTGCTGTTCCTGGCGTTCCGCTTCGGCCCGGCCATCGCCGGGCTGGTGCTCGGCTTCATGGAGTACACGATCGGCGGCGACGCCGAGTGGACCGGGCTGGACAACGCCCGCCACCTGGTCGACGACCCGGTGTTCTGGCAGTCGCTGCGGGTCACCGTCGTCTACACCCTGCTGTACGTGCCGCTGACCGTGGCCGTGTCGGTCGGGCTGGCGCTGCTGGTCCGGCGCGGCTTCCGCGGCGTCGGCTTCTTCCGGTCGGTGTTCTTCCTGCCGGTGGTCACCAGCCTGGTCCTCGTCGCCACCGTCTTCTCCTGGGTGTTCTCCTCCGACGGCCCGTGGTCGCGGATCATGGGCTGGCTCGGCCTGCCCGACGACTCGTGGCTGGCCTCCAGCGCGCTGGTGGTGCCGGCGCTGGCGCTGGTCGGCGTGTGGTCACACTTCGGGTACGGCATGCTGATCGTGCTGGCCCGGCTCCAGGACCTGCCCCGCGAGCAGGAGGAGGCGGCGCTCACCGACGGCGCCGGCCCGTGGCAGCGGTTCCGCTGGATCGTGCTGCCCCAGCTCAAGCCGGTCCTGTTCTTCCTGCTGGTGATCGAGACCACCGCCTCCTTCCAGGTCTTCGACCTCGTGTACGCGATGACCGGCGGCGGCCCGGCCCGCGCCAGCTACACCCTCGTCATGGCCCTGTACGACCAGGGCTTCAAGTACTTCGACCTCGGCTACGCCAGCGCGATCGGGGTGGCCCTGTTCGTGATGACCCTGGTCGTCGCCCTGGTCCAGCGGCTGGCCCTCGGGAGGAACAAGTGACCGCCACGAGCACCGCCCCCACGCCCGCGCCCACCACGCCACCCCCGCCGGCGAAGCGGCGGCGTCGGTCGTACCGGGCGTTGCAGCCGGGTCCGGCCGGCACCGCGCTGCGGTACGTGCTGCTCGCCGTCGCCAGCGTGGTCACCCTGTTCCCGTTCTACGCGATGGTCGTGTTGAGCCTGAAGCCGACCGCTGCCGTCGAGTTCCCCGGCAGCCTGCTGCCCTGGCCGATCGACCTCGACGCGTACGCCACCGTGCTCGACTCGCGGAGCATCCTGCGGTGGCTGCTGAACACCACGATCTACTCGGTGGTCAGCGTCGTCGCGGTGCTCCTGCTCGCCGCGATGGCCGGGTACGCGTTCGCGAAGAAGCGCTTCCCCGGCCGGGAGACGATGTTCTGGTCGTTCCTGGCGATGGTGATGGTGCCCTACCACGTCACCCTCATCCCGACCTTCATCCTGATCGCGAAGGTCGGCGGGGTCGACACCTACTGGGGGCTGATCCTGCCGACGCTCGCGAACGCGCAGGCGGTCTTCCTGATGCGGCAGTTCATCCAGGGCCTGCCCGACGAACTCTTCGAGGCGGCGCGCATCGACGGCGCGTCGGAGTGGCGGATGTTCGTGCAGATCGTGCTGCCGCTGTGCAAGCCGATCCTGGCCACCCTCGGCGTGTTCGTCTTCCTGTGGCACTGGAACGACCTGCTCTGGCCGCTGATCATCGGGCAGAGCGGGGACATGCGCACGCTCACCGTCGGCATCGCCTCCCTCCAGCAGGAGAACGTGCCGCTCAACGTCATGCTCGCCGGCTCGGTCGTCGCGTTCGTGCCGATCTTCGCCGCCTACCTCGTCGGCCAGCGGTACTTCACCGAGGGCGTCACCATGTCCGGAATCAAGGGTTGACATCCTTCCCTCCCTGAAGGGGAGGGGATTCCCTGGGTCGCCCCAGAGGTTTCCTGCTTCACCGCCGGCTGCCCCGTTCGGGAGGACTCCCGTTGAGGTCTTACACCAGCTCCACAGGCAGACACCGCCAGCCCGGCGGCCAAAATGTTGCGCGCCGCGTTGATGTCACGGTCGTGGGCCGCGCCGCACTGGCACGCCCACGTCCGCACGTCCAGCGGCATCGTCTCGGCCAGCGCCCCGCAGGCCGAGCACAGCTTGGAGGACGGGAACCAGCGGTCAACCGTGATCAGCTCACGGCCGTACCAGTCGGCCTTGTACTCCAGCATGGTGCGGAACTGTCGCCACGCCGCGTCCGAGATGGCGCGGGCCAACGTGTGATTCTTGACCATGTTCCGCACGGTCAAATCCTCAATCACGATCGTTTGGTTCTCACGAGCGAGTCGAGTGGACAGCTTGTGCAGATGGTCCCGCCGCCGGTCGGCGATACGGGCGTGCGCCCGGGCCACCCTGAGCCGGGCTTTGGCCCGGTTCACCGAGCCCTTCTCCTTACGGGACAGGTTCCGCTGCGCGCGGGCGAGTCGGGCCCGGTCGGCGCGTTCGTGCCGGGGGTTGACGATCTTCTCTCCGGTGGAGAGAGTGAGCAGGCTGTCGAGTCCGGCGTCTACCCCGACGGCGGCGTTCGCGGCCGGGGCGTCTGGGATCACGTCGTCGCAGAGCAGCGACACGGACCACCGGCCAGCCGCGTCCTGCGAGACGGTCACCGTGGACGGCGTCGCACCCTCGGGCAGGGGGCGCGACCACACGATGTCCAGCGGTTCGGTCATCTTCGCCAGGGTGAGCTTCCCGTCTCGGTAGCGGAACGCGCTGGTGGTGTACTCCGCCGACCGACGAGATTTCTTCTTGCTCTTGAAGGTGGGGTAACCGGCCCGCTTGGCGAAGAAGTTCGTGAATGCCACCTGCAAGTGGCGCAGCGCCTGCTGCAACGGTACCGAGGAAACCTCGTTGAGGTAGGCCAGTTCCTCGGTCTTCTTCCAGGCGGTCAGCATCGCCGAGGTGGCGTTGTAATTGACTCGTTCCTGCCGCAACGTCCACGCCTCGGTACGCGCGGCCAGCGCCAGGTTGTAGACCTTCCGCACACAGCCGAACGTGCGCTCAAGCTCAGCGGCTTGCGCCCCGGTCGGATAGAAGCGGTACTTGAAAGCCCGCTTCACGCTCCTGGACACGGCTCATATATTCGCACATTTGTTTCGTGAGCCCTGCGGTGCCATGCGGGTAGACGCCGACCCACCTTGACGGTGGATCGACTTTCCTACCCGCTCCGCAGAGGTTTCGTTTCCTCTCGCCTGAGGGCGGGGGTATCCACGGAAGGAATCCGATGAGGAAACCAGCATTCAAGAGCGAGTCCGAGTTGGAGGACCGACTGACCCGGCCGTCGGCGGCGCTCGTCGCCGACCTGGCCGGCGACTCCGGCGACCTGGTGGTGCTCGGCGCCGGGGGCAAGATGGGCCCGTCGCTGTGCCGGCTGGCCCGCCGGGGGCTCGACGCCGCCGGCCGCACCGGCGACCGGGTGTACGCGGTGTCGCGCTGGTCGGACCGGGCGGCGGCCGACGCGCTGGCCGCCGACGGGGTGGAGCCGGTGGCGTTCGACCTGCTGGGCGACGGCGACCTGGGCGGCCTGCCCGACGCCCGCGACGTGATCTTCATGGTGGGCGCGAAGTTCGGCACCGCCACCGCCCCCTACCTGGCCTGGATGGTCAACGCGGTGCTGCCCGCCGCGGTGGCCCGCCGCTACCCGGCCGCCCGGATCGCCGCGTTCTCCACCGGCAACGTCTACCCGATGGTGCCGGTGGCCTCCGGCGGCTGCCTGGAGACCGACCCGACCGGCCCGCTCGGCGACTACGCGATGAGCTGCCTCGGGCGCGAGCAGGTCTTCGCGCACGCCGCCGCGACGCGGGGCACCCCGGTCGCGGTGCTCCGGCTCAACTACGCCGTCGACCTGCGCTACGGGGTGCTCGCCGACATCGGGCAGGCGGTGCTGGCCGGCGACCCGGTCGACGTCACCACCGGCCACGTCAACGTGGTGTGGCAGGGGTACGCCAACGAGGTCGCCCTGCGGGCGCTGCGGCACGCCTGCGCCGACGTGTGCACCCTGAACCTGACCGGCCCGGAGACCGCGCCGGTGCGCCGGATCGCCGCCCGGTTCGGCGCGCGGCTGGGCAGGCCGGTGACGTACGCCGGCACCGAGGCGCCCACGGCGCTGCTCAACGACGCCGGCCGTTGCCACGCGCTGTTCGGCTACCCGGACG
Organism: Micromonospora sp. NPDC047620; assembly: GCF_043205005.1. NCBI lineage: Bacteria > Bacillati > Actinomycetota > Actinomycetes > Micromonosporales > Micromonosporaceae > Micromonospora > Micromonospora sp. NPDC047620. The sequence goes on along the minus strand of NZ_JBIDDG010000003.1, from coordinate 220,794 downwards.
TCCCGCTGGGCACCCTGGTCGACTGGCAGGCCGACTGGCTGGCCGCCGGGCTGCCCACCTCCGGCAAGCCCACCAAGTTCGCCGTCCGCGACGGGAGGTTCTGACCGTGTCCCTGGAACTGCTGCGCGAAGGCACCGTCATCCCGGCGCACCCGCTGGCGCTGACCGCCGACCGTCGCCTCGACGAGCGGCGGCAGCGGGCGCTGACCCGCTACTACCTGGCCGCCGGGGCGGGCGGACTCGCCGTCGGCGTGCACACCACGCAGTTCGCCGTCCGGGAGGCCGGACTGCTGCGGCCGGTGCTCGCCCTGGCCGCCGAGACCGTCGACGCCGAGGCCGGCCGGCCGGTGGTGAAGGTCGCCGGGGCGTGCGGCCCCACCGTCCAGGCCGTCGCCGAGGCCGAACTGGCGGCCGGGCTGGGCTACCACGCCGTGCTGCTGTCCCCCGTCGTGCCGGGTGCCAACGAGGCGTACCTGCTCCAGCGGGCGCGCGCGGTCGGCGACGTGCTGCCGGTGATCGGCTTCTACCTCCAGCCGGCCATCGGCGGCCCGCGCCTGTCCCCGGCGTTCTGGCGGGCGTTCGCCGACCTGCCGTCGGTGGTCGCGGTGAAGCTGGCCCCGTTCGACAGGTACCGCACCCTGGAGGCGGTGCGCGGGATCGCCGCCGCCGACCGGGCCGCGGAGGTGGCCCTGTACACCGGCAACGACGACCACATCCTCGGCGACCTGCTCGGCGAGTTCGCCGGCCGCCGGTTCGTCGGCGGGCTGCTCGGCCAGTGGGCGGTGTGGACCCGCGCGGCGGTGGCGATGTTCGACCGGGTGCGGGCGGCCCGCTCGGGCGACGCGGCGGCACTGGCGGAGCTGACCGCCCGCGCGGCGGCGCTCACGGACGCGAACGCGGCGGTGTTCGACGCGGCGAACGACTTCGACGGCTGCATCGCCGGCGTGCACGAGGTGCTGCGCCGGCAGGGGCTGCTCGACGGGGTGTGGTGCCTCGACCCGGCCGAGGGGCTGTCGCCCGGCCAGGCCGAGGAGCTGACCCGGGTCGCCACCGCGTACCCGTGGCTGACGGACGACGACTTCGTCGCGGAGCATCGCGATGACTGGCTCCGGTGAGCCGCCCGGGGCCGGCGCGGCCGGCAGGCCCGAGGCGCCGGACAGCCGGCCTGTGACCACGCTCCCCGGCCGGCACCGTCCGGTCACCGTGGTGTCCGTACCGGCCACCCTGCGGGCCCAGTTCTTCCCCGACCGGGTCGCCGACCGGCTGACCACCGTCACCGACGCCACGCTGGTCGACGACCACGCGGCACTCACCCGCACCGACCTGGCGCCGCTGCTGGCCCGGGCCGAGGTGCTGGTGACCTCCTGGAGCGTTCCCCGGCTCGACGCGCCCCTGCTGGACCGCGCCCCCGTGCTCCGGCTGATCGCGCACACCGGCGCGTCGGTCAAGCCGTTCGTGACCCCCGAGGTGTTCGCCCGCGGCATCACGGTCACCCAGGCGGGGCAGGGCATGGCCCGGTCGGTGGCCGAGGTCGCGCTCGCGTTCACCCTGGCCCTGCTGCACCAGACGCCCCGCTTCGACCACGCGCTGCGCGGCGGCACGAGCTGGAGCCGGGCGGAACAGGCGCCACCCAGGCACGAGATCCTCGGCTGCCCGGTCGGCGTCGTCGGCGCGTCCCGCACCGGTCGGGCGTACCTGGAGCTGGTCCGGGCCCTGGGGGCGCAGGTCAGCGTGTACGACCCGACCCTGACCGCGACGGACGCCACCACGCTCGGCGTCCGGCTGGTCGGCCTGGACGAGTTGCTCGCCGGTAGCCGGATCGTCGCGCTGCACGCGCCGACCCTGCCGGAGACCCGGCACCTGCTCGGTGCCCGCGAGCTGGCGCTGCTGCCCGACGGCGCCGGGCTGGTCAACACCGCCCGGTCCTGGCTGGTCGACGAGGCGGCGCTCGTCGCGGAGCTGGCCTGCGGCCGGATCGACGCCGCGCTGGACGTCTTCGACGAGGAGCCGCTGCCCACCGGCCACCCGCTGCGGGCGCTGCCCAACGTGCTGCTCACCCCGCACCAGGCCGCCGGGACCGTGCAGGGTCGCCGCCGGCAGGGCGAGATCGTCGTCGACGAGATCATCCGGCATGTGACCGGTCGACCCCTCGCCCACGCGGTGACGCCCGAGATGCTGTCCCGCACGGGCTGACCCGCCGTCCCCACCCGACCCGTACGCGCTGGACCCGGGCCCGCCCGCGGCCCCGCTTTCGGCAGAGAGGAAACCATGAAGTTCATGCGAGTCGGCCCGGTCGGCGCCGAGCGGCCGGTGCTGTTCGACGGCACCAACCACTTCGACCTGAGCGGGATCACCGCCGACATCGACGCGGCGTTCCTCGCCGCGGACCCCGTCGAGCGCGTCCGAGCGGCTGGGCCGCTGCCGCTGCTCGACGTGACCGGGGAGCGGATCGGCGCCCCGATCGCCCGGCCCGGGGCGGTGCTCTGCATCGGGCAGAACTACAGCGCGCACGCCGCCGAGTCCGGAGTCGCCCCGCCCGAGCGGCCGATCCTGTTCCACAAGTCGCCGAACACCGTGGTGGGTCCGTACGACCAGGTGCTGGTTCCGCGTGGCTCGACGAGGACCGACTGGGAGGTGGAACTGGCCGTGGTGATCGGGAGACGCGTCCGCTACCTGGACTCCCCGGCTGAGGCGCTGGCCCACGTGGCGGGGTACGCGGTCACCAACGACGTGTCCGAACGGGACTACCAGTTCGCGGACCCCGGCGGCCAGTGGTCCAAGGGCAAGTCGTGCGAGACCTTCAACCCGCTCGGCCCGTGGCTGGTCACGCCGGACGAGGTGGGCGACCCGCAGGCGCTGCGGCTACGTTCGTGGGTCAACGGCGAGCCTCGGCAGGACTCCCGCACCGTCGACATGATCTTCGACGTGGCGTACCTGATCTGGCACCTGTCCCAGTTCACCGTGCTGGAACCGGGCGACGTCCTCAACACCGGCACCCCGCAGGGGGTGGCGCTGTCCGGCCGGTTCCCCTACCTGGCGGCCGGCGACGTGATGGAGACGGAGATCGACGGGCTCGGCCGGCAGCGCAACGTGCTCGCGCCCGCGTGACCGCCCCCGTCGAGTACCGTCCGGCCACGCCGACGGACGTACCGTCGCTCTACGCCACGTGGGCCGAGGCGTTCACGGACGCGCACGTGACCCGTCTCTACGCCCACGACCGCGACCGCTTCCGACGCACGTTCGTCGCGGTGGAGGCCGGAGCGGTCGTCGCCGCCGTCTACTACCTGCCCCGCCGGGTACGCAACGCCACCGGCAGCATCGACCTGGTCGGCGGGGTCGCCAACGTCGCCACCCGGGTCCAGGCACGCGGTCGGGGTCACATCCGCCGCCTGCTCGACCTGGCCGTCGCGGCGATGGCGGCGGACGGCTGCGCCTGGTCGCTGCTGTTCACCGGCACACCGGGCGTCTACCTGAGCAGCGGCTACCGCACGTTCACCCTGCGCCATCCGAGCGGTCGACCGGCGGCGGGCGCCCCCCTGCCGCCGGGCTGGACCGTGCGGGCGCAATCCCCGGTGGACTGGGCGGAACTCGCCCCGGTGCACGAGTCGTTCAACGCCCACCGGCCGCTGAGCACCGTGCGGGACGCCGACGACTGGCGGCTCCGGGTGCCGGTCTGGTACGCCCCACCCACCGAGATGCTGGTGGCCCGGCACCACGGCCGGACGGCGGGTTACCTGGCCGCGCAGTGGTCTCCCGGGCGCGTCCGAGTGGTCGAGGCCGCTGCCCGCCCCGACCGGCCGGACGCCCTGCGCGCCCTGTTCAGCGCCGTCGCCCGCACCGCCGCCCGACGCGACGTACGACACTGTACGGCCCGGCTGCCGGCCGACCCGGCGATCCGGGCGGCACTACCGTGTCTCCTGACCGACTCGGCAACCGAGGCCGACACCACCGGCATGGTCCGGCCGATCCACGCGGCACCCGACCACCTGGCCGCGATCACCGGCGCGCCCGGGGCCTTCCACTGGCCCGCCGACTACCTGTGAACACCGGACGAGCTGCACCCCGCCGGCGACGGTGATATGGGGCAGCCCACGCCACGTAGGGCACACCAGGGAGGTTCGATGGTCGTCGCGGAACAGGTCACGCCGGCGGTCGCGGGACACGGCGAAGGGCCGGTGTGGTGCCCCGACGACCAGCGGCTGCGCTGGGTCGACATGCTGGTCGGGGACATCCTGGCGCTGGACCCGGCCACCGGGGCGGTCAGCCGCCGGCACGTCGCCCCGGTGGTCGCGGCCCTGCGCCCGCGATCCGGCGGTGGCCTCGTCGCCGCCGTCGAGCGGGGCTTCGCGCTGCTCGGGGACGACTCGGTGGAGTTGCTGCCCGAGCTCTGGTCGGACCCGTCGGTCCGGATGAACGACGGCGGATGCGACCCGCTCGGGCGCTTCTACTGCGGCTCGATGGCGTACGACGCCGCGCCGGGTCGGGCCGCGCTGCACCGGCTCAGCCCGAGCGGTGCCGTCGAGACGGTGCTCACCGGGCTCACCGTCTCCAACGGCCTGGCCTGGACCCGGGACGGCGGGACCGCCTGGTATGTCGACTCGGCCACCCACCGGATGGACGCCTTCGCCTTCGACCTGGCCACCGGCGAACTGCACGACCGACGGCCGGTGGTCGCGGTGCCGCCCGACGCGGGCACGCCGGACGGACTCTGCCTCGACGTCGAGGGCGGCGTCTGGGTCGCTCTGTGGGACGGGGGCGTCGTCCACCGGTACGCCCCGGACGGCCGCCTCACCGCCGTCGTGGCGCTGCCGGTTCGGCGCCCCACCGCATGCGCGTTCGGCGGCCCCGACCACGGTGACCTCTACATCACCACCTCCTGCCAGGGCCTGCCGGCCGACGACCGTTCCCCGGCCGGGGCGCTGTTCCGGATCCGCCCCGGTGTGCCGGGGTTCCCCGAGTACACCTTCGCGGGCTGACAGCGGCGCCGGACCTCGTCAGCCCGGCAACACCTTGGCTGCGCCACTCAGGTGGTGAACTGCCCCGCGATCGTGCGGAGCGCCCGGATCAGGTCCTGGGCGGACGGTGCGCTGTCCGGGTCGACCAGCCACTGAGCCGCCACACCGCCGAGCAGCGCCTGATGGAAGGAACCGAGCCTCAGCGCTTCCGCCTCGTCGGCAGCCGGGTCGAGGCGGTGGAAGATCTCGGCCAGCCCCAGCCGGGCCTCGTGGTTGGCAGTGGCGAACGCCTCGCGTAGTTCCGGGGTGCGGTCCATCTGGGCGATCAGCTCGAACTGGATGGCCCAGAGCGGCCGCAGCCGGGCGAAGGACTCGATGATCTCGTTCCAGGCCACCTCGAACCGTTGCTCCGGCGTGGCGTCCGGCCCGGCGTCGACCGCGAGGGCGCGCCGCAACTCCTCGCCCCACTCCGCCATCGCCTCGACGAGCGCCTGGTCGAGCAGCGCCCTCGTCGTACGGAAGTGGTAGCCGATGGCGGCCAGGCTGGTGCCCGAGGCGGCGGCGATGTCCCGTGCGGTGACGGCCGCATACCCCTTCTCCATCAGGCAGCGCTTCGCGCCCGCGAGCAGGTCCTCCCGATTGCCCATGCCGACAGCCTAGCCGATCTACTGGACAGACGTCTTGCACAAGCGTCTCACACGTTTGTACTATGACTCGCATGATGAGCATCCTGATCTCCGGTGCCGGCGTCGCCGGCCCTGCCCTGGCCTGGTGGCTGCGTCGTTACGGCTTCCGTCCGACCGTCGTCGAGCGCGCCCCCGCGCCCCGCGACGGCGGCTACAAGGTGGACATCCGGGGCGCCGGCCTCGAGGTGATCGACCGGATGGGCCTTCTGGAGCAGATGCGACGGCACGACACCGGCATGCGGCTGGCCCGGTTCGTGGACGCCGACGGCGCCCAGCTCGCCACCATGGATGCCCAGCTCTTCGGCGGTCGGGAGGGCGACGACGCCGAGATCATGCGCGGCGATCTGGCGCGAATCCTCACCGCCGCCACCGACGACGTGGAGTACGTCTTCGGAGACTCGATCGCTGCGACGACCCCGGTCCCCGACGGGATCGAGGTGACGTTCGAGCGTGGTCCGCGCCGGACGTTCGACCTGGTTATCGGAGCGGACGGGCTGCACTCCACGGTGCGCCGGCTGGCCTTCGGGCCCGAGCCGTCCCACCTGCGGCCGCTCGGGCACCACATCGCGGTCTTCTCGGTGCCGGCCGAGTTCGGTGTCGATCGCACCGAGCTCATGCACCCGGCCCCCGGGCGCACGGTCGGCGTCTACCGCACTGTCGGCGCTGACGACGCCAGGGCGCTCTTCCTCTTCCCCTCACCGCCGGCCGGGCACGACCACCGCGACTTGGCGGGGCAGAAGGCGCTGCTGGCGGAGGCGTTCGCCGGCATGGGGTGGCAGGTGCCGCGACTGCTGAACGCGATGTGGGACGCGCCGGACTTCTACCTCGACTCGATGAGCCAGGTACGGATGGACCGCTGGTCGACGGGCCGGATCGGGCTGATCGGCGACGCCGCGTACGGGGCGTCGCCCGCCTCGGGGCAGGGCACCAGCCTGGCCCTGGTCGGGGCGTACGTGCTGGCCACCTCGCTCGCCACGGCAGGCGACCCGGTGGTCGGGTACGCCGACTACGAGCAGCGGATGCGCCCGTTCGTCGAGGTGAACCAGCAGCTCGCCGAACGCAACCTCAAGGGCATGGTGCTGCGCTCGGCCGCCCAGATCCGGTTCCAGGTACTGATGCTGCGACTCATGCCGCACCTGCCCGGCCGGGAGCGTATGATCCGCCGGGTCACCGAGCCGATCCGTCAGGCCGCCACCGCGATCACCCTCCCGGACGCCCCAGTGCACGGGAACTGAGGGCGGCACGGGGCCGTACCGTGGGTCGGTCTCAATGGACCTGGCGCATCAGCCCGACTTCCGCACGCTCGTCCGGTGCCCGAGCGCTCCTGGGCATCCATCCACCGCCGCGCCTCTCGGGGTGGTTCAGCGTCGGCCCGTCTCTGCTCCGATCGCCGACAGCATGGCGTCACGAGCCGGCACGGGTGAGTCCTCGGTGATGCGGGTGAGCCCGGCGAGCCCGACTCCGAGCATGAGGATCCGCCAGGCGGCCGTTCGGGCGTGCGCGGCCTCGGAGTCCCCGGCCAAGACCGAGGCGAGGACGTCGGTCAGCCGCGAGAGCGTCTCGACGTAGCTCCTCGCGACGAGGGGACGCTGCTGCGCGTGTGCGCCCGCCTCGGCCCACCGCGCCAGCGCGTGCCCGTCCCCGTCGGCGCTCACGAGGTCGGCGAAGAAGAGCACGAGCGCGTCGTACGCATCGAGGCCGTCGACGTCGCGCTCGTACTCATCGATCTGCTGCGCGGCGTAGTGCTGCCAGGCCTCGGCGGCGAGCTCGTCGGTTGACGCGAAGTGGTGGTGGATCTGGCCCTGCGACCCACCAAGTTCGTCCGCCACGATTCTGGCCGTCACCGCGCTCAAGCCGTCGCGCTCGACCACGGCGGCCGCCGCCTCGACGATCGAGCGGCGCCGCTCCGCACGCGCCAGGTACGCCATCATCCCCTGCTTCCTACTCGTTGCTCATGGCTGAGCGGTTCGGATAGTTCGCTCTCCGTCCAGCGGTGGCCGGGCTGGAGTCCTGGACCGGCAGTCTGGTCCGGTGGCGATCGGTCCGGTCCTGCAGGATCTGCTTGTCGGACCTCTGACCCGACGACGAGACCCGGCAGTACACCACAACCTTCCGCCGCCCGGCGGCGAAGCCCGGCTGCAGCACCCTGCGCACATCCGAATCGTCGAAATACCGCTGACCCGACGGCAGACGACGGGCCGCGATCCGGCCCTCCGCCTCCCACCGACGCACCGTGCTCACCGAACGGCCCACCCGCTCGGCAAACTCACCGATCCGATAAACACTCCCCACAACAGTCAACTCTCGACAGATCTAGAAAGGAAAGCAACCACTAGTAGCTGCTCCCTCGTACGGTTCTCGGAGTGCTCGACACCGAGCGTAGGAACGCGACGGTACGCATCCGCAGCCCCTCCCTGCGCGCCCGGATGATTTCGTCAACCGGTGGGTCGAACGGTCCGAGGACGGGCGCGCTGTGTACCTTCGTGGCGCAGTCGAGGTCGGTGCACACGAGGATGCCGAGCGTGCTCAGCCGCTGGCGCTTGTCCGCGGAGGGGCGCGGCGCGGAGAAGAGGGCGACCTCGTTGAAGCGCCGCATGAAGTGGCACAGCGAGCACATGACCGCTCGTCCGCCGAGCTCAGCCCGGCTCGGACTCTGGCGGAGCAAGGCGCCCGACGCCGTGCCGTCGATGTCGGTGACCAGGTAGGCCCGCAGTGGCGCTCGGGGGTCTCGCCACCCGAGGTAGTCGAGCTTGCCCCACGCGACCTCGTCGAACCAGGCCGGCAGACGGACCTTGCTCTCGACCGCGTCCAGGTTCGCGATCGCACCGCGCACCTCGTCCCGGCTCATGACCCGCACGACGTCACCTCCTGGCCAATCCTGTACATGCTTACAACTTGTAACTCGATACAATTCCCCTGTCTACTCGATTTCCGGTGCGACGAGATGCGCAGGGCGTCGCGAGCCCAGGCGCCAGACGCCGGCGAAGCTGTGGAAGGGTCAGCGGCGCCGCAACGCGTAGAGCGCCGCGCTGGCGGCGAAGAGCGCCCCGCTGATCGCCAGCCAGCGGGCCAGCAGCGGTCGCGGGGCCAGGCCGGTCGCCGCTGTGTATGTCTCGTCGCCGAGGCCGAGAATGCCGGGAAGGTAGACGAGGAGCAGCAGCCCGGCGGCAAGCGCGGGCACCCGCACGTGGTTCAGCGCCGACGGTGCGCCTCGGTGCCCCGGGACGGCGCGCAGCCCCCGGTCGATCAACGCGTAGACCGGGAACAGGAACAGGTCGTGGGCGATGACCGCGCCGAGGAACCAGAGCAGCATCCGGCCTGCGGCGGGTTCCCCGGACAGCCGCAACGCGATCCAGCCCGTCACCGCGAAACAGCCGAGCAGGAGCAGCAGGTGCCAGGGCGCGGCGCCGTAGCCGCGCCGGAACTCAACCATCGGCACGTTCCCCGAAGGTGATCTCCCGGACCCACTTGGTGCAGTGCACACCGGGCAGTGCCGGCACGATGATCCGCGCCGGGTAGCCGTGGTCGAGGGACAGATCGACACCGTTGACCCGCAGGGCGAGCAACGACTCCGGGTCGCGGACCTGGTTGGGCTGCAACCGGGCCTGACGGAACAGGCCGCTCCGTTCCAGCGATCGGACCCGCGCCGGGGCGGACCCGGGCACGCCGACCAGGGCGGCGAGGTCGCGCAGCCGCACCCCGGTCCAGGTCTGCGCCGTCGACCAGCCCTCGACGCAGGCGATCGGCAGGTCCGCGGTGTGCTGGGCCATCGCGAGCAGGCCGTTCCGGTCCAACTCCACGCTGCGGCCGCCGCCCCGCACGCTGAGCCGCCAGTTCGCCCCGGTGTCGGCGGACTGGACGCCGGCTGCGGCAGCGCTGCGGTTCACCGGGAAGTCGTTCGGCCCGTCGCCGTGCCGCCGGCCCCGAGGCAGCAGCAGCGCGGTGCGGCGCAGCACGCCGTCCATGCTCTGCCCGACGGTCAGCGCCGCGAGCAGCAGCGCGCCGCCCCCGGTCAGGGCCAGAACACCGCGTCGGCTCATCGTCGCCGCACCGGGGCGCCGGGCAACCAGACCGTCCGGGTCCGCCGGCTCCGGTCGGGTCCCGGCCGACGGGGTACGCGCGAAGCCCGGACCGCGCAGCGCGGAGACCATCCGGGGCAACTTGATCGCCACGTGGGTGACCAGGGCGGTGGTGAAGACCCAGGCGCCGTACCAGTGCGCGGTGTAGAAGTCGAACCCGAACAGGTAGGCGTACTGGATGTCGAGCAGGCCGGTGGCCATCTCGAAGAGGATCCCGCCGACCAGCAGCAACAGCGACAGCCGCTCCAACGCCTGAGCCGTCGATCGAGCCGGCGGCCAGTCGAACAGCTTCGGCACCACCGACCAGAGTTTGGCCAGCACCACCGGCACCAGCACGATGCCGAGTGTCACGTGCAGGCCCTGTGTGACCCGGAACAGCCAGGCCGGGCGGGTCGGCCAGTCGAAGACGGGCGGGTGCAGCCAGCCCACGTCGCGCGGAAGCGCCTGGCCGAGGCGGGGACCGTAGGCGATCCAGTCCAACAGCCCGGTGATGACCACCAGCGGGAGAGCGGCAAGCAGGACGGCACCGAACACCGAGGTCAGCCACGGGCCGCGTACCGGGCTGCGCCAGGCGTCGGCGGCAGCCCCGGCACCCGGCGGGCGGTGCCGGTCCAGCGCCCGCCACAGCCGCGCCGGGTAGGCGTACCCCTGGCTGTCGGTTGTCCCGACGGCGGGCGGCCGGGGTGGCACGGCGGAGGGCTCGGGCCGGCCGGACGCCCGCGTCGGCCCGCCAGGGTCGGGCCCCGGAGGCGGGTCTGGCGGCGGGTCGATGGGCACGTTTCTCCTGGCGGCGAGTCGTCGAGCCCGGCGCGGCGGGCCCTCGTGCAGCACGCTAACCGGCAGCACCGCCCGCCGGCTGACTTTGCCGCATCACCGAAGGCTCACCGCCGGTCCTTACGGGAGGCTGACGTCCGACCGGAACCGGCCCGCGGGGCCACCGGTCTGATTTAGCGTGACGGGAATGCGGGTACTCGTCACCGGCGCCGCCGGATTCATCGGATCGCAGGTTGCGGACCTGCTCGTCGCCGAGGGGCACCACGTGGTGTGCCTGGACGCGCTGCTGCCACAGGCACACGGGGGCGCCCTACCCGAATGGTCCCGCCGGCACGACCCGGTGGTCGGGGACATCCGGGACCCGAGGCTCCTCGACGACCTGCTGAGCGGCGTCGACGCCGTCTGTCACCACGCGGCGATGGTCGGACACGGGCTGGACCCGTCGGACGCCCCCGACTACGCCAGCCACAACGACTACGGCACGGCGGTGCTGCTCGCCGCGATGCACCGGGCCGGAGTGTCCCGCCTGGTGCTGGCCAGCTCGATGGTGGTGTACGGCGAGGGGCGCTACGTGTGCGCCCGGCACGGCGTCGTCCGGCCCACCCCGCGGCATCCGGCCGACCTGGCCGCCGGCCGGTACGACCCCACCTGTCCGGAGTGCACCGGCACCCTCACCCCGGCGCTCGTGCCCGAGGATGCCCCGCTGGAGCCGCGCAGCACGTACGCGGCCAGCAAGCTGGCGCAGGAGCACCTGGCCGCCGCCTGGGGTCGGCAGACCGGGGGCGGGGTGTGGGCGCTGCGTTACCACAACGTCTACGGTCCCCGGATGCCCCGCGACACCCCGTACGCCGGGGTCGCGTCGATCTTCCGGTCGGCGCTGGCGGACGGCCGGCCGCCGCGCGTCTACGAGGACGGCCGGCAGCGGCGCGACTTCGTGCACGTCACCGACGTGGCGCGGGCGAACCTGCTGGCCCTGACCGCGCCGGCGCCGGACGGCCTGGTGCCGGTCAACGTCTGCTCCGGCGAGCCGCACACCGTCGGCGACCTGGCCGCCACCCTGGCCTCGGCGATGGGTGGTCCGGCGCCGGTGGTGGTCGGCGGGGCCCGGGCTGCGGACGTGCGGCACGTGGTGGCCGACCCCGCTCGCGCACGCGAACTGCTCGGCTATGTCGCCCGGGTCGGCTTCGTCGACGGGGTGACTGCCTTCGCCACCGACCCGCTGCGCGAGCCCGCCGCCGTGGCGGTCTGACCACACCACCGCACCCGGCGCCCGCTGGCCGCCCGGCGACTCCGCCGGCGGACCGTCCCCGGGTCGCAGCCCCACCCGCTCCCGCCCGGCGTCGGCTTCGGTCAGGAGACGGTGAACAGCAGGTGGTTCACGGCGAGGGCGGTCAGCGCCTGCCCCGCCAGCCACCAACGCCGAGCCGGCGCGGGCAGGTGCGCAACGGCGACCAGCAGCCAGACCGCGAACGGCAGCCAGATTCGCTCCACCTCGGCCTTGCTCATCCCGGACAGGTCGGCGGCGGCCACCGCCAGCGCGGCGGCGGCCGGCAGCAGCACGGTCGGTTCGCACCCCCGGACCCGCCGCGCGAGTGCGACGAGCCGGTGGTGCCGCACGAGGCCGCGCACCGCCGAACCACCCGGTTCCGGGCCGCCGGCCGACGGGACCGACGGACCACTTCCGACCCGTGTCACCGCCCCTCGGCCCGCCCGAGCCGCGAGCAGTGCGCGGCGCAGCGCCGGCCCGGCCACCGGTCCGGCAGCGAGCAGCAGCGCCGCCAGGTTCGCCCAGACCCAGTAACCGTACGGGCGGTCGGCCGCCCAGCCCTGGTAGTAGCGCTCCACCACCAGGTCGTACCCCCGCCACCACTGGAAGCCGGCGACGGTGAACATCACCACCACCGCGGCTACCCCGGCCGCGCCGGCGAACATCGCGCCGCGCCGGCGCGCCGGCCGCACCGCCAGCACCGCGAGGGCCAGTGGCGCAACCAGCACGAAGCCGTACGACAGGTACAGCGCGAAGCCGAGCAGCAGCCCGCCGGCCAGCGCGAACGCGGGCCCCCGCACCGCCAGCAGGGCCAAGCCGGCGGCGACCACACCGGTGAAGACACCGTCGGCGGAGGCGCCCACCCAGACCGCCCCCGGCAGCAGCACCAGGAACGGCAGCACCGCCCGAGCCGCCTCGCCCGCGCCCAGCGCCCGCAGCGCGACCGGCACGGACACCGCCACGGTCGCCCCGACCAGGACACAGGCCAACGCCGCCGCCGTCCCGCCGCCCAGGCCGATCCGGTCCAGCCCGACGAAGAGCAGCAGGGCTCCCGGCGGATGGCCGGCGGTGTGGGTGGACCACGAGTCCGGCTGGAAGTCGAGGATCCGGTCGGTGAAGCCGGCCAACATCCGCCCGACATCGGTGACCCGCGGTACCTCGTGCAGGTACTCCGCCTGCGGAGTGAGCCGCCGGGCGAGCCCGGCCGACCAGCCGTCCACCATTGCCAGGGCGAGCGTCCAGGCCACCGCCGCCAGGTAGCCGGCGAACAGCAGCGGGCCCCACCGGGCCGCTCGGGCCCACCGCAGCCCCGGCCCGAGCACGGCCACGGCGACCAGCAGCGCGACCGGGGTGCCCCAGCCCAGGTGCGGCCGCCAGGTGGCGTAGAGCGGCGCGGCCTCGGCGTGCAGGTCCACACCCCGATGGTTCAGCACCGCGCCGATCACCACGGCCGTGGCCAGCAGCGCCGCCTCGACGCCCAGCACGACCAGGTCGCCCCCGTCGCGGGCCGGGACGCGGTCGGACACGGGCGAGTGGGGAAGTGTGGCACCGGGTCTCATGTCGACCGGACGGTACGGTCTGCCCGCCCCCCTGTCAGCCGTGTCGCCGGTACGTCACGGGACGGTAAGAAGTGCCTGTTCGGTAGGCGTTCCGTAAGGCCGAACGCGGAACGGGTCGCCCCGCGCGGACTTAGCGTCGGGGTATGCCGACACCGATCGACGTGGTGCTGCCGTGCCTGGACGAGGCCGCCGCGCTGCCCGCCGTACTGACCGCGCTGCCGCCCGGATACCGGGCGATCGTGGTGGACAACGGGTCTCGGGACGCCTCGGCCGAGGTGGCCGCCCGGCACGGCGCCCGGGTGGTCCATGAGCGCCGTCGGGGGTACGGCGCGGCCGTGCACGCCGGGATCGAGGCCGCCGAGACCGAACTGGTGTGCGTCCTGGACGCCGACGGCTCGTTCTCCCCTCGGGAGCTGCCCGCCCTGGTCGCCCCGGTCGCCGGGGGGAGCGCCGACCTGGCCGTCGGCCGTCGCCGGCCGGTCCGGGTCGGGGTCTGGCCCTGGCACGCCCGGGCCGGAACGGCGCTGGTCGCCGCGCTGCTGCGGCACCGGGGGGTCCCGCTGCGTGACCTCAGCCCGATGCGGGTGGCCCGGCGGGAGGCGTTGCTCGGTCTCGGCGTCACCGACCGGGCCTTCGGCTACCCGCTGGAGCTGCTGATCCGGGCCGCCGCCGCGGGCTGGCGCATCCACGAACTCGACGTCGCGTACGCCCCGCGTGCCACGGGCACCCGCTCCAAGGTCTCCGGCTCGTTCCGGGGCACCCTGCGCGCCACCCGGGACTTCGCGGCCGTGCTGCGCACCGTGGAGCGCCCCCGGTGACCGTGCTGCTGGTGGTGGCCAAGGCCCCCGTGCCCGGCGTGGTCAAGACCCGGCTCTGCCCACCGGCGACCCCGGTCCAGGCCGCCCAGCTGGCCGCCGCCGCGCTGCGCGACACCCTGGACGCCGTCCGGGACACTCCCGGGGTGACGCCGGTGCTGGTGTTGGCCGGGCGCCTCACCGACGCCGAGGACGCCGCCGAACTGACCGCCGCCGTCGCCGGTTGGCCGGTCCTGCCGCAGCGGGGCGTGGATTTCGCGGCCCGACTCGCGAACGCCCACGTCGACGTCGCCGCCGCGTTCCCCGGCCGTCGGGTGCTCCAGATCGGGATGGACACCCCACAGCTGACCCCGGCGCGGCTGGCCGCCGCCGTACGCCGGCTGGCGGGCGCCGAGGCGGTGCTGGGACGGGCCGCCGACGGCGGCTGGTGGGCGCTGGGGCTACGCGACCCACGGCAGGCGGTCGCACTGCGCGGGGTGCCGATGTCCACTCCGCGCACCGGCCGGTCGACGTGGTCCGCGCTGACCGGGCGGGGGCTGCGCACGATGCCGCTGCCGGTGCTGCGGGACGTGGACGACTGGTCGGACGCGCGGGCGGTGGCCGCGGCGGCCCCGGGTGGCCGCTTCGCCCGTCAGGTCGCAGCGGTGCGCCGCGCCATGGTGGTGCGGGCGTGACCGGGGACGGTTTCGCCGCCGCCCTGCGCGACCGGGGCGACAACGCGCACTGGCTGGTGCCCGCCGGCGGACTGCGCCGCCGCCTGCCGGTGCACCGGTGGCACGGGCCGGCCGGGAAGGCAGAGGCGGCGGTGGCCACCCGCTGCACCGGTCCCACCCTCGACCTGGGTTGCGGCCCGGGCCGGGTGACCCTGGCGCTGACCGTGGCCGGGCTGACCACCCTCGGGGTGGACGTGTCGGCCCGGGCGGTGGCGCTGACCCGGGCCCGGGGCGCGGTCGCCGTGCGGGCCGACCTGTTCGGCCCGTTGCCGGCGGAGGGACGCTGGGCGCACGCGGTCCTGCTGGACGGGAACATCGGCATCGGGGGCGACCCGATCGCGCTGCTGCGCCGGTGCCGGGCGTTGCTGCGGCCGGCGGGAACAGTGCTGGTCGAGCTGGAGCCGCCCGGCTCCGGCACCTGGCGGGGACAGGTCCACGTGGCATCCGGCCGGCACCGGGGCCCGACCTTCCGCTGGGCGTGGCTCGACACGTGCGCGGTGGCGGGCACGGCGGCGGCAGCCGGGTTGGTGGTCGGCGAGGTGTTCCGCTCCGGCCGCCGCTGGTTCGCCGAGCTGACCCGCTCGGAGCGTCCGGGTGCGCCCCGACGCACGCCCATCGTGGCGCTGCCACAGCCGTAAGAACCTCGCATGTTCCGGCACTCGCCGCGAGGTGCTCACCGAGCAACTGCTCGCCACCCACTACCGGGCCAGCGTCCGCGTCGGCGACGGCGAGCACGGGCCGCCGGTGCGGCCGGATCCCGTACGGTCAGGGCGGAGTAGTCCCGAGGATCGAGAAGAACGCCCCCTGTGGATCGGTGAGCACCGCGAACCGGCCCCGCGGCAGGTCTGTCGGCTGGACGGCGAGCGTCGCGCCCATCCGTAGCGCCTCGGCGACGACCCTGTCGGTGTCGGTGACCGCGAAGTAGACCATCCAGTGGGACGGGAGGTCGCCCCAGTCTTCGCCGATCATGGGCATCATCCCGGCGACGGGACGACCGTCCAGCTGCCAGGTGGTGTAGGTGATCGGGCCCATCGGTTGGTCGTCCGCCGTCCAGCCGAACACCGACCCGTAGAACTCCCTGGCCCGGTCCGACTCCCGCGTGGTCAGCTCGGGCCAGGTCAGCGAGCCGGGTACGTCGAACACCTCGGCCCCCGGCATGCCGAGCGACTGCCACACCCCGAACGGCGCCCCGGCCGGGTCGGCGAAGAGCGCCGTCCGCCGGGAGCCGGGGACGTCGGAGGGCTCGGTCAGGATCCGGCCGCCGGCGGCGGTCACCCGCTGGCAGGCCCCCTCGACGTCGTCGGTCGCCAGGTAGGGCATCCAGGCAGGCGGCCGTTGCGGGCCGGCCCCCGGCCCGGCACCGGCCACCGGTTTGCCCTGCTGGTGGAAGACGAGGTGACCGTCAGCCGCGGGTTGCCGGTCCGCCTCGGCGACGGCCCAGCCGAACAAGGGCGCGTAGAAGCGCGCCGCGCCGGGGAGGTCGGTGGTGACCAGGTCGACCCAGGCGGGTGCCCCCGGTGGAATGTCTGTCATGGCTTCGGCTTCGCTTCCTCTGCTCGGGCGATTCTCGGCGGGATGGCGGCGGGCGGGCCCGACAGCCGACGGCTGTCAGCCGGCACCGGTGCGGGCGAGGGCGATGACGTCGATGGCCGGCGGGCCGGCCCCGGCCACCGCCCTGCTCTCGAGGAGGAAGACGACTCCGGCCCCGGCGTGATCCGCCCGGTCCAGCCGAACAGTTCCGGGTAGAAGCGCCGCGCGTCGGCGAGATCCGGGGTGGCCAGGTCGGCCCAGCGGGGCGTGCCCGTCGGGACGCTGCTCACGTCGACCCCTCTCGGCTGGGGGCGGCCACCGCCGGCACGCCCTGCCGGCATCGTGGCACCGTTCGCGCGTCGTACGGGGCGGATCGGACGAATCGTCAGCTGAACCGATGTCCTTCAGAGCGGGCCAGGCGAGTCTTGTCGACGAGGACGATCAGCAGCAGGAACGCGGTGACGGCGGTAGCGGTACGGATGTCGTGGTAGACCTCCCAGCGTTGCAGGAGCTCGGCGTGGTCAGGCGGAAGCGAGGACGTGGACCACGTCTTGATCTTTCCGTTGATGGGGACGTTTCCGAAGCGGGTGACGAGCAGGGAGGTGAGTGCGAGTACGCCCGCTGCGGCGGCGTACCAACGGGTCGCGACACGCAGTGTGATCGCGAGCCAGAACGAGGTCAGTAGGCTGACCGCCATCAGCGCCTGCATGAAGATGCCGTTCCTATACATGAGCGCTGTGCGGTATCGCAGGTGGACGTCCATGGGGACCGCGTCGAAGGTGGGAACGACGGAGACGAGGGCGTAGGCGAACGCGCCGGCGAGCAGCCCGGTGGACAGCACGGCCAGTGCCCGGGCGATTCGGCTACGCACTCTTCGCTCCAGGCGTCTGGGTTCCGGCGAGATCTTCTTCGATGTGGCCGACGGCGGTCATGGCGCCGTACGCGAGCAGGTAGACGGTGCAGTGGTCGGAGTACCGCCGGTCCGTTGCCCGCCAGGCGGCCAACTCGTCGTCCGTGAGGGCCTCCGGTACGAGTCCGGCGAGGATGGCCACGCGCGCTCCGGTCTGTTCCCGTTCGGGCAGCCTCGAGAGCGGCTCGTCCAGTTGGTCGATGTTGACGGTGCGGCGGCCTCGATGCGCGCTGATGACGCCACGTACGACGTCGCGGGCCGCCGGGGTGAGCAGCCCGGCTCCTTGCCCGGCGACGGCGACCAGGGTGGCGTACGCCCTGCCCGCAGGGGTGCCGGCGGCCCACTCCGGTAGATGCCCTTCGGGCAGGCCGTCCAGCAGGGACAGACTGGCTCCGGGCGCCCGGTCGGTTTGCCATTGCCGGAACACCGGGGCGCCCTCGAAGGCCGGCTCGTCGGCGGGGTTCAGGGTGCCGGGCGTGAGGCCGGCAGGCAGCATGGCGAGCACCATGCGGTTGATGAAGTGGCTGAACAGTGCCGTGCCGAAGTATTCGGCGACCGGTTCGCCGGGCAGGGTCGCGGGAGCGCCCGCGGTGGCGGTTGATCGGGCCCAGTCGAGCAGTGCCGCGAGCCGCGCGTCGGCAGGTGCTTCACCCCGGTCGACGGCGTCGGCCAGGTCCGGCCGGCCGAGTAGCCGCAGGGCGCCCAGCCATGCGAGCGTGTCGTAGTGGCAATGGTTCGCCTGTGACACACCGAGCGCCACCAGCGTCTTGTCAAGAACGGGCGCGGCTCCGACGAGTTGCGCTTCGCGGCTGAGGCTCCAGCCGGCGGCGAGGATCTCCGGCGCCGGTGAGGTCATCTGCACGGCGGGACCGATGCTGCTTGCCTCGGCGTTGACCTGCTCGTAGACCCTGGCCACCAGTCCGTTGGCCCGCTCGGGTGCGACGGGGGTGACGTGCCGTACGTACGTTGACATTGTTGGTCCTTTCCGGTGGTGGTGAGACCTACGGGCGACTGGCGATCCGTCGGCGGGTCTCGGCGGCCGGGGGGCACCCGCTGGGATGCGGCGTTCCGGCCGGTTCCTTACTGGCGGGGCTGTCAGCAGGCGGGCCAGCGGGGCGGGGAACCACCAGCTGGCGCGGCCGAGCAGCGCGACGAGCGCGGGCGTGAGCAGTCCTTGTACGAGGGTGGCGTCGAGGACGATGCCGCCGCAGCCGTGACCACCGCGGCCCGCAAGGCGTCTCGTCGAGTCAGTTCACGCACAGAAGCCCTCCCACGATCAGGTCGGCGGTCGCCGGTGCCTAGATCGTGGCCGCGATTCAGCCGTCGGTCGTCCCGCCGACGTGGGCACTCTCGGCTGCCACGCACGCGGCACGTGCCTACCATGTCCGCCGCACGCGGCGCCGTGTCTACCGCGTTCGCGGTACGCCGCTGCTCGTCCCCGCAGGCGACGTCGCCACCGACGCGAACCGGTTAGGGTGCCCGCATGAGCAAGATCGCGACCGGGGTCCGGCACTGGGGGCTCGCCGTGTGCGTAGCGGCGATGCTCCTGGTCGCCGGAGCCTCCGTCGCACCCGAGCGGACCGATCTGAGCCTGCTGGGCTACGTGCTGCTCGCGGTCGACGGGCTGGTCCTGGCCTTTCGCCGGCGGGCACCGGTCGGCGTGCTGGTCGTGACAGCCGCGTGCGTGCTGGCCTACCAGGCGCTCGGCTTCGAGGTGCCACCCGTGGCGTTGCTGTTCGCGGTGTACGCGGCGACCCGCTCCGGCCACCGTCGACCCATGCTGGTGGTGACCGCGATCGTATTGGCCGCGCAGCCGTTCGTGGCCCTGGCGTCTCCTGGCGACCCCCCGGTGGGTCAGGCGCTCGCCCAGGGCGTCCTCGGGCTGGGATGGGTACTCGCCTGCGGAGCGGCCGGCGAGGCGCTGCGGCAGGCCGAACAACGGGCGAAGGAAGCGGAGCGGACGCGGGAGGAGATCGCCAGCCGCCGCGCCAGCGAGGAGCGGCTGCGCATCGCGCGGGAACTGCACGACTCGCTCACCCACCAGATCTCAGTCATCAAGGTGCAGGCCGGCGTGGCCGTGCATCTCGCCCGAAAACGGGGGGAAGAGGCACCGCCAGCGCTGGCGGCGGTCGAGGAAGCCGCCCGCGAGGCGACCCGCGAACTGCGCGCCACGCTCGAAGCGCTGCGCGGCGACGAGCAACACTGCCCGCACGGGATCGAGCAGATCGACGAGCTGGTGCAACGGGCACGCTCCACCGGCGTGGCCGCGACCCTCACCGTCGATGGGAACCAGCGAAACCCGCCGAGTGCGGTGAGTCGGGCCGCGTACCGGATCACCCAGGAGGCACTGACCAACGTCGCCCGCCACGCCGGCCCGGCCACCGCATCGGTGAGCATCAGCTACGGCCCGGACACACTTACCGTAAGAATCGACGACGACGGCAAAGCCACCCCGAACACCGGTCCGGTGCCCGGTGTCGGGCTGCTCGGCATGCGCGAACGCGTCACCGCACTCGGCGGCCGGCTGCACGCCGGCCCTCGACGCGACGGTGGCTTCACCGTACAAGCCACCATGCCCGTGGACGGCGCGACATGATTCGAGTCCTGCTCGTCGACGACCAGCCACTGCTGCGGGGCGGATTCCGGGCACTGCTCGCCGCCGAGGACGACATTGAGGTCGTGGGTGAGGCCGCCGACGGTAGCGAAGCCGTCGCGCAGGTCGCTCGGCACAGGCCGGACGTCGCGCTGATCGACATCCAGATGCCCGTCATGGACGGCATCGAGGCGACCCGACAGATCGCCGCGAACCCCGACCTGACCGGCGTGCACGTGGTCATCCTGACCAACTACGGCTTCGACGAGTACGTCTTCAAGGCCCTGCGGGCCGGTGCCACCGGCTTCCTCGTCAAGACCATCGAACCCGCCGACCTGCTCCACGCCGTACGCGTCGCCGCCCGTGGCGACGCCCTGCTCGCGCCGTCCATCACCCGAAAACTGATCAGCGAGTACCTGGCCCGGCCGCTCCAAGCGCCCGCCGACTCGACCCTTGAGCAACTGACGAGCCGGGAGCGCGAGGTTGTCACGCTCGTCGCACGAGGGCTGTCCAACGAGGAGATCGCAGAGCACCTGGTGATCAGCCCGATGACCGCCAAGACTCACCTCAACCGCGCGATGACCAAGCTCCACGCCCGCAATCGCGCCCAACTGGTGATCTTCGCCTACGAGACCGGGCTGGTCACCGCATCGCAGCCCTGAGCCGGGTAGTGGTAAACGGGTCAAGCACGGCGTCGACCTATGGGTCGGTGGGGACGAAGCGGTGTTGGCGACGCTGTTGTGGGTCGCCGTCGCCACTATTGGGTTGGGCTGGTGGTATTCGCGGTCGCGGGCACCGATGGAATGCACCTGCGGTGGGCGGGGTGATGGCCGCGCCAGCCGCGATCTGCTCTCCGGCCTCGTACAGCGCGACGTACAGATCTTCGGCGGTTGCGCGGTCGAGCCGCAAGACGAGGTCGTCCCGCATGCGCCGGCCCTAATCGCACGTCTCGCAACGCCGGTCGACCAAGGTTGGGGTGCGCGGATCTGCTGCAGACCGCGCGTCGTGGAGCGCAGCCGGCTGACGGGTGGCGACGCGCGGACGTGCCGAAAGTCCGCAGGTCGACCGTGGTCGTCTGCCGCACCGCCTTTCTGCTCTGGAGAGAATGGCTCGATCGAAGCGCGCTGAAAGCCGATCATTACGCTGCTCTTGCACCACCCGCGCGTGAGCCACCGCCGCGTTCGACCCCTGCGGGCTCGGACACCTCCGCCGAGGGCGTCGTGGGGGCGAACGGCTTGGCGTCCTCGAACTGCCCCACGTTGCTGTTGTCCCGTTCCGGATGGAGGACTGATGCTGGCTCCGCTGCGGTATGGCGCGTTCCGTTACCTCGCTGCTGGCCGGCTGGTCAACATGCTGGGCAACGGTGTCGCTCCCATCGCGCTGGCCTTCGCCGTACTCGATCTGACCGGCTCGGTGCGCGACCTGGGCCTGGTGGTCGGCGCGAGATCGCTGATGACCGTGCTGTTCGTGCTCTTCGGTGGCGTGGTGGCCGACCGGATTCCGCGCCGGCTGGTGCTGGTCGGATCCAATGTGCTTGGTGCGCTGACCCAGGCGGCAGTGGCCGCCCTGGTGCTCACCGGCACGGCGACGATCCCGCTGTTGCTGGCGCTCGGTGCGGCCAACGGCATCGTCAGCGCGCTGTCCCAGCCAGCTTCGGCCGCCGCGACGCCGCAGACCGTGCCACCGGAGCTGATTCAGCCGGCCAACGCGCTCATCCGGCTCGGCATCAACGCGGGCATGATCGGCGGCGCTGCGCTCGGTGGCCTCCTGGTGGCCGCGGTCGGGCCGGGGTGGGGCCTCGCCATCGACGCGCTCACCTTCGCTATCGCGGCTCTCGCGTTTACCGGAGTCCGGGTCGCTGCCTCGCCGGCGAAGAGCACCCGCACGAGCATCGTCGCTGACCTCCGGGAGGGCTGGACGGAATTCACCGCGCGGACCTGGGTATGGGTGGTAGTGCTGGGCTTCATGATCCTCAACGCGGCCCTCGCTGGCGGCGTGAACGTGCTCGGCCCGGCCGTCGCGGACGAGACGATCGGCCGTAGCGCCTGGGGCGTGGTGCTGGCCGCGGAAACCGCCGGAATGGTCGTAGGTGGGTTGATCGCCCTGCGGATCCGGGTGCGTCGGCTATTGCTGCTCGGGGTGGCCTGCATGTTCGCCGAGTCGTTTCTGCTGTTGGGGCTGGCCCTGGCGCCCACCGTCGTCGTGCTGGTGTCGGCCGGAGTGGCGGTCGGGCTCGCCGTCGAACAGTTCGCGGTGGCCTGGGACACGTCGATGGCGCAGCACATACCGGCCGACCGACTGGCCCGCGTCTACTCCTACGACATGTTGGGGTCCTGGGTCGCCATCCCACTCGGCCAGATCGCGGTCGGGCCGGTCGCAGCGGCGATCGGCACCCGCGACACGCTGCTGATCCTGGCGGCATTGGTGGTGCTCTCGGTCCTCGGCATGCTGGCCAGCCGGGACGTCCGCCGGCTACAGGCGGTAGCCCCCGACCGCGCCGCCGACGCAGTGCAGACCGAGCCAGCTGACGGTGGGCCGAGCGACAGCCCTACCACGAAGCCCGCCGAACCAGCCGCCCGCGCCTGACCCGGCGGTGGACTTCCTCGATGCCAGCCGCACCCTCGGTTCGAAGAGCAGGATCAGCCGACGCGATGTACTGCGACTCACCCCGGTGAGCAGCCCGAAAGATCGACCATGACCACACTCACCGTCCGAGGCGCCAGCAAGAGCTACGGGCCGGTCCACGCACTCCGCGCAGCCGACCTGACGGTGGCGGCCGGCACCCTGACCGCGGTGCTCGGCCCCTCCGGCTGCGACAAGACCACGCTGCTGCGCTGCATCGCCGGGTTCGAGCGCCTCGACGGCGGGGAGGTCCGTGTCGGTGACACGCCGGTGGCCGGGCCAGGCCTGCACGTCGCCCACACCGGCGACGGGTCGCTGTGGTCGCCCAGGACGGCGCGCTCTTCCCGCACCTGGACGTGGCCGGCAACGTCGGCTACGGCCTCGACCGCGCCGCCCGGCGCAGCGGCCGTGTCGCGGAGGTGCTCGGCCTCGTCGGTCTCGCCGGGTACGGCAGGCGGATGCCCCACCAGCTGTCCGGCGGGCAACAGCAGCGGGTGGCTGTTGCCCGAGCCCTGGCGCCACGTCCACCGCTGATCCTGCTCGACGAACCGTGTCCGACCTCTACCGCAGCCCGGCGGACCCGTGGGTGGCAACCTTATCGGCGATGCCAACCTCCTCAGGGCCACCGCCAGCGGTGGGACTGCGGAAACCGGACTCGGCACCCTCCCGCGGGCAGTGCAGCATGAGCGTCAGCCCCGACACGGTGCCCGTAGAGCACCTCGACCTGTTGGCGGAGGTGCGACGCTGAAGCGGCGTCGGCACGGCGGGCCGGCTGCTGGCGGGCCCGGTTGACGCCACGGTGCCCGTACGCATGAAGGTGCGGTGGCGAGCGCGATGCAGACGTTCGCGCCGCCGGTCGTGGCCACCGCGGGCAGCACCGGTGCGGATGCCCCACTGGTGGTGCCGCCGCATGGCATCGTCGCCGGCGTCGTCGCCACCAGCCACGCGTGGGCCGCTGGGCAGCCGACGTAACGGCGGCAGCCCGCTCCGGCGTTGGTTCAGGGAGCCCTGAGTCGCCGGGGCCCTTCGGCACGACGGGCCCGCCACGGCCAGCGCGTTGACGGCCTCGGCTATCTGCCGTAGCCTTTTGGCTATGAACGTTAGCCTAGCCCTCTTTCAGACCCGCTCCGGCGGCCCCGAACGCGACCATGCCTAGGGCCGGGCTGTCCACCGCGGCCGTCGTCGACGCGGCTCTCGACCTCATCGATGATCGAGGCCTGGACGCCCTGACCTTGGCCGCGGTCGCCGAACGCACCGGAGTCGCCGCACCCTCGCTGTACAAACACGTCGGCAGCCTCGCTCAACTGCGGGCACTGATGGCCGTACGGATCATGGAAGAGCTGACCGAACGCTTCACCGCCGCGTTGGTCGGCCGCAGCGGCGACGACGCCGTCGCCACCCTGATGCGCACCTACCGTCACCATGCAGTCGAACATCCGGCCCGCCACGCCGCGATGCCGCCGGATCCCCTGCACGACCCGGCCCTGGCGAGCGCCGGTGCACGGCTGCTCGAGGTCTTCCTCGCGGTGCTGCGTGGCTACGGGCTCGAAGGCGAGGCCGCCATCCACGCCACCCGCTGCCTGCGGGCGATCGTGCACGGCTTCGCCTCGATCGAGGCGGCCGGCGGCTTCGGCCTGCCCGAGGACCTGGACACCACCCACGAGCAGCTGATCCACATGTTCGTCGCGAGCCTGCCCCGCACCTGATCTTGACGCCGGAGAACATGATGCCCATCTCCCCCGCCCGCACCCGGCTCGGCGCCCTTGCCCTCGCTGTCGCCGGCATCCTCTTCGTCCTCTACCCGGCGACCCGGCCATGGGCCGACGAATCCACAGTCGACGGCGCGACCCGGGCGATGAGTTCCGACTGGTGGGTCGCCTCCCACCTGTTCGCCATGATCGGCTTCATCCTGGTGACGCTGGGCCTGCTCGCCGTACGCGACGTGGTCAGGCACACCCGAGCCGAGCGGCTCGCCTTCGCCGCCGTCGCGACCGGTTGGATCGGCGTGGGACTCGTCCTGCCCTACTACGGCGCCGAGGACTTCGGCCTGCACGCCATCGCCAGCACGTACGCCGCGGGTCAGCCTCTCGACCTGCTCGACCTCGTCGACACGGTCCGTTACAACCCGGTCGCGATCACGACGTTCGGGCTCGGCCTGATCACGCTCGGGGTGTCGGCCGTCCTGGCCGCCGTCGCGATCTGGCGCTCCGGGGTGCTGCCGCGCCCCAGCGGAATCATCTTCGGACTCGGCTTCGCCCTCTTCCTGCCGCAGTTCTACACACCCGCGGCTGTCCGGGTCGCCCACGGCCTGCTCGTCGCGGTCGGCTCGGCCTGGCTGGCGCTGGCACTCTGGCGGGCGAAGGCTGATTCCTGACGTGCCGTCGCCTCGCCGGCGAGGCTGTGGCCCTCGGCGACCAGGGCCTGGACCTGCTGCCTTTCGCCAGGGGTCGGCGCCCGCCCAGGGTTCGGGCGGGCGCCGGGGCGCAGGTGGTCCGGGTCACGTTCCGCGATCACCTGGCCTGCCACCCACCGGCCCGGGAGCTCGATCGCCCCCGGATTCCGGCACGTCAGCCAACCGGTGGGCCGATCCAGGAGGACCGGATCAGCTCCCGCTCGGTGGCGGCGAGATGGGCGGTCGCGGCGAGCCAGGCCCAGGCGTACCGGTCCGGGTCGGGATCGGTGAGCCGGCCGAACGCGTCCCGGCCGCGCCGGTCGGACTCGTCGGCGAGCGCGGCGGCCACTGCGGCGGCGGTGGTGAAGCCGGCGCGGCGCAGCGGCCCAGCCAGCGCGGCACCCTCGCCGCGGGCCGCCTCGCCGACGGCGCGGCGACCGCCGGAGACAGCCAGCTCCACCAGCCGGCGGACCCGCCACAGCGGGGACTCCGCAACCGCGTCGGCACCGACGGCGAGAACCGGTTCGGTCATCGCGGCCGGGTCGCGCGGCGGCAGGTGGCCGCCCTGGATCTGGTCGTAGCCGAGGTCCGCCCGGCCGTGCCAGTCCGCCGGCAGCCGCAGCGTCGTGGCGGCACCGGGCACCGGGCCGACCGCGAGCGGGTGCAGCGTGCTGGCCCGGTCCGGGTCCAGCCGGCCGACCACCCGGATCCGCAGGCCCGGCCAGGAGGCGAGCCGCCGCAGGTTGGCCACGTGGGCCAGCACCGGGTGGGAGTTGGCCGGCACCAGCCGGATCACCGGCCCGTCCGGCACCGGCGCGCGATCCGGTCCGGCGTCGGTGGCGGGGGCCAACTCCCGGGCCAGCACCTGGTCACCGGCGGCACCGACCACCATCAGGTCACAGCCGACCAGCGCGATCCCGGCCCGGGCCGGGTCCTCCGGATCGTCGGCGGCGAGTTGGGCGGTCACCACCTCGGCGAGCGGACGGGCGAACAGTTCCGCCAGGGGCCCGGTGGACCAGTCGGTCCCGATGATCGGGGTGGCTCGGACCCCCTTGCCGGCGCCGAGCCGGCCGTCCGGGGAGACGGTGGTGCCGGTGATCCGCAGGCCGCCGCGGGCCAGCACCGCGTGGTTGACCGCGACCGCGCCCATCTCGGTGACCGCCCGGGCGCAGTCCTGTGCCCGGTCCGGGCCGCCCGGCTTCACGTCGCCGAAGGAGAGCCGGCGCCCGTCGGCGGCGACCAGGTGGGTGACCACCCCGGCGTACCCGGTCGCGCTGATCACCGGTTCCCGGCAGACGCCGTACACCTCCAGCGTGCCGTCCGGCTGGTAGGCCCGCCGGAGGGTGCCGACCAGCGCCGGGTCGGGATCGCCGGCGGCCAGCCGACCGGCCACGTACAGCAGGTCGTGCAGCACCTCGACCAGTTCCGCCAGCCGGTGGCCGGTCTGTCGTCCCCGGTGGGCGCGCAGGCCACGTACCGTGCGCAACGCGGCGCTCTCGGCCCGCGGCAGGCCGGCCAGCCGGGCGCTGTGGGCGGCCCGCAGCAGCTCGGCCTGCGGGACCGCGCCGGCGGCCGGGACACCGGCCGCGAGCACCGCGGCGGCTGCCCGCCACAGCGCGCCGGCGGCGGCCCGTTGCGCCTTCGTCGGTGCCGCACTCCGTCCGGCACGACCGGCGCCCGCGCCATCCGTCTTCCCGGTGCGCCCGGCCCTCCCGGTACGCCCGGTGGCCGCGCCGACAGCGTCCGAAGTGGACGACGCGGCGGTGGTGGACACCGGATCGGGGTGGGTAGCCGGATCGGCGACCGGGCAGGCGACCAGGACCGCGGTCCGGTGCAGGCAGCGGGGCGACAGCAGGCAGCTGCACCGCGCCTGGTGCGGGTCGGTGACCGCGCCGGTCGGTCCGGGCGTCAGGGTGACCAGGGCCTCGGCGCCACAGTCGACCGACACGCCGCCGTCGACCTGGCCGACCGGTACACCGGCCAGCCGTTCGACAGTGGCGTCCAGCCGCTTGTGCAGCCGGGGCGGCAGGGCCGCCACCGCCGCGGCGGCGACCCCCGGCAGCACCGGCGGCAACCGGTCGGTGTCCACGGTGGTGGATGTGCGGTCCGTCAACGTGATCCTCCGCGTACACGGTCGCCCACCCAGCGGGCGAGTTCGAGCGGGCTGAGAGCGGCGACCGGCATCCCCGCCGCGACGAGCTGCTCGGCGACCGGTACCGAGTAGCAGGGCACTCCCCTGTCGTTCAGCGCGGCGCAGCCGAGCAGATGCACGCCGGAACTGGCCAGCGTGCGGACCTCGCCGAGCAGCCCCGCCAGCGGGTAGCCCTCCTCGAAGTCGCTGACCACCGCGACGATGGTGCGGCTCGGCACGGTCACCAGCGAGCGGGCGTGGGCCAGCCCGGCGGCGATGTGCGTACCGCCGCCGACGCGCACCTCCAGCAGCAGCGACAGCGGGTCGTCGACCCGGTCGGTCAGGTCGACCACCTCGGTGGAGAAGGCGAGGAAGTGGGTGGACAGGGTGGGCACCCCGGCCAGTACGGCGGCGGTCAACGCCGACCACACCACCGACGCCTCCATCGAGCCGGACACGTCGACCACCAGCACGAGCCGCCAGTCGGCCTCCTTGCGGGTCCGGGTGTTGAAGACCGGGCGTTCCGGCACCACCACCGTCCGGCCGTCGCCGAGCCGCTGGGTGTGCGCCAGGTTCGCCCGCAGGGTACGGGCGAGGTTGATCCGGCCGCCGGGACGCCGGGACGGACGCGGGTTGGTCAGCCCGGTCAGCGCCGGACGCACCTGAGTGGCCAGCTGCCTGGTCAGCTCCTCGACCAGCCGCCTGACCAGTGGCCGCAGCTTGGCCAACTGCCCCTCGGGCAGGCCACCGGCCAGCGACAGCACCGAGGTCAGCAGCTCCATCGAGGGGCGTACCGCGGCCGGGTCGAGTTCGGTGAGCACGTCGGTACGGCCACTCTCGGCCGCCCGGGCGATGACCTCCTCGCGTACCGCGGTGCCGAACAGCGCCTCGAGTTCGTCGGCCCACTCACGCGCGGTCGGGAAGGAGGCCTCCTGGCCGCCGCCGGCCGCCTGGCCGAGGTCGGTGGCGCCCTCGCCCTGACCCGCCCCGTACAGCTCGTCCAAGGCGCGGGCGTAGCGGCGGGCGTCGGTCGGCAACCGGTCGGGTTGGCGGCCGAGCAGCAGCCGCCACCGGTCCGTGGCGGTGAGCCAGGCGGCCGGCGTGCCCGCCCCGGGTTCGACCTCGGCGGCGCCGGTCGGCGTGCCCGGCCCGGCTCCGGCGTCTGCGGCGCCGGTCGGCGTGCCCGGGATGGGGATGTCGCGGGCGACCAGGGCGGCCCGGCCGGCCGCGTCGGCGGCGGCCCAGCGGGCCAGCAGCTCGGGCGCGGCGGACAGGGCCAGATCGAGCCGGTCGCCCAGCCGTTCGGCGACGGTGTGCAGCAGCCGCTCCCGGGCCGCCGGGGTGAGCACGTCGAACCCGCCACGCAGCGCCGGCAGCCGGTCCAGGAACTCGGTGTCGCTGAGCCGCTCGATCCGCTCCAGCAACGGGTCCAGCGCGGCCGGGGCGGACTGTAGCAGCGGGTGCGCCGCGGTGAGCAGACCACCGAGCAGCCGGTGCAGGTGCCGACGGGTGTCCGGCCCGGTCGCCGCGTCGATCCAGCCGGCCACCCGCGTGCCCAGGGTTTCCAGATCGGTCAGGTCGAGCAGCACCCGGGCGGCCAGGGCGGCACCCTGGATCAGCGACGAACCGGCCCGGGCCAGGTAGGCGAGGGCCTCGTCCAGGCGCAGGCCGATCCGGTCCTCGCCGGCCCGGACCGCGAGGTCCACCAGCGCGGCGGCATCGGCCGCGGCGTCGCTGCCGGCCAGGCCGGGCAGCCCGCGGACCGCCGCGTCCAGCAGCACGACGGCCAGCTCGGCGGCCAGGGCACGACCGTCGGCGGTGGTGCCGGGCAGGTGTTCCCGGCGCAGCGCCTCCAGCAGGTCCAGTGCGGCCAGCAGCTCGGGCAGCGTGCCGGTGCCCGGCAGCACCGCGGCGGCCAGCTCGAGCCGATCGGTGACCAGTTCGGGCAGGTCGCACCGGGCGGCGTCGCGTAGCCCGGTGAGCAGCTGTGCGGCGGTGGGGCCACCGTCGGCAGCCTCCCGGCGGAACCGCTCCCGCAGGGTGCCGGCCGCGGCCAGCGCCGCAGTCACCCCGCGTACGCCGACCAGGTCCAGCCGGGCCGCCACGGACGGCGTCCAGGCCAGTTGCCAGCGGGTGGTCAGGGCGGCACCGTCGCCGGTGCCGGACACCGCGATCGGCTCGCTGTAGCCGACGCCGCAGACCTGGAGGCGTTGCAGCAGGATCTCCCGCCGCCCGTCCAGCTCGGTGCGCAGCGGGTCCAGCCGCACCTCGCGGGACTTCGGGCTGTCCGGGTTGGGCAGCCGCAGCGCGGTGAGTTCCGCCTCGACCGCGGGGCCGAGCCCGGACCGCGGCGTACCGGGGGCGACCCGTCCCCGGTCGGCACCGACCAGCACGGTCTCCAGCGCCTTCGCCAGCGCCCGGCCGCGGCCGAGCAGTTCACCCTGACCGAGCACGGTGGTCACCGCCTCCAGCACCTCGCCCCGGCCGGGGGCGGGCAGGTCCCGCAGCCGGGCCAGGTCGCCGGCCAGCCGTACCGTCTCGGCGGCCTCGCCGGTACCGGCGGTGTGACCGGCCGAGCGGAGTTCCCGGCACAGGTCGGTGACCGCCCGGGCGGCGGCGGCCCGGATCCGTTCCGGGTCGCCGGCGGCGGTGAAGACGGACTGCTGCCAGCGCGGGTCGCGGATCCCGGCCGGGTAGCCGGACCGGGAGTCGAGCAGGTCGAACGCGTACGGCACCAGCGAGGTGATCGCCGTGCCGCCGGTGGCGGTGGCCGACCCGGGTTGGGTCGGCACGGACCGGACCGGACCGGTCGGGGCGGCGACGGGCCGGGTGGAGGCGGCGGCGACACCGGCGGTCGACACCGGATCTCCGCCGACCGGGCCGGGCGTCGGGTCCCCGCCGTCATCCACGGTGGACGTCGGGGCGGCACCGCCGGCCGTCCAGGCCGGGCCGGCGTCGGCCGACGGGGCGGTGAGCAGGGCCGGGGCGTGGAAGGCGCCGATGACGGCGGCGACCCGCCGGCCGGCTGCGCCGGCCTCGGCCAGCACCCGGCGCATGTGCCGCTCGCGGGCCAGGTCCCGGGCCGGTACGCCGTCGCCGCTGGCGCTGTCGGCACGCATGGCCCAGCCGACGCCGAGGGCGGCCCGGCGGACCGCCTCGGGCGGGCAGCCGGGGGCACGCACCTCGACCACCCGGTCCCACAGGTCGTCGCCGTCCCGGCCGGTGCCGCTGGCGCTGAGCGCGACGGCGTAGCCGGACCGGCGCAGGCCGGGCATCGGCTCACCGGCGTCCGGGTCGGGGTCGGGGTCGGCGGTCGGCGCGGAACCGGCAGCCGGGTCGGAGTCGATGGCCGGGTCGGTGGTGTCGGCGGTCCAGCCGGGGTCGGCCAGCGGCAGGTCGCAGCAGACCACCTCGACGCCGCGCCGCCGGGCCCAACGGATCGCGGCCAGTTCCGGGGAGAAGTCGGCGAACGGGTAGAAGCCCATCGGCCCGTCCGTGCCGTGGCTGCCGACCAGGGCCAGCGGGGCCCGGGCGGCCGGGTCGGACAGGTACGGCAGCCAGCGCTGGAAGTCGGCCGGCAGCTCGATGCAGACCACCTCGGCGCCGGCGGCGTCCAGCAGTGCCGGGACCACCGCCGCGAGGGCCGGGCTGTGATGCCGCACCCCGATCAGGTACGGCCGGACCGAACCGGCGAGCGCGTCGACCACGGCTCGCGGGTCGGCCGTCGTCGGATCGACCGTCGACGGGCCGGCGCTCGGCGGCGCCGCACCGGTCGACGTGCTGGAAAGGGTCGTCACCGCAGGCTCTCCCGCAGGTCCCAGAGCCGGCGCCACATCGCCGAGCCGTCCTCGGCGCGGCGGCGGACCGGGCCGTCCCAGTAGCCGAGCAGTCGGGCGTGGTCGTTCTGGTCGTCCTTGCGGACCACGCCGAGCAGGTGCCCGGGCACCAGGTCGAGCGCGTCCCCGCCGGGCAGGTACGCGGCGGCCAGGCCGAGCGACGCCGCCACCTGCACCGCCTCGGCGGTGGACATCACCGTGCCGGGCCGTTCCACGTCCCAGCCCTCGCCCGACCGGCCGGTACGCAGGTCGCGGAACACGGTGACCAGGGCGTCCAGCACCGCGTCGTCCACCGTGTACGCCGCACCGGCACGGTGCACGGCGGCGGTGGCCTGCCGGCGGACCAGGTCGGTCTCGGTGTCCGCGTCCGAGATCGGGTGGACGGTCTCGAAGTTGAACCGGCGCTTGAGGGCCGAGGACATCTCCGACACGCCCCGGTCCCGCAGGTTGGCGGTGGCGATCACGGTGAACCCGGGCACGGCGCGGATCAGGCCGTCCTCGGTGCCGGCCAGCTCCGGCACGTTCATCCGCCGGTCGGACAGGATGGACACCAGCGCGTCCTGCACCTCGGGCAGGCAGCGGGTGACCTCCTCGATCCGGACCACCCGGCCGGTGCGCATCGCGGTCAGCACCGGCGAGTCGACCAGCGCCTGCGGGGTCGGGCCCTGGGCGAGCAGCAGGGCGTAGTTCCAGCCATACCGGAAGGCATCCTCGGTGGTGCCGGCGGTGCCCTGCACGGTCAGCGCGCTGGTGCCGCAGACCGCGGCGGCCAGCAGCTCGGACAGCATGGACTTGGCGGTACCGGGCTCGCCGACCAGCAGCAGGCCCCGCTCACCGGCCAGGGTGACCACGCACCGCTCGACCAGGCTCCGCTCACCGACGAACTTCGGCGGAATGGTCATGCTGGCCGGCAGTTCGGTGCCGTCCGGACCGGTGCGCCGTTCGGCGGGCAGCTTCAACGCCTCGCCGTCGCTGCCCCGGATGAAGGTGACCACGGCACGCGGGGTCAGCGCCCAGCCCGGCGGCCGGGCTCCGTCGTCGTACGCGGCCAGGAAGGCCAGCTCGTCGGCGTACCGCTGTTCGGCGGAGAGGACCTGGGCTGCGGTCTCCGGCGCCGCGGTGGGGCGGACGTGTTCCGTCACGGTCACGGATGTTCCTCGATCTCTCTGGTTCGGATGGGGTGTGCGGGACAGGGGTCGGCGGCGGGGTGGTGCCGCGACGGCCGTGTCGGTCGTCGCGGACGCCACCACCCTCCGGGTCGGGTCAGCGGCGGGTGCCGCGGGTGGGCAGGTTGTCGAACCGGGGCCGGTCGCCGTCGCGGAGGCGTTGCCAGGCCCGCCGGTAGAGGCCGGCGGCCGGTTCGAACGGCACGGTCACGCCGAGGCCGGCCGTACCGTCGGGCGCGAGGTCGAACAGGGCGACCTTCCAGCCCTCGATCGGTGCCTGCCCGCTGCCGCGCTCCAGCCACGGGCCGGGCAGGAACAGCGACCGGCCGGCCCGGGACCGACTGGCCTCGATGACCAGGTCGGTGCCGGCCAGTTCGGCGCGGGCCGCCTTCAGCCGCGCCGGCTTCCAACCGGTCCACTTCGCCGTGTTGCGGTCGGTCGGGTCCGGCATGGCCAGCAGCATCAGGTACACCGCCGCCGCGTCGGCGCCCAGGCCGTGTTCCCCGGCCGCCTCGGCGACCAGGTCGGGCACCGACCGGGTCGGATCCTGCGGCCACCAGGCCCCGTCCGCCGCCCGCGCGCCGCCGTCCGGCTCCCCCGCATCGCCGAGCAGCGCCGCGAACCGCGGGTCACGGACCAGGCGCAGCGCCACCTCCATCGGATACGGCTTGGCCGCGTCCCGCCGCAGCGCGGGCAGGTACGGGTCCGTCCCGTCGGCGTCGAGCAGATCCGGCCGCAACGCGGGCGACGGTTGGCTGTCGTAGGTGGCCAGGACGATGGCACCGTACCGCTCCCAGCCAGGGCCCGTCTCCGACGGGGTGCCCGCCACCTGTTGGAACTCGGGCAGGGAGACGTACTGGTCGAGGTCGAGCAGCAGGTCGGGGTTGGCCAGCCGGTCCCGGACCGCGGCCAGCGCGGCCGGCAGCGCGGCCCGGCACGGGTCGCCGGCCGGCGTGTGGTGGGCGACCCAGGCCGCCAGGGCGACCGTGGAGCGCAACACCTCGCCGGTGAAGCCCACTGCCCGGCCGTCGACCTGCCGGGCCCGGTCGCCCTTGATCTGGAAGGCCAGGTCGGTGCTCAGCTCGACCGAACGGGCCGGGTCGAGCAACGCCGGCAACGCCCTCGCGGGTCCCCAGCCGTGACGGATGGCGCGCACCGCTTCGGCGAGCAACTGTTCGGGCACCACCACCCGGCGCCCCAGGGCGGCGTTCCAGACCGCTGCGGCGGCGGCCACGTCCGGACCGTCGGCCCACAGCCGAGCCGGGTCGTCCGGCAGCAGCGCCGAGACCACGGCTCGCCGGACCTCCGGGCTGGCCTCGTCCAGCACCCCGAAGGCCAGCTTGACCTCGCCGACCTGCTTGACCCCGAGCGCCTTGCGCAGCTCGGTCGGCACGGTGTTCGACGAGTCCACGTACGGCAGGCCGGCCAGCACCAGCTTCGCGGCGGTGGGGGTGACACCCGTCAGCTCGGCGAACTGCTCGGCCGCTTCCGGCCGCCACGGCAGTGGGCCGCGCGCGGCCCACTCGGTGAGGAAACCGCCCAGCCAGCCGGCCGGCCGTTCGTCACCCACCGGCGCCGAGGACTGCACCGTGTACGGCTCGGGAACGGCGAACACGCCGGCCGGGTCGTGGTACAGCGCCTCGGAGAAGTAGCCGGTGGCCGTGCCGCTGGAGACGAAGACGGCGATGAACGCCCCGTCGGGCAACGGCAGGATGCCCGGCCGGGGGGACCGGCGCGTGCCGTCGGGGTTGTTCAGGTCGTCGTCCAGCAGGTGCAGCCTGAACCGGCGCCACCGGGCCGGTTCGGCCGCCGTGCTCAGGTCGAGCCGGTCCAGCTCCGTGAGCAGGGCGCGCAGCGTCTCCCGGTGCTCGTCGGGGGTGACCGCCGCGACGGCCCGGTAGGCGACGGCCGCGACACCGCCGAGCAGGGACCACCAGTCCAGCGCGGACGGCAGCGACGGTCCGTCGAGGTGCAGCCGTACGGCGGGTTCGCTCCCGGTGGTGCCGGACCGCTGGGCGGCGAACGCCTGGAACTGGGTGAAGGCGCGGACCGAGCGGGTCACCCCGTAGGTTGAGCCACGCAGACCGTCCAGCGCCATGTTGAGCTGCTCGTCGGTGGGCCCGGTCGCGGTGGCCACCGGCGCCACCGCCTTCGGCGCGGACAACGACCTGGTGAGCCGCTCGGTCACCGCGTCCAGGTCGGTGCGCACCCGGGCGGCCAGCCGCAGCAGCCCGGCCACCCCGGCCAGCACCGCGTCGTGGCTGACCGTCGGCAACGTCGAGCGGACCAGCTCGACCAGCGCGTCCTTGTCGTCCGCGTCGGCGGTGGATGGTCCGGTGCTGGAGGCGCCGGCCGGTGTGCCGACCATGGACGCCGGGACGGCGACGGGAAGGCCGGTGATGGCCTGCGTGGCAGCGGTCAACCGCGGTCCGTTCGCCGCCCGGGCTGCGGCCCGCGCGGCCTCCTCGGCCAGGGCGGCGCGGCGTTCGTCGAGGGCGACCTTGAGCAGCACGTCGGCGGTGTCCCGGTCCACCCGGCGCAGTGCGGTGGAGCCGGCCGGGTCCCGGGGCAGCATGTTGCCGAGGAACTTCTGTCCCGGCAGCGGGACCGCGTCGGGGTTGTAGCCCCCGCTGCCGGCGGCCGACACCACCCCGTCCGGGTCGACCAGGACGAAATCGTCGAGGACGGCCCGCGGCCGGTCGTCGCCGGGCAGCACCAGCGCCGCGACCGGCTCCTGTCCCGAGGCCACGGTGACCGTACGACCGGCCAGGTCCTCGCCGCGTACCGAGCCGTCCGGCAGAGTGACCACCCGCCAGCCGAGCAGACCGTCCACCGGAACGGCGGCCGGGGTGGCCCGGTCGGACAGGGCTGGCCGCAGCCAGCTCGCCGACTCCTGGAGGTGGCTTCCGTCGACCGGAAGGTCGGCCAGGAACCGGGGCAGGCTGCGCCGGCCGTGGGAGTTGCTGACCGCGTCGTACTCGCGCCAGCCGTAGGTGTCGTCATCCTCGCCGCGGAGGTAGACCCAGTGGGAGGTGCCGTCGGTGATGACCGGCAGCTCCGCCGGGACAACGGTGTCACCTGCGTGCAGCACTCCGCCGCCGGTGGTCCGCCCGCCGCCGGCCAGCGGCAGGGTGATCTCGTTCCGGCGCTCCTGGCTGCCGTGGCGACGGCCGTGGATGGGCTGCGGCTCGCCGGGCGACGAGTGCCAGTAGCCGCGCAGGTCGTAGCCGAGCGCCTCGGAACGCCAGTAGACCAGCAACTGGCCGTCGACGTAGTGGTAGGCGGGCTGGCCCCACATGTCGCCGGCCGGGATGCGCAGGTCGTGGCGGAGCACGATGCCCTCGGCGCCGAGCACGCGCACCGTCGTCGGCCCGCCCAGGATCACGTACGGCCAGGCTTCCTGCCGGGTCACCTCGACCTCGTGGTCTCCACCGGTCACCTCCTGCCAGGCCAGCTCCCAGTCCGGCCAGCCCAGCTCGTCGA
Source organism: Micromonospora sp. NPDC047620 (assembly GCF_043205005.1). NCBI lineage: Bacteria > Bacillati > Actinomycetota > Actinomycetes > Micromonosporales > Micromonosporaceae > Micromonospora > Micromonospora sp. NPDC047620. Next base: position 185,284 of record NZ_JBIDDG010000003.1, on the reverse strand, counting down.
TGATCCCGCCGCGCAGGCTGCGGGCGACGTGTTCGGCGAGGTCAACGTCGAGGGCCTGCCTGAGGCCGCCGCCCTGACCGGGGTCACCGTCGAGGTCGTCGGACACCAGGCGCAGCGCCTCGACCGGGAGACTGCCCAACCAGTCCACCGACTTTGGCAGGTACGGCAGTCCGGTCGCGAACCGGTCGCGGATCCGGGCCCGCAGCCAGCCGGTCAGCGAAGGCCGGATACCCGGCGTCCCGGCCAGCCGGCGCAGGGCGGCCTGCTGGTTGTCGAGCTGGTCGAGGCCGCGGCGCAGGGCCCGGGTGAACCGGTCGTCGCCGGCCACGGCGAGCAGGTCCCGCTCTCCCCCAACCCTGACCCATTGCGCCAGGTCCAGGGCTTCGCGCTCCTTCGGCGGGGCCACCGGCAGGTCGAGGGCGAGCAGCAGGTCGAGCAGGTCCAGGTCGCCGTCGGCGGCGAGGGTCTCGCCGCTGTCGGTCAGTTCGGCGCGCAGCCGGTCGGCCATCCGCTCGACGAGCGGGTACAGCTCCGGCACCCGTCGGCGGTGGTAGCCGGATTCGGCCCGGTTCACGAAGCGGCGCAGCCAGCCGACGGAGCCGTCCTGCGGGCGGGCCGTGTCCGGCACGTCCGGTTCAAACAGTCCGGTGAGCGCACCGGTGTCGGTCAGCAGGGCCAGCCACGTGACCAGGTTGTCCCGGTCGGCGGGCATCAGGTCGAGCAGGCTGCCGCGGATCGCCGGGTCGCGGCCGGCCAGCGCCGCCACCGCCGGCAGGTGCGCCTTCCACCAGCCGGCCGGCGCCTCGGCGGCCACCGGCAGCCGGAGCAGCTCGGCCAGGTAGGCCGCCTCACGGTCGGCGACGGCGGCGCTGGCCTTGCCAGCGGCCTTGGTGGCGGTCCGGACCAGCCGGTTCACCGCGGTGGCCGACTGCGCGGACGGAACCACGCCGGCAGCCGCGGCCCGCAGCGCCAGCCGGCAGAACCGGTCCAGCGCCTCGTCGGCCGGCAACTGGGCGGACAGCTCTTTCGCGTAGCCGGCCAACGCGGTCGCGGACACCACCTTGGCCGACGCGAACTCCAGGTAGACCTCGTCCAGCCGGTTCAGGTCGACCGGCAGGCCGTGCTGCGCCTCCGCCTTGCGCGCCTTGTTGAACAGCTGCGTCGCGTAGGTGTCCTGCCCGGCGGCCAGGAACACCCGCGCCGCCTGCTCGAAGAACGTCGGCAGGAAGTGCGGCAGCGTACGGGCGAACCGGTCGGCGACGGTCTGGTGCCCGTCCAGGGCGGCCTTCGGCCGCGACCGTACCTGCTTGGCCAGCTTCTGCAACTCCGGCACCACCGCCAACGCGTGCCGGCCGTCCGCCGCGTGGTGCACCAGCACCCACTCCGGGAAGGCCAACGGGCGGCGCGGGCCCAGCCCGACGACGGCCGGCTCGGCACCCGGTGCCAGGCCGAGGAACCCGACGGCGATGTCCTCCCCCTCGCCGAGGGCGGCGTCGACCAGGCGGACCACCGGCCGGTCGTCGAGGGCCGGGTGCCGGTAGGTGCGGGCGGTGAGGGGCACCGCCCGGTCGCCGGCCCCGGCGGTGTCGATCGGCAGCACCGCGCCGGCGGTGAGCAGGCTCTCGGCCGAGTCCTCGCCCGACATGGTCGTCATCCCGGTCACGCCTTCTTCCCCGTTCCGGTCACGGCGCCGGACAGGGCCGTCGCCATCCGCATTCCTTCCGACCAGGCCACCGGCCCGACCTCGGTCAACCGCAGCGTCGGTCCGTCTACGACGGACCAGGAGAGGTTGCCCAGAGTCGCCTCGGAGTCCCAGTAGTCCTCGTCGAACCGCATGGCAGCCTCGACCGTGCGTCCGGCCTCCCAGACCCGGCACTTGACCTGCGAGCCGGAGACCCGGAAGCCGAGCGTGGCGGCCCGGGCGGCCAGCCGGTTGGGGACCGTGGTGCCGCGGAAGTCGGTGATCGTGGTGTCCCGGTCCTTCAGGTCGGCGGGCTTGCCCCAGGTGCCCCGGTGCAGTTGCTCGACCCGCTGGGTGACGTCCAGTTCGTCGGCGAACTCTCGCAGCTCTGCCAGGTCGGGCAGGCGCACCGGGTGGGGCAGCGTGGCGCTGGCCGGCGAGAGCCGGACGGTCTCCCCGTCGAGGTTGACCACGCGCAGGTCACCGGTGTCGGTGACGTCCCGCAGGAAGCCCGGCTCGGCCGGGTCGTCCCCGAGCACCACGAGGTCACGCAGCGCGTCCCGCCAGGCCGGGTCCGGCCAGACCCGGGCCAGCAGCCCGGTCGGCACCGGCAGCGAGGACACCACCCAGGTGTCGACCCGGGTCAGGCATTCCGCGGTGTGCCGGTCCAGCCACTGGGCGAGCTGGCGCAACCGGTCCACCTCGGGGGTGTCCCGCAGCACCTTCGGCAGAGTCTTCAGTGGACGGCCGGCGGCTCGCGGGCCTGTGGCCCGCGCCGTCACTTTTCCGTCCAGGAGAGAGATCTCGTACGAGTCTCCCACCGGTAGCCAGCCCATCAGGAATACCCTCCGCAGTGGCAAATTAGCCAGATTTCGTGAGGAATCGGCCACGATTGACAACGCAGGGCACGCTAACAGTAGTGACCGACACGACATCGGCCCGGCGGCGGGGTACTGGGGGCCAGGGCCGGGCGGGACGAGCAAGACGGACCTGCGGGACTCGCAGGTCCGTCCAGTCCGGGGGCACTGTGAAGGGTCAGGCGTGGCCCGAATGAAAGGCAAAACGGTGACTTAGGTCACAGTAGAGCGTCAGCGGCTGGGGTGGCCGGGGTCCTGCCGCCGAGGCCGGCGGCGGTTGATCGAAGCGGGCCGAATTGTCAGCCGAGGCCAGCCCAGTCCAGCAGCTTCGGTTTACGGCATACCGCTCCTCAACGCGGCGATCCGGAAGACCTGCTCATCGACAACGGCGGCCATCCCTGTCCATGCAACACGCCCATCGTGGGCAAGTCGTACACCGTTCCTGTGGACGCAACCCCGCCCGGTCGCGTCCTGCGGCGTGGGCAGGCGGGCCGCCACATCGGCGAGGATGCGTTCGTGGTCCAGGAGCAAGTTGGTTTGTTCCGGATTGGCAGGTATGGGGCGCTTCGGTGCGGTCTTGCCGGAGGGCGTGCGACAAAGCCTGCTCACCGCGTCGGGCTAGAAGCTGATCACGAGCGGTGGCGGGAACCCGGCGGCGGATCGGCGTGTGCGCGATGCGGGCGGGCGCTGCTGGCCCAGGCGCCCAGCACGCCTCCCGCTACGGAACAGCCTACGAGCAGGCAAAACAGAAACTTCAAAAAATCTTGAAGGCCTTTGTCGAATCCGGGTCACCGCGTTCGAGGCCTAGGTAGAGACCTCGAAAGAAGGAGACAGGACATGAACCCGCACTGCACCCCCGCCGTCCGGACCACCAGGTCGCTGCTCGGCTATGGCGTCGTCGCGGGCCCGCTCTTCGTCGTGGTGGCCCTGGCCCAAGCGCTGACCCGGGACGGCTTCGACCTGAGCAAGCACGCGTGGAGCCTGCTCGCCAACGGTGAACTCGGCTGGATACAGATCACCAACTTCATCCTCACCGGCCTGATGACTCTTGCTGCGGCGGTCGGCCTGCGTCGGGCGCTGATGTCCGGACGGGGCCGCACCTGGGCCCCGCTGCTGATCGCCATCTACGGTCTGAGCGTGATCGGGGCCGGCTTCTTCCGCGCCGACCCGGCGCAGGGTTTCCCCGATGGTACGCCGGAGACCACGACGATCAGCTGGCACGGCATGCTGCACTTCATGGTGGGCGGAGTCGGCTTCCTGTGCCTCATCGCGGCCTGCTTCGTGCTGGCCAGCCGCTTCGCCGGCGACGGGCGACACGGGCTGGCCTGGTTCTCCCGCATCACCGGGGTGGTCTTCCTCGCCGGGTTCGCCGGCATCGCCAGTGGCTCGCATGGCCCCACCACGCTGGCCTTCGTCGCAGCGGTTCTGACCACCTGGGCCTGGATGACCACGGTTTCCGTCCACCTCTACCGCACCGCTGCCTGACACCACCAGTAAACCCAGATACCGCCAGCAACAAGGAGGACTCGATCATGCGCTACATGGTTCTGCTCAAGGGAAACCAGCCCGCGACCCCGCCGCCGGCGGAACTGATGGACGCCATCATGAAGCTCGGCGCGGAAGCCTCCGCGGCCGGTGTGCTGCTGGACACCGCAGGCCTGGCCCCGAGTGTCGCCGGCGCCCAGGTGCGCCTCTACGGCGGCAAGCTGAGCGTCACCGACGGCCCGTTCGCCGAGGCGAAGGAGACCATCAGCTATGCCCTGTACGAGGTTCGGTCCAGAGAGGAGGCAGTGGAATGGACCTCCCGGTTCGTGAAGCTCCACCGCGACCTGTGGGAGGGCTGGGAAGGCGAGGCCGATGTGCTGAAGGTGTTCGGCCCCGAGGACTTCGGAAGCCCCGCCTGAGGTACGCCCAACGTTCCCGTTGAGTGCGAGGATCGGTAGCTATGACAGCTACCGATCCTCGTCGCGTCGTGGAGGCGGTCTGGCGCATCGAATCCGCCCGGATCATCGCCGGCCTGGCTCGCATCGTCCACGACGTCGGCCTGGCCGAGGAGTTGGCTCAGGACACGTTCGTCATCGCGCTCGAGCAGTGGCCGGTCACCGGCGTTCCGGACCACCCGGGCTCCTGGCTCATGGCGACGGCGAAGCATCGGGCTGTCGACGTGTTACGCCGGCAAAGACGGTACGGGCAGAAGCTTGCCGAAATCGGAAGGGCGACGCCGGACGCGGAGGACCCCGACATTGCCGCGGAGCTCGACGACTACGTCGGCGATGACCTGTTGCGGCTCATCTTCACCACCTGCCATCCGGTGCTGTCGGCCGAATCCCGGGCCGCGCTCACCCTCCGGCTGCTCGGCGGGCTCACCACCGACGAGATCGCCCGGGCCTACCTGGTCCCGGAACCCACCGTCGGCCAACGCATCACCAGGGCCAAGCGGACGCTCGCCGACAGGAAGGTGGCGATCGAACTGCCACCACCCGCGGAGGCCGCCGATCGGCTGGCCTCGGTGCTCGAGGTCATCTACCTGATTTTCAACGAGGGTTACGCGGCGACGGCCGGTGACGACTGGATGCGGCCCTCGCTCTGCGAGGAGGCGTTACGACTGGGCCGGATCCTGGCCACGCTGGCGCCGCAGGAGCCGGAGGTGCACGGCCTGGTGGCCCTGATGGAACTCCAGGCGTCGCGCACGCCGGCCCGTACCGGCCCGGACGGGGCCCCGATTCTGTTGCAGGAGCAGAACCGGCGGCGCTGGGATCGGCTACTGATCCGGCGGGGACTGGAGGCGCTCGCCCGTGCCGAAGGCACCTTCGGGCCGTACGTGCTGCAGGCCTCCATTGCGGCCTGCCACGCCCGCGCGACCCGCCCGGAGGAGACCGACTGGAAGCGGATCGCGGCGCTCTACGAGGTGCTGGCCCACGTCTCGCCGTCGCCGGTAGTGGATCTCAACCGGGCGGTGGCGGTCGGCAACGCCTACGGCCCCGCGCGGGGGCTGGAGATCGTCGACCGCTTGGTGTTGCCGAGCTATGCGCTGGTCCCGGCGGTCCGCGGCGACCTGCTAGCCAAACTAGGCCGCACCGCCGAGGCCCGCAACGAGTTCGAACGTGCTGCGGTAATGACCCGCAACGCCCGCCAGCGCAGCCTCTTTGAAGCCCGGGCCGCGGCGCTGGAGTGCGGGGCGCAGCGATCTGAGCCTGAGATTAACCCTTGAGCTGCTGCTCAACCTTCGCGTCGTATCCACTATTGATTTCCTGCCGACTGGATAGTGGGTTCGCGGGGGCCGGGTGCCACCCACGGGACGGCCGGGATCAGGGATGGTCATTTTCGGCCTACTGGCCGGAGTGCACAGATGTCGGCGCAGTATCGAATCCCGGCGGGCCCGACCGGGGTGATCGACCGCCCAGCAGGGATCGTCTTCTCCCGCGGGAGAAGTTGTCCTACCATCGACGCCACGTGAAACATCCGCGACCGTCGTGCAGCACCTGCCGACGTTGTTGCCCGGGATGGTGTTGCCGTGCGGATCGGCGGTCATTGCTGCCGGCGTAGCCGCAGGTAGAGTCGACGTTGTTCGGGCTCGAAATGTTCGATCGCGTACCGCAGCATCACGCGGGGCATCGTGGCGGCGTGCCGGTCCAGGAACGCGGCCAGCCCGGGCCGGTCGTGTTTGCCGGTCTCCCGGATCATCCCGCCGACGACCTTGCGGATGAGATCGTGCGGGTCGTGGACAAGGATCTCCGCGATCCGGTAGGTGTCGTCAAGATCGCCGGGGCGGATGAACGGCATCGTGGCGTAGACCGCGATCCGGCGTTCCCACCATCGCTCGGAGCGGGCCAGGTCATAGAGCACGTCACGGGGAAACACGACGCCGGGGACGCCCCATTGAAGACGTCATCGTCGCCGGGTCGGAACTGCCGCCGGGCCGCCTCCTGGTCGACTGGCGAGCCGTAGGCTGCAAGCCGGTCCAGGAAGCACGCCGCGGTCAGGCCGTCGGTCACGCGGGACGGATCGGCTGCACGATCTCGGTACTTCACTCGGTCGGGCTGGGCCAGGCGGACGGGTCCAGCGGTTCGGTCGGGTCGATCCACGTGTAGACCTCCCATGGCCAGGCCGTGATGATCGGCGACATCCCACGGGACCCGAGGCCGCCGGGCCGGTTCGGGCACAAGGACCCCGACCTGGACGCCCGGCTGCGTAGTGCGCCAGGGCCGACGCGCCGCGCGGCCCTCACGCTGGTCGCGCGGGCGCTCGCCGACCGGTTCACCTTCAGCGACCCGGAGGCAGTGGCCTCGGCGGTGGACTCGATCGAGCGAGGGGTGCCACTCGCCCCGGAGATGCGTACGCGGATGTTCCGCTCGCGGTCCACTGGCGACGGTGGGGCCCGCTCGGCCGTCCACGGGCTCTACGCCGCAACCGCCCTGCCGGGCCAGCACGCGGACGAACCGCTCGACCTGCTCGACGCGGCCACGTACGCGATTCCCGACGAATGGCCCCGCCTGCGCCGGGCGATCGACGGGCTGCTGCACGGCTGACCCTTCGAGAGTGCCGGCCGAGTCGACGGTGTCGATCAGCAGCTGTCCGGATCCGACGCTGTTGAGACGCTCGCTCGGCGGCATGCGGTGGGAAGATCAGGAGTTCGTGAGGATGACGAGCTGCTGGGTGGCTCGGGTCATCGCGACATAGCGGTCGACCGCTCCTTCGATGCCCTCGCCGAACGCCTCCGGGTCGACGAGGACCACCAGGTCGAACTCGAGCCCCTTCGACAGCTCCGGGCTCAGCGACCGGACGCGGGACGTCGCCTGGAACGTGGGATCGCCGATGACGCAGGCGATCCCCTCGGCGTGCGCGGCGAGCCAGGCGTCGAGGACCGAGTCCAGATCCGCAGCGGATCCGTGTACGACGGGGACGCCGCTGCTGCGGATGGAGGTCGGCACGTTGGCGTCCGACAGCGCGGCCCGGATGACCGGCTCGGCTTCCGCCATGACCTCTTCCGGCGTCCGGTAGTTGATGGTCAGGGAGGCCAGGTTGGTCCGGTCGAGCCCGATCCGCTCGAGCCGTTCCTGCCAGGACTCGGTGAATCCGTGCCGGGCCTGGGCGCGGTCCCCGACGATGGTGAAGCTGCGCGACGGGCAGCGCAGCAGCAGCATCTGCCACTCGGCGTCGGTCAGTTCCTGAGCCTCGTCGACGACGATGTGCGCGAACGGGCCGGCGAGCGGGTCCCGATCAGCGCCGGGCAGTCCGGTCTCGTCGACCAGGGCGTCCCGCAGGTCCTGCTGGTGCAGCATCGTCATGAGGCCTTCGCCGTCGTCGTACGCGGCGGATGCGATCAGGTCGTCGACGACCGTGGCCATGTGCTCGCGCTGGGCGGCGACGGCGGCGTCGCGCCGATGCCGGCGTCGTGACGCCTCCGGGTCGCCGAGCCGCTGCCGCGCCGCGTCCAGGAGCGGCAGGTCGGACATCGTCCAGGCCCGCGCGTCGCCGCGCTGCAACTTTCGTACGTCGTCGGGGCTGAGCCAGGGAGCGCACCTGCGCAGGTAGGCGGGGACCGACCACAGGTCTGCGACGAGGTCGGCCGGGTCGAGCAGCGGCCAGGCGCGGTAGAAGGTCGTGAGCAGCTCCCTGTTCCGCAGCAGCGACCTGCGGACCACGTCATCCGGCTCGTCGCCGTCGTACTTGTCCATCAGGATAGTGAGCAACTCCTCCCAGATCTCGTCACGCGCCTCGTTGTGCGGGGTAGCGGGCCCCGGCGCCTCGAACGCCTCGGCCCAGTCGTCGGCGCTCAGCCAGATGTCGGACTCGTCGGTCGTGACCGTCATCCCCTTGGCCGGCGGCTCCTCGTAGAACCTGACGGCCGCCTCGATCGCCTTCACCAGGTCCGCGGACGACTTCAGCAGGGCCACGGCCGGGTCGGTCTCGACGGTTGCCGTGGCGCCCTCGGGGACGAGGTCCCGCAGGGTGCAGGTCTGCACGTCCTCCTCACCGAGGCTGGGGAGGACGTCGGCGACGTAGGCCAGGTAGGGCTCGTGCGGACCGACGAACAGCACGCCGCCCCGGCGGTGACCGAGGCGAGGGTCGGCGTAGAGGAGGTAGGCGGTGCGGTGCAGAGCGACGACGGTCTTCCCGGTGCCCGGACCGCCGTCGACGACAAGCGCGCCGCTCGACCCCGCGCGGATGATGGCGTCCTGGTCGGCCTGGATGGTGCCGAGCACGTCGCGCATCCGGGGCGACCGGGTGCCGCCCAGGCTGGCGATGAAGGCGGACTGGTCGTCGAGCGCGGCGTGCCCGTCAAGCCCGTCCGAGGTGAACACCTCGTCCCAGTAGTCGCTGATCCGGCCACGGGTCCAGCGATACCTGCGGCGGCTTGCCAGACCCATCGGGTTGGCGTGGGTCGCCCCGAAGAACGGCTCCGCCGCCGGGGAACGCCAGTCGAGCAGCAGCCGGCGACCCGCGCCGTCCGTGAGGCCGAATCGTCCGACGTACACGGGCTCGGAGCTGTCCGCGCCGACCATGCGTCCGAGGCACAGGTCCAGACCGAAGCGGCGCAGGGCGCGTAGGCGAGCGGTCAGCCGGTAGATCTCCTCGTCGCGGTCCATCGCCCGCCGGCCCATCCCGCCGGGCGCCTTGCGCGCGGCATCGAGGCGGCCCGACAGGTCGGCGATCGACCGCTCGAGGCTCTCCGCGATGGCCGCGAAATGCTGCTCGTCGGCGGCGACCAGCTTCGGGTCGGCCTTGGCAGCGAGGCTGTCGGGAAGGTCAAACGCGCCGGTAGTCAGCGAGTTCACGTGATCAGCTCCGATCTGAGGCCGCTTGCATCGATTGCGCGGCAGGGCGTCTAAGCGGCGTGACGAACCTGGGGGCCGTGACGAGCAACGCTCCGCCGGACGCGGATCCGTGGCCGTTGTCGGTTCAGGTCGCCGGAGTTCGCAGGTTTTCGTGTTCCGGGTTCCGCTCGGCGATCCCGCGTGGTTCACGCGGACACCGGCGGCGTCTCTCAGCTGGCCGCGTCAAGCAGCAGCTTCGCGGCCACCGTCGCTCCGTCGGTGCGGATCGTCCGGGCCACGGCGGTCGCTCGTGGGCGGGTCTCGGGGGCCAGGGCCGTCCTGAGCGCGGCCGACAGGGACTCGAAGGTGGGAGTCGCACCGTCGTGTGCCGTGCCGATGCCCAGGTCGGCCACCCGGCCGGCCCAGTACGGCTGGTCCGCCGCCTGGGGTACCACCACCTGGGGCGCGCCGGCCCGGGTGGCCGTCGTGGTGGTGCCCGCGCCGCCGTGGTGCACGACGGCGGCCACCCGGCCGAACAGTGCCTGCTGGTTGACCTCGTCGACGACGAAGCAGTCGTCCCGGTCGTCAGGTCCCACAGCACCCCGTTGTCGGTCACCTCCGGCGGGAACGGCCGGCCCGGATATGCCAGCGGCGGGTGGTGCGGCGACGGCAGGGTGAGCTGCTGGAAGGTCACGGACACGGAGCGGATGCCCAGTTTTTCGGCCACCGACCGCGCGCCGGCCGCAGCCGGCATCAGGCCGGTCGCCACCAACGCATCGCATCCCTCGGCCGCCTCGGTGACCGCGTCGAACTGGCGGGCGATCAACTCGGCCGCGCGCCGGGGCAGGGATGACGGCGGCGGCGCTCCGCTCGTCAGCGCGCGCCGACAGACCGACCGGCACCAGCGGCACGCCGACACCGGCCAACCGCTGCGCGAAGTCCTCGTCCGGCGGCGCGCACACCCGCACCTCCGCGCCGAGTTCCCGCAACCGCACCGCGAGTCCCACCAACGGTTCGACGTCCCCGCGCGACCCATACGTTGACAACAACACACGCATTCCGCGAATCTCCCATTTCCGTAGGTTCTGGCCTCGGCCGGCAATTCTGCGGCACGACCCGGGTCTTGCCACAAGCCCCCGGGTGCGCTATACGTTGAGAGTGGCAGGGAGTGGAGACTCTCTCCTGGATCGCCGCTGTGGACAGACAAGCCTCTCGTGAAGCGACGGCGCGCCGCGTACGGCGGCGTGTTCGACCCGCACCAGCACGCCGAAACCCGGGTCGGGGTAGCCCGTGTCGCTCAACAGCCACGTTCTCGACGGCGCAGAATCCAGGTGCCGCTGGGGCGTGGCGGCGGATAGCTTACGCAAATGAGCGCAATCCCGATCACCGGACCGCACCTGCAGTTCCACACCGATCCAGCTGAGTTTCTTGCCGCGGCCGGCGACTACCTGGCCGCCGACCCGGTAGTCAGCACGGTCGTGACCACCGTTGCGCACCGACTGTCGTCGCAGCGCGCCGCTGGGATCGTGCAGCCCGACCGTAATTGGTGGCTGGTGATCAGGGACGAGTCCGGCGCCGTGGTCGGTGCCGGGATGCGGACGGCGCCGTTTGCACCCTATCCGCCGTTCCTGTTGCCGATGCCTGACGAAGCGGCCGTGGCCTTGGCCCACACGTTGCACGAGCGCGGGGAGCAGGTGCTCGCGGTCAACGGTGCCCTTCCTGCCGCTGAACTGTGCGCCGCTGAGCTGGCCCGACTCGGCGGAGACCGAGTCCAGGTCAATCTGCACACGCGGCTGCACGAACTCGGCGAGCTGGTGTGGCCGGCGAGTGTGCCCGGCGGCTTGGAGGTGGCGACCGAGGACGACTTGGAACTGGTTACGGAGTGGTTCGGCGCGTTCACGGGCGACGCCGACGAACAGGCCGGCCGCCAGCGCGGTGCCAGTGCCAACGAAATGCCCGACCGTGCGGAGATGCTGCGCCGGCTACAAGGCGGACAGTTCTGGTTCTGGGTCGACGAGACCGGGCAGCGGGTGCACCTCACCGGCGCCAACCCACCGTCGTTCGGGGTCGCGCGCGTGGGGCCGGTATACACGCCGCCGACCCAGCGCGGGCGCGGTTGGGCCAGCAACGCGGTCGCTGAGGTTTCCCGGCGGATCCAGGCCGAAGGTGCACGGGTGTGCCTGTTCACCGACCAGGCAAACCCAACCTCCAACAAGATCTACGCCGCCCTCGGCTACCGGCCGGTGGTCGACATGGCCAACCTGGCCATCATTCACTGACGTCGAACGTATCGCGGTGTGGACCAGCATCCGGCACGCCTCCACGCCGCGCCACAAAACGTCGCCGGTCTGCCGTCGTTCGCACTGCCGGTCGGTCGTCGCCCGGACGGCCTGCCGGTCGGCTCGGAGTTGCTGCTGCTCGACGTCGCCGCACAGTTCGGGAGGAAGGCCCCTTGTCCCGGCACGCGCCCGGCTGTCCCCGGGGCGACGCGGGGTCACCGTCCACCGCATGATCGTCTAGTCTGCGCGCGTCGCCTCTCGCCGCCTTTTCTGGACGGTCACCATGCAATGCCAGACCTGCGGGGACGCCACGTCCCCGGCTTTCAACGAGTGCCAGCGCTGCCGGACGCCGCTCGGTCAGCCGGCAATCACTCCAGGAGTGCCCACGTACCCCGTCCGGAGCCTGGGCACGGCCGCCGCGATAGCGGTCGGCGCGGCCAGCCTGCTCTACCTGCCGAGCGGGCTGTTCCCCTTGCTCGGCGTACGGATGGCCCGCACGGCCGCCGAGCGGAGTGACCGCGACCTGCTGCTGGGCGCGGCGGTCGCCGAGGGGCTACTCACCCTGGTCTACCTGCTGGCGATCCTGACCGCGGGGGTGCTGGTGATCATCTGGACGTGGCGGGTGCGGACGAACCTGGAGGCATTCCCGGGAGCCCTGCCGACGCTGAGCCCGGCCTGGGCGATCGCCGGTTGGCTGGTCCCGTTCGCCAACGTCGTCGTGCCGGCCCGTGTAGTGGCCAACGTGGCCCGGGACAGCCTCTGGCGGCGGAACACGCCGGTGCTGGTCGGGGTCTGGTGGACGACCTGGTTGGTGTTCATCGTCGGGGACCGGATCCTCGGTCTCCGCGACGAACAGCGGTACGGCCGGCTGACCGAGTGGCCCCGCAGCGAGACGGAGTTCGCCACGTACGTCCGCTACTACCAGGAGGCGCTGGGCCCTCGGGTGATCCCCACAGTCGCCTGTTTGGTCGCTGGCGCATCCTTCATCGTGCTGATCCGCCGGATCACCGCAGCTCAGCAGGACCGGATCGCGAAAGCAGCTCCGCTCTGGCCCGGGTACCCCGGCGGGGTCACGCCGGGCGCGCCCTACCCGCTGCCCGGGAGTGCGTCGGCGAACCCGGCGGGGTCGACGTCCGGCATGCCGGCCGTGCCGGGTCCGGCCTCAGCGTCGCCTGGCCAGTCGGTGGATGCTCGGCACGGACGTGGCGCTCCCTGATCCCGGCAGCGCACCCGCCGGGCCGCGGGCCGCCGTCACGCGTCGAGGAACTCGTCGATCATCGGGGCCAACCAATCCGCGCGCTGCGGCACGGTGGTGTGGGTGGTGCCGGGCAGGACCGCCAGCCGGCAGGCCGGCAAGCCCGTCAGGTCGCCGACCACCCCGCCGCCGAGCAGCCGGAACATCTCCACCGCGTGCTCGGGCCGGACGATGTCCGAGTCAGCCAGGACCAGCAGCGTCGGCGCGGCCAGCTCCCTGATCGCCGAGGGCGACCACCGGGGCGGGTCCGCGTCCAGTTGCTTGATCTTGCGTACGAGGGTGGGCCAGGCAGCCGGGTCGGGGGCGTTGCGCACGTACTCGTCGTGGAACTCCGAGCCGTGCAGGTGCTCCGGTTCGAGATGCTGGATGCCATCCAACAGCCCCGGATACAGACCGGTGGCGTCGAAGCTCACCGAGGCCAGCACCAGACGGCCGACGCGGTGCGCGTGACCGGTGCCCAGCCGCAGCGCCACCGCCGCGCCCAGGCTCCATCCGAACACGTCCGCCACGGCGACGTCCAGATGGTCGAGCAGGGCGACGACGTCGACCGCGAAACCGTCGACCGACAGCGGGCCATCGCTGTCCGCCGTGCGTGCGTGGGCCCGCAGCTCGACCGCGACCACGCGCCGGGTCTTCGCCAGCAGCGGCAGGATCGCGCCGAACGAGGTGCCGATGCCGGACAGGGCGCCGTGCAGCAGCACGAGCGCCCGGCCGGGCCCGTCGCCGTGCGACTCGTAGTACATGGACAGACCGTTCACGGGTGCGTACGCCATGGCGTCACCCTGCGCCGCGCCGCTTACGACCCGCTTACCGCAGGTAGGGTGGCCGCATGCGTTTCGGCGTCCTCGGGCCGCTCGCCATTGCCACGGACGCTGGCGCGCCGGTCACGGTGCCGGGCGCCAAGGTGCGGGCGCTGCTGGCCGACCTGCTCGCGCACCGCAACCAGGTGGTCTCCGCCGGCCGGCTCATCGACGACCTCTGGGGTGACGCCCCGCCCGCCAACGCAGCCGGCGCTCTCCAGGTGCGCGTGTCGCAGCTACGCAAGGCCCTCGACGACGCCGAACCGGGTGCCCGGGACCTGGTCGAGTCCCGGGCACCCGGGTACGTGCTGCGAACCGACGCGGTGGACGCCGACCGGTTCGTCGCGCTGGCCGCCGAGGACGACGTGGAGAGCCTCACCGAGGCCCTGGGATTGTGGCGGGGCGAGCCGTACGCGGACGTGGCGGACGAGGAGTGGGTGCGCGCCGAGGTCACCCGGCTCGCCGAAGCCCGACTGGTGGTGCACGAGAAGCTGGCGTCTGCGCGGTTGACCCGGGGCGAGCACGCGCTGGTCGCCGCCGACCTGGCCGAGCTGGTCACCCGCCACCCGCTGCGGGAGGGGCTGCGGGCGCTGCACATGCGGGCCCTGTACGCGTCAGGCCGGCAGTCCGAGGCCCTGGACAGCTACGCCGACCTGCGCCGCCGGCTCGCCGACGAGCTGGGCCTGGACCCCGGCCCGGACCTGGCCGCGCTGCACCGGCGGATCCTGGAGCAGGACGCGGCGTTGCGTCCGCCGCCGGCCGCCGCACAAATCCGCAACAGCATGCCGGCCCGGCTGGACGAGCTGGTCGGTCGCGCCGAGGCGCTCGCCGAGCTGCGTGCCCTCGTGCCGGGGCGGCGGCTGGTCACTCTGGTCGGTCCCGGTGGGGTCGGCAAAACCCGGCTGGCCACCGAGGTCGCCCGTGAGCAGGCGTTCCCCGACGGGGTGCACCTGGTCGACCTGACCGCGTTGCGCCCCGGTGAGACCGACATCGCCGACCTGGTGCTGGCCGCGCTCGACGTCCACGAGATCGCGGGAAGCCGCGTCACCGCCGACGACCATCTGGTGGCGGCGCTGCGGCATCGGCGGACCCTGCTGGTGCTGGACAACTGCGAGCACGTGGTCGAGCCGGCCGCCGCGCTGGTCGCCCGGCTGCTGCGGCAGGCACCGCAGGTGACCGTGCTGGCAACCAGCCGGGAACCGCTCGGCCTCGCCGGTGAGCTGCTGTGGGAGGTGGGGCCGCTGCCCGTGCCCGCCGAGGAGTCGGACCTCGACGCGGTCCGGCGGTCCGCGGCGGCCCGGCTGTTCGCGGCCCGGGCCGCCGCGCAGCAGCGCGGCTTCCACCTGGACGAACGGACCGCGCCGGCCGTCGCGCAGCTCTGCCGCCGCCTGGACGGCCTGCCGCTCGCGCTGGAGCTGGCCGCGAAGCGGGTACGCGCGTTCGGCCTGGCCGGTGTCGTCGAGCGGCTGGACGACCGGTTCCGGCTGCTCGGTACGACGCAGCGGGACGTCCCCGCCCGGCAGCGCACTCTGACCGCGGTGATCGGCTGGAGCTGGGACCTGCTCACCGACCACGAGCGGGCGGTCCTGTCCCGGCTCGCCGTGCACGCGGACGGCTGCCCGGCGGAAGCCGCCGAGGCGGTCTGCGACGCCGACGTCGACGTCCTGTCCGGTCTGGTCGACCGGTCGCTGCTGGTGCTGGACGAGTCCGGCGTGGTGCCGCGCTACCGCCTGCTGGAGTCGGTCGCCGCGTACGCCCTCCAGCGCCTGGACCCCGCCGACCCGGTCCGGGCGCGGCACGCCGCGTACTGGACGCGGTGGGCCGAGCGCGCCGACCCGCTGCTGCGCGGCCCCGGCCAGCGCGAGTGGCTGGCCCGCCTGGACGCCGAGAGCGGCAACCTGCGTGCGGCCCTAGCCCACGGCGGCGGCCTGCGCCTGGCCAACGCCCTGACCTGGTACTGGTTCCTCCGTGGACGGCTCACCGAAGCCCACCGAGCCCTGACGCTCGACGGCGACGCCGCGGCGCGCGCCGAGGCGGCCGTGTGGCGGGTCGGGTTCGCGCTGCTGAAGGGTGAGCCGGTCCCGCCCACCGAGGTCGACGCCGCTCTCGCCGGCCACGCCGACGGCCGCGCCACCTGGTTCGTCGCTGCCGCGCTGCTGGGGAACAGCAACCGGACGCGGAGCGCCGACCTGCTGGACCGGGCCGTCGCGGCCGGAGACGACCCCTGGGTCGAGGCGGCCGTGTGTCTGACCCGGGCCATGCTCGCCCACGCCGCCAGCGACGTCGCCGGACTGGAGAGCGCCGGTACCCGGGCCGCCACGCTCTTCGAGGAGCTGGGTGACGACTGGGGCCGGCTGCAGGCGACCGACTGGCTGGGCGGGCTGGCCGAGTTGACCGGCGACCACGAGCAGGCCGCCGCCCTGCACCGCCGGGGCCTGCGCTGGGCCGAGGAGCTGGGGCTGTGGCCGGAGGTAGGGTCCAAGCTGTCCTGGCTGGCCTGGCTCGCCGTACAGACCCGGGACCACAGCGCGGCGCGGGAACTGGCGGAGCGCGCGTACCGGCTTGCGGTCGAGCAGGACTCGCCGTCCGCGCAGGTCTTCGCCGAGCTCAGCCTCGGCATCGCCGCCCGCCGCGACGGCAAGCTCGACGTCGCCACCACCCACCTGGAACGCCTGGTCGCGCAGGGCGGAGAGGACGCGCTGTTCCTGCCGATGGTGCTCTCCGAGCTGGCGTACGCCGTCGCGGAGGAGGGCGACGGCGACCGCGCGCTGGCGCTGCACGCCCGGGCGTTCGACGTGTCCGTCGCCATCGACGCGCCGCGCGACGCCTGCGGCGCGTTGGAAGGGCTCGCGTCGGCGGCCCCGACCCCGCAGGTCGGGGCGCGGATCCTCGGGGCCGCCCATGCCGCCCGGGTCGCGGCGCAGGCGCCGGTCGCCCCGGCGGAGCAGGACGAGATCGACCGTACGACGGCGCGGCTGGTCGCGGCGCTCGGCGCGGACGGATTCGCCGCGGGGTACCGGGCCGGACACGACCTGGGCCCGGGCGAGGCCCGGGCTCTGGTCCAGCCGCTTCCTGCCTAGGCGGCGGCCGGCGTGTAGGTCGCGATGATCACGCCGCTCTTCATGACCTTCGTGTCGGTGAGGGTCAGTGTGGTCCGCGCGTCGGACAGCGGCGCCGACACCGAGGGGCCGCCCACGAGGACCGGGTGGATCCAGAACCGAACCTCGTCCACCAGGCCGGCCTTGACCAGGGTGTCGGTGACCACGCCGTAGCCGTACATCAGGATGTCCTTGCCGTCCTGGGCCTTCAGGGCGGTGACCGCCTCGATCAGGTCCCCCTGCAGCACCTCGCTGTTCTTCCACTCCGGGTCGGTGAGGGTGGTCGAGGCGACGTACTTCTTCACGTTGTTGAAGTAGGCGGCGCCGGTGCTCGGGTCGCTCTCGTCCATGTTCGGCCAGGCCGCCGCGAAGCCGTCGTAGGTGCGCCGGCCCATGAGCAGGGCGTCGGCCGCTTCGGTCTGCGCACCGGCGAAGGCGGCGGCCTCGTCGTCGAAGTACGGCATGGTCCACGCCGGGTCCTCGATGACGCCGTCGAGGGTGAGGTAGGTCGAGTTGATGATCCTGCGCATGTCGGGTTCCTCCTGGTTGTTGCGTGCCCCGTTCGACAACCAGGACTCTGCCCGAGGCCCCTTACGGTTCACTTCACGGGCCCTTACGGACCAACTGCCGCCGGCCGCCGCGCATCGGCGACGACCGACGCGCGCTCACAACTGGCGTCAGCTGCGGTCGGGAACGGCCATCTCGCCGAGCAGGGACCAGTCGTCCTGCGGGATCGTCACGTTGACGATGCGGGGCGTCTCGGCGAGGTGCGGCGGCAGGGTCTGCTGCGCCGCCCTGAAGTGCTCGGACTGGACGTGCGCCGCGCCGGCGTTCTCGTCGCGGAACGCCTCGACCAGGACATACTCCGTCGGGTCGTCGACGCTGCGGGACCAGTCGAACCACAGGCATCCCGGCTCACGGCGAGTGGCCTGGGTGAACTCGTCGGCGATCTCGGGCCACCGGTCGGCGTGTTCGGGCAGTACCCGGAACTTGGCGGTAATGAAGATCATTGACATCTCCCGTTCGTAGGTGCCTCGTCACCCGGCCGACGCTGGCCCGATTGCCGGCGTACCGGCTCGCCAGCGTGAATCGAGACGGTGAGGCCCGTGCACAGGTGGGACTGGCGGCGTCCACCCTATACGCCCGGAATCCGGTGCCCTTGGTCAGGTTCGCCACGAATCGCGGGGTGGTCCCGGCGGTCCCGGTCGTCGTGCTGGAGAGACCGACGTCGGCCGTTCTCCCCGGGCGGCGACCCGCAGGGGCGGGCGGCGAGCCCAGGTGGCCCACCGCCAGAGCCACTCGAGCGGGCCGTTGCGGTATCGGGTCAGCCAGAGGGTGGACCACAGCCATTGGACGACGAGGACAGGGCCGGCGATCAGGAGGACTGTCGTCACGGGCCAGTCCTCCGGCCGGCCGCCGACGAGCCTGGCGGCCACCAGCACCAGGATCGTGGCGGTCAGGTAGTTGGTCAGTGCCATCCGACCCAACGGCGCGAAGACGGTCCGCAGGGCCGGGCGGAGCGGCGTCCTGAGCAGAACCAGCAGGGCACACACGTAGGCCCCGGCGAGCAACAACCCGCCCAGGGACATCGAGAGGCTGGCGTCGCTGTCCTGGTCACTGCTCAGCGACTTGACCTGCGACCACAGGAACGGCGCGGCCGCTACCGCGAAGACCAGGCCGAGCACGGCCGGCACCGTCGCAGACTGCCCCATCCGGCCGACCACGCCGTACCGGGTGAGGGCTGAGCCCGCCAGAAACAGCCCGGCGATCAGAACGAAGTGGCTGTCTCCGATGATCAGCGCGGTGACGATGAGGAGGGTGCCGAGGATCGCCACCGTCCACCGGGGCAGCCAGGTCGAGGGGAGCAGGATCAACAGGCCGACGATGGCGTACGCGTGCAGGATGTCGCCCTGCCACAGCAGCAGATGCGCCACACCGATCGCGAGCAACAGCAGAAGCCGACGTAGCAGGAGCAGCCGTGGACAGGCAGCGCGCCCCTCGGCGGAGGCCAGCAGCAGCGAGAACCCGATACCGAACAGGAAAGCGAAGATCGGAAAGAAGCGCTGCTCGACAAGGAGCCCCATCCACGCGTGCCCGTCGTCCAGGCCTGCCAGTGGTCTCGCCTCGACGACGACCGACGGCAAACGGGTCCGCCCCCGACCCCACCACCTCAGCGGGTACGGCCTCGTCGGAATGCGCGAACGCGTCGAAGCCCTCGGCGGCACGCTGCGGGCCGGCCCGCGGGCGGGCACCGGCTGGCGCGTACACGCCACCCTGCCCGTCCCCACCCCGGAGCCGCGATGACCATCACCGTCCTGCTCGCCGACGACCAGGCGATGGTACGCAGCGGCCTGCGGCTCATCCTGGAGAATCAGCCCGACATCAGCGTGGTCGCGGAGGCCGCGGACGGTGTCGAGGCGCTCGCCGCGGCCCGACGACTCCGCCCGGACGTATGCCTCGTCGACATTCGGATGCCCCGCCTCGACGGCATCGAGGTGACCCGCGCGCTGGCGGGTCCCGGCGTCGTCGACCCGCTGCGGGTGGTCGTGGTCACCACCTTCGATCTCGACGAGTACGTCTACGGCGCGCTGCGTGGCGGGGCAGTCGGTTTCGTGCTCAAGGACGCCGGGCCCGCGCTGCTCGTCGAGGCCGTTCGGGCCGCCAGCGTCGGCGACGCGCTGATCTCCCCGTCGGTCACCCTGCGTCTGCTGCGCCACCTGGCGGTCACCGCATCACCCGCCGGGAGGTCGGGACGTCAACCGCTCCGGCCACTGTCCGAACGGGAGACCGAGGTGGTCAGGGCCATCGCCGCAGGCCGTACGAATCAGGAGATCGCCGCCCAGCTGTTCATCTCCCTCAGCACCGTCAAGAGCCACGTGTCCGGCATCCAGACCAAGCTCGGCGTCCGCAACCGGGTGGAGATCGCCGCCTGGGCCTGGGAGAACCGCATCGTGGGCGGCGGGCGGCAATCGGATCTCGGGTCAGGGTGACCGGACGGGAACCGAGACGGGCCACCGCGCGCTCACTACCCTGTTGGATGATCCTGGGCACAAGTCGACAGCGATAAGGGCTTCACATGACCGACAGTCACCCTCCATACGGAGGGCAGCCGGATCCGAACGTCACCTCCCGGAGCGGGCCGCCGGCCCCGCAGGGCGGGCACCCCGGATACGGCCAGCCACGGCAGGCACCGCGGTTCGAGGCCCCGGCCCCGCCGCCGCAGAAGCCGAAAAGGGCACTGGTCATCGGTCTGTCCGCCGCCGTGGTGGCCCTGCTCGTACTCGCCGGCGTCGGGTTGGCCCTCGTCAACGACGACGATCACACCCCGAGCGCAACCAGCAGCGAGCCGGGCGCGGACGCCACCCCCACCCCTGCGGGGTCCGAGTCGAAGGAGCCCGGCGACAACGCGGTGACCGCCCGCTCCGACAGCGACCTGGGCAACGTCTGCGAGGGCAGCCAGATCCTCAACGCGGCGCCCTACAACGGGCCGTCGGGCGCGAAGGCGTACACGTTCACGAACTCCCCCGACCGGCCGGCGCTCTGGTCGTCGACGTCGATCGCCTCGAACAAGCCGTACTACGCCGGGAGCACCGACTTCGCCTCGGTGTCGGTGGTCGGCTGCCTGGAGTTCGTGGGGGGCGAGGGCACGCCTCGCGAGTGCGAATACAACGACACCCTTCTCAAGCGGTTCACCATCGACTACGTCTCGTCGCGCTACAAGCTGACCTTCTACGCGGCGAGGACCGGCGAGAAGATCGGCGACGGCGGCACCGTGAGCACCCCGGCGGACCGGTGCCCGACCTTCCTCTCGCAATACAACAAGGACACCATGAGGGCGTACGCGTCGCCGGACACCGACACCATCGAGGCGGCCCTGGACAAGTTGCTGTCCTGAGGCCGACCGGGTCGACATCCTCACGTACTTGACCAAGGAGTGGGTCGCCAGCCTCGACAAACTGCAGGGGTACCTCCAGTGGCTGTGGAGCGACCACAAGAACCTCCTCACCAAGGCCCGGGTCGGAAACCGCAGGTCATAGGGCCGTCCCGCCAGCCTCGCGACGGTGACGCTTCGAGGAAGCAGGAGTCTGCGCACCGCCAATCGCGTCGATGTCGGTGCCGGGAGGCGGTCACGAAGGCCGAATCGGCCAGGGCGGGCGGACGGTGCAGTTGTGTCGATCTTTATGATCGGCGGATGTTCGGACTCTTCCGCAAGCCGCCCAACCCAGATACCGACTACGGCCAAGCCGATCTGGAGTTGCGCGCCGCGCGAGACCGGGCGCTCGCGGGTGACTGGGCAGCAGCCCGGGACCTGATCGAGGCCACTGGCCGGGACTGGGAGCTGCGCGGCCGCCGGCTCTCGGTGCTGGGTGGCGCCGCCGGTCAGTCCCCGCAGTGGCTGGACGCGTGGGAAGCCGCTGTGCTGGGCGACCCGACGGTCGCCATCCTGCGAGCTGACGCCCTGATGGACCTGGCTGGCGAGGCCCGGGGGGCCGCGTCTGCGCGCGAAACCAGCCGGGAGCAGTTCCAGGAGTTCCACCGACTCTCCACCCTCGCGGCCCGGGCCAGCCAGCGCGCGGTGGAGCTCAACCCCGACGACCCCTACCCATGGGTGGTCCGCCTGACCTCGATGCTCGCCAACGGCCACCGGCAGCGCGACGAGTTCCTCGCGGCGATGGGCGAGTCGGTCAAGCGCGACCCGTACAACTTCGAGACCCACCTCATGGCGGTGACCTTCCTCTGCCAGAAGTGGTACGGCTCGCACGAGCAGATGTTCGCCGCGGCCCGCGAGCCCGCCGCCGCCGCGCCCGTCGGCTCATCGGTGGCGATGCTGCCGCTGCTCGCCCACTTCGAGTACGCGCTGCGCGAATACGGCTTTGACACGCGGGCGGAGTCGCTGGCCGCGAAAGCGAGCTACTTCCGCCGGCCCGAGGTGATCCGGGAAATCGACGCGTGCGCCGCCAAGTGGCGCGGGGCCGGCGAGCCTCGCCTGATCGGTCGGGGCATCACGCTTCGGCACTGGCTGGCGCTGGCCAACTACCTGGCCGAGCATGACCGAAAGGGCACCCGGGCCCTGCTCGCACAGATCGGGCCCTACCTCGGAAGCACCGCGACGTACGGCTACTTCTGGCTGCGGCAGATCGAGGGCTTCCACGCCGTCTGGAAGTGGGCCAGTTGAATGAGCAGGCAGGACCGGGCGCTCGTGGTCAAAGTCGACTCAAGCCGCCATCGGCCTCGTCTGGCCGTCGATGGCCTCATTTGACGGGGCGGTGACCGGATCCAACAAGCTCCCGGTTCGCCGTTGCCCGGGTGCGCTCCGGCCCCGACGGTCTGTCGCGAATTCCGCTACCGCGGTCAACGCGCGGCCACCTACGCTCGCACCGTGGCCAGGATTCGCAAGCGGAGGATTCGCGTCGACGGCCTCGATTACCGATGGGTGGTCAGTCACGTCGACCCCGGTCACGTCGTAGTCAGGGTCTGGCACATCGCAACCAGGGGCAGCCAGTTGGAGGTCCGGGTGGCCTTCGACGACCCGTGGCTCAACTTCGGGCCGATCATCACCGCGCCTGCGGACCGGGTGGCCGAAGTGTTCGCCCTGACCCCGGTCACGCCACGGTTGGTCGCGGAACTGATCCAGGCGGCGCTCGCCGCAGGCTGGCCGGCTCATGGTGACGGCGGGCCGCTGCGCTTCACGCTCTCCCGAGACCGTGAGCGGCTGGAACCTGCGTCCAGGCGACTACCCACCTGACAGGCACGTGACGCGACCACGCGGAACCCGGCATGACCGGTCAGGCAGGTGCCCGGTTGCCACATGCGACAACCGCGACGGGGCACAGCACCGTTCGGTCGAGATTCGAGCCAGTTCGAATCACTTGGCCGGCGGGTGCGACAGATGTTGACTGTGCCGGTCCTGCACCGCCCCCGGACATCGGCGTACGCGGCCACGTCGCCACCCGCCGAGGTGCCGCGGGCCGTCAGGTGACCGTTCCCGCCGCTCACCGCGGTGTGGCACCGAGAAAACGGAGGCACCTTTGACCACCTCGCGATCGCGAATCCTGGCGATGCTCGCCGCGCTCGTCCTCATCACGACCGGGAGTACGTTTCTCCCCAGCCCGCCGGCGCAGGCCGCGACCGGCACCTGTTCGGGTTCCAGGGTCGGCGGCTTCGACCTGTACGGAGACGTAGCCATCAACGGCTCGACGAAGTACGGATACGTCGAGGTCTACTACAGCGGCGGCTACAACTGCGCCCGGACCGTGTCGAGCGCCAACACCTGGGGCGTCAGCAAGGTCATGTCGGTCGAGCTGTGGGTCTGCTCGTCCGGCACCAGCAACTGCCGGTTGCTGTCGGCGGACGACCGGGACCATGGCACCTACAGGTACTACGCCGGACCGGTGACCGCCTATGCCAGCGGCAAGTGCATCTGGGTCATCGGGAACATCTACTATCCCCCGACGGACTCCAACGCCGGGAACAACAAGGTGGGTTGGTGCGGCTGATGTCCACGTGGCGACGCTCGGTGTTGGTTCACGTCGTGGCCGCGGTTGTCGCGGGCCCGGCGTAGTAGCGGTAGTTGCCCGGGTCCTGGGCCACCCGCCCGCTCCGCGTCTCCACCTTGGCGTTCATCCAGGTCGCGGTGCCGACGAAGCTGGACTTCTCCGCGACGACGCAGTTCATCTTCGTCTGCGCGCTGTACGCCGTCTATCTCTACGCGCCGGGCGAGTGCGTCCGCTACTCCGGCGTCGCGTACAGCGGGCCGAACAAGACCGGCACGCTCAGCTCGTACACGTCCGGCTTCGGCTGGTGTGGCTGACGATCCGGGGATCATCGGGGGCCAGGGATTCGTCGATCATCGGGCTGGCCAGTCGGCCTGCGGCGGGATCGTGGTGTGCGTCGTGCCGGGTAGGAACCGCTACCCGGCACGACGGCCGCGCCTCCGGCCCGCCGGTATTCGGCCCGGTCGGTCACACCGTCACTCGGCGGGTCACGGCCAGCAGGTACTCCTTGCGGTGCAGGGGGTCGTGGTCGCTGCGTGGCCGCTCGGGCGCCGGTCCCCGCACCGGCTGGTGGTGGGAGAACCTCGACTCGAGTGTTCCCTCGCCCCGGGTCAGCGCCGGCAACCGCCGCTCCAGGTCGTGCACCCGGGCCGCGGGCACCTCGCCCTCGACCACGTACGCCGTGCCCTGCGGCTCGGTCCGCGTCGGCACCGCCCCGCACCGGGCCAGCACCGGCAGCACGGTTCCGAGCAGATCGGCCGGCACGTCGACCCGGAACGCGTGCACCGGCTCATGCACCCGGGTGCCGGCTCGGCGCAGCGCGTCCATCAGCACCAGCGGGGTGAGGCCCCGGAAGTCCGCGCCGGTCGAGGACATGCTCTTGTCGAACCGTGCGTGCATCGCGCTCTGCCGGGGACAGTAGCCGCTGTGCGTCATGGTGACCACGCAGTCCGGCACCTCCCAGCCGTGCACGCCCTGCCGCAGCGTCTCCCGCACCGTGGCCTCGACGGCGACGAAGAACGCGTACGGCATCGCTCCCGGCTCGACGGCGAGCCGGAACGTCACCCCGGCGTCGACCGGCGCCGGCTCCACCCGCAGGCCGACGGTGGCCAGGAACGGGTGCCCGGCGGAGACGAACTCGACGGCCTCGCCGGTGCCGACCAGCCGCTCCACGCAGATCACGGTGGACGGCTCGAAGGCGACGTCGAGCCCGTACCCCTCGGCGAGGGTGGCCTGGACGACTTCCTTCTGCACCTCGCCGTAGAGCGACACGGACAGCTCCTGCCGCAGCTCGTCCACCCGCAGATTGATCAGCGGGTCCTGCTCGGCCAGCTCGGTCAGCGCCGCGTGCAGCGCGCCCCGATCGCCCGCCCGAACGGGCACCACCACCGTCTCCAGGGTGGGTGGCGGGAACCGGTGCCGGGTGCCGGCCGGCGGCGTCCCGACCGGGTCGCCGATCCGGACGCCGGACAGCCCGGTTACCCTCCCGATCCGGCCCGCAATGAGGGCGTCCACGCGCTCGCACCCGCCGTGGTCGAACACGGCGAGGCCGCTGACCCGCCCCTCGCCGCCGCCCGGCAGCCGCAGCCGGTCCCGTACGCGCAGGGTGCCGGCGACCATCCGGACGTACGCGACGCGCTCCCCCGCCGGGCCGCGGTCCACCTTGAACACCGTGCCCGAGAGGGGGGCGATCGGGTCGGCGGCAGTCGCCGGCAGCAGCCGGGGCAGGACCGTGAGCAACTCGTCCACGCCGGCGCCGGTGACGGCCGAGCCGAAGAGCACCGGGTGGATCCGCCCCCGCCGGGTCAGCGCGACCAGCGCTCGCCGGCGACGGGCCCGGGACACGCGCCGCCCCTCGACGTACGCCGTGAGCAGGCCGTCGTCGTGGTCGGCGAGCCGGAGCAGGTCCGGCCCCTGCGGGTACGGGACGAAGCAGGCGGCCCGGGTGCCGAGCCCCGTCACCGACCCGGTCGGCACGACGGCCGGGGTGAGCCGGTCGGCCAGTTCGGTGATCAACGCCTCGGCCCGGGCACCGGTACGGTCGATCTTGTTGACGAACACCAGGGTGGGGATGCCGAGACGACGCAGCGTACGCATCAGCACCCGCGTCTGCGCCTGGACTCCCTCCACGGCGGAGACCACCAGCACCGCGCCGTCGAGTACGGCGAGGGCGCGTTCCACCTCGGCGATGAAGTCCGGGTGGCCCGGTGTGTCGATCAGGTTGACGGTGACGCCACCGACCTCGAACGACACGACGGCCGATCGGATGGTGATGCCGCGCCGGCGTTCCAGCTCGAGGGTGTCGGTCTGGGTGCTGCCCGCGTCGACGCTGCCGACGGTGTCGATGATCCCGGCGGCGTACAGCAGTCGCTCGGTCAGGCTCGTCTTACCGGCGTCGACATGCGCCACAATCCCCAGGTTGAGAGTCCGCTCCACGCGTCAGGTCCTTCGGGTCGATGGTCACTGCCAGCTGATCGATCCCGAAAGCTGCGCGCATGACCCTCTCCCTGTCTCCCGACGTGTCCTCTCCTTCCCCGCACTACACCAGATGCCTGACGCGTCCACAACCGAAATGGACTGGCCGCGCGACGCCACCGTCTAGACGGCGAGGTTGCCGTAGCTCGGGATGCCTGCCGTCTCGTAGCTCAGTTGCAGTGCGCCGTTGGAGCGGGTGATCGACTCGGAGAGCCGGAAGGCCGTGGGCACAGTGCCCCCCGCGAACAGCCGCTTGCCGCTACCGAGCACCAGCGGATAGAGCCACAGGTGCAGCCGGTCGACGAGGCCGAGGCGCAGCAGCGACTGCACCAGGTCGAGGCTGCCGATCACGTGGAGCTCGTCGTGGCGATCCTTCAGCCCGGCGACGCCCTCGGCGAGATCACCGCTGACGAGCGTCGATCCCTCCCACCCCAGCGGCTCGGCAAGCGTACGGCTCGCCACGTACTTGGGCACCCGGTTGAGCAGGCCGGTGAAGGGGATCTCCACGGGCGCCTTCGGCCAGTAGGCGGCAAAGATCTCGTACGTCTTGCGGCCCAGCAGCAGTGCGTCCATGGTCATGGCCTGCTCGAACATGGCGCTGCCGGACTCTTGGTCCACCAGCGGCGCCTGCCACCCGCCATGCGCGAAGCCGCCGTCGCGGTCCTCGTCGGGCGCCCCCGGCGCCTGCGCCACACCGTCCAGCGTCACGAACTCCGTCACGACGAGCTTGCCCATCTGACGCTCCCCTCACTCCCCGAACCCGTTCTTCGACCAGACCGCGCGACGGATCGAGAATCATCGGCCTGATCCGTGGTCAGCAGCCAGCACCACCGCCCACCGGCCACTCCTGGGAGCAACGAGCCGGCGCGCGGTCGGTTTCAGGAAGGTGGTCACCCACCGCTCGGGCGCTGCTGGGTCAGCGGATACCGACGAAGAAGCGGGTCTGGTCGCTGCGGTGCAATGCGTAGTAGGCCTCGAACCGGGTGCCGTCCGGCAGCCAGGCCACGGACTCGATGCCGAGCAGGGGCGTCGAGGTGGTGACCTCGAGCAGGGCAGCGTCCTCGGGTTCGGGGAAGACGGCTTCGATCCAACGGTCGGCCCCGACAGGTTCGAGCCCGTACCGGCGGCGCAGCACGTCGTAGAGGGACTGGTTCTCCAGGACGGCGCGGTCCAGGCCGGGCACCAGCCGGGCCGGCAGCGCGGTGTCGACGAGCAGCCAGGGCTGGCCGTCGACACCACGGAGCCGGCGCATCCGCACGACCGACTCGCCGACCGGAATCTGCAACAGGTCCGCCTCGCGCTGGTCCGCCGGACTGAGGCTCTGGCTGATCGTGTGGGTGGTGACCCGGCGTCCCGACTCCCGAAGGTCATCGGCGGAGCCGGACACGGAGCCGACGAAGCGCAGCTCGGTCTTGCGGGGAGCGACGAAGGCGCCCCGCCCCTTGACCTTGTAGATCATCCGTTGCTGAACGAGCTCACGCAGCGCCTCACGGACGACGGTGCGGGAGACGCCATAGAGGTCGGTCAGCTCCGCCTCCGACGGCAACGGCTGGTCCGGGGCTATCTCACCGGCCTCGATCTGGCCGCGCAGCTCCCGCATCAGCTGCATCCACAGCGGCTCGCTCCCATCGCGGGTGAGCCGCCGGTACGTCATCGTCATGGACTTCCTTCCCCATCGACCGGATACAGCATGCCATGACCGCGCAGCCCTGTCATGACAGGAAGCGGGGGTCGTTTGCCAGCCCAATCACCGAATTGGCACGTTAACGTAACCACCATCACTGTGACTTGAAACACGTTTGTCATCAAGCTCTAGCCAACCTGTCACTACAGGTCTGTAATGACTGGACCTCATCGCAGCCCCTCAGCTGCGGTCGGCTGACTGAGCACGTCCACTCCCGCTCCGACGGGTTTTCGCTCTCTCTGGAGGCCCCCACCATGCGTACCCATCCCTCGTCCCGACGGCGGCGCACCGCCGTCGTGGCCGCGCTCGTCGCGACCGTCGCGGTCGCCGCGACCGGCTGCGGCTCCGGCGCGAGCGGCGGCAACGCCAAGGACGGCGACAAGCCGTTCATCGCGCTGAGCAACGGCTTCATCGGCAACGGCTGGCGGCAGACGATGATCGCCAAGTTCGAGGCCGCCGCCACCCAGGCCCAGAAGGATGGGCTGATCAGCAAGTTCAAGGTCGTCAACGCCCCCGGCGAGAACTCGGCCACCGAGCAGGTCGCCCAGATCAAGAGCCTGCTGCTGCAGAAGCCGGACGCCCTGCTGATCGACCCGGCCTCGCCGACCGCCCTCAAGCCGGTCATCCAGCAGGCCTGCGACGCCGGCATCAAGGTCGTGGTCTTCGACTCGGCGATCGACGCCCCCTGCGCCCACGTGCTGCTCAACAGCTTCAAGGACTGGGCGACGGCCGCGGCCGAGCCGCTGGTGAAGGGCATCGGCGGCAAGGGCACGGTGATCGTCAGCCGGGGCGTGGTCGGCTCCCAGCCCGAGGCGGAGATGTACCAGACCACGCAGGACATCCTGGCCAAGAACCCGGACGTCAAGGTCGCCGCGACCGTCAACGGCATGTGCGACGGCGCCAAGGCGCAGAAGGCCGTGCTCGGTGTGCTGTCGAGCGTGCCGAAGGTCGACGGGGTCATCGGCTGTGGTGACGGCTACGGCGTCGCCCAGGCCTTCACCAGCGCGGGCAAGCCGGTCCCGGCGGTCACCTTCGAGACCAACGGCCGCGCGCTGAAGTACTGGCAGGACAGCAAGCTCGACAACGGCTCGGTCGCGGTCATGTCCGACCCGGGCCAGTCGGTCGCCGCCCTGTGGGAGGCGATCGACCTGCTCGACGGCAAGGACATCCCGAAGGAGATCACCTTCCCGATCGTGCTGGTGGAGCAGAAGGACGTCGCCGCGTGGGCCGGCGTCCTGAAGCCCGACGAGTACGCCGCCTGGCCGTGGACCCAGGAGCTCTTCCGCAAGCAGGTCGAGGCGGCGAAGAGCGGCGGGGCCCCGGTGCAGCCGCCGATCCCGACGGCCGCCGGCTGACCAAACAGCAACAGAGGAGCGCATGATGCACGTCGACAACCTGCCGGTGGGGTCGCACGCGGCCCCGCCGCAGGGCGACCGGAAGCCGTCCTCGGCGCCACCGGTCGTCACCGCGCGGCGGGTGACCAGGACGTACGGGCGCACCCGAGCCCTCACCGGGGTGGACCTCGACGTCCACGCCGGTGAGGTGCTCGGCCTCGTCGGCCACAACGGCGCAGGCAAGAGCACGCTGATGCGCGTCCTCGCCGGCCTCGAAGCGTGCGACGAGGGCACGGTCACCGTGGGTGGGCAGGACGCGCCGCGCGACGTCGCGCCGGGCTCCGAGCCGTTCCGTGCCGTCCGGATGGCCTACCAGGAAACGTCGCTCTGCCCCGACCTCACCGTCGCGGAGAACATCTGGGTCTCCTCCCGGCACTGCCTGCCCCGGCTGCGCTGGCGGCGGGCGGCCAGCGCCAAGGTCGCCCGCCGACTGGACGAGATGTTCCCGGGCCACGGGGTGTCGCCGCGGGACCGGGTCGAGGACCTGTCGCTGGCCCAGCGGCAGATGGTGGAGATCGCCCGGGCGAGCCTCGTCGATCGGCTCGATCTGCTGATCCTGGACGAGCCGACCGAGTCGCTCGGCCCGGACGCCGCGCGGTCGCTCTACGCGTACGTCCGGCGGCTCACCGCCCAGGGCACGGCCGTCCTGCTCATCTCGCACCGGATCCGCGAGGTGCTTTCCGTGGCCGACCGGGTCGCGGTGATGCGCGACGGCGCGGTCGTCGCGGAGCGGCCCGCGGCCGGCCTCAGCGAACAGGACGTGCTCACCCTGATGGGTGCGGAGGTGGCCGAGCCCGCCGCCGCGCCCGCCCCAGCCCGCGCGGCCGGCGACCGGCCGGTCGTCGGCGAACTGCGCGGCGCCACCGGCCACGGCCTGCACGACGTGTCGATCACGGTCGGCCGGGGCGAGGTCGTCGGGCTGGCCGGCCTCGCCGGCCAGGGCCAGCAGCAGGTGCTCGAACGGCTGTGGCGCCCCGTCCGGCGGGACACCACCGTCGAGGGCACCCGCGCCTACGTGCCCGGTGACCGGCAGCGCTCCGGGATCCTGCCGCTGTGGTCCGTGGCGGAGAACCTCATCGTCACCGCCATGCGCGGCCTGGCCCGGTACGGCGTACGCCGCACCGGCGCGGAGGACGCCGCGGTCCGCGACTGGGTGGACCGGTTGGCCATCCGCGGCGGCGCCGACGCGGGCATGACCGAGCTCAGCGGCGGCAACCAGCAGAAGGTCATCGTGGCCCGGGCGTTCGCCTCCACGGCGGACCTGGTCCTGCTCGACGACCCGTTCCGCGGGGTCGACGTGCACACGAAGACCGACCTCTACACGCTCATCCGGCAGGAGGCGGCGGACGGCCGCAGCGTGGTCTGGTACTCGAGCGAGAACGCCGAGATGGCGCACTGCGACCGGGTCTACGTGCTGCGCGCCGGCCGGGTCGTCGCCGAACTGACCGGCGCGGACATCTCCGAGGAACGGATCATCGCCGTCTCCTTCGCCGAATCCGAGCCCACGGGAGCACAGCGATGACGAATCTCGTCGCGACGGCGATGCCGTCGCGGGCCCTGCTGCGCCGCACCGGCCCCGCCATGGTCAGCGCGGTCGCCATGGTGGCCATGATCGCGGTCTGCGCGTCGCTGCAGTCCGACGTGCTGACCGTCCCCGGTCTCACCCTGGTCCTCTCGGCCACCGTGCCCCTGGTCATCGCGGCCCAGGCCCAGATGGTGCTCATGTCCGTGGGCGACATCGACCTCGGCATCGGCAACTTCGTCGGCCTGGTCACCGTCATCACCGCCACGAAGCTGGTCTCCTCCCCCGGCACCGGGGCGCTGATGCTGCTCGGCCTCGTGGCGGCCTACGCGGTGCTCGGCGCGCTGATCCACCTGCGCCGGGTGCCGTCGCTGATCGCCACTCTCGGCGCCTCGTTCGTCTGGCTGGGGCTGGGGATGTTCGTCCTGCCCACGCCGGGCGGCAGCACCCCCGAGTGGTTGGCGACCTTCGGCTCCTGGCAGCCGGGCGGCTTCCCCGCCCCGCTGCTGCCGATCCTCGTCGTCGCCGCGGTGGTCTGGTTGCTGTCCGCCCGCAGCTCCGTCGGGGTGCGGGTCCGCGCGCTGGGCAGCAACCCGGTCGCGCTGCAACGGGCCGGCCTGCGACCGCTGACCGCGCGGATCATCGCGTACGTCGTGGCCGGGGCGCTCGGCGTGCTCTCCGGGCTCGCCCTCGCGTCGCAGACCGGCGGCGGGGACGTCTCGTCCGCCACCAGCTACACCCTGATCACGGTCGCTGCGGTGATCCTCGGCGGCGGATCCTTCGCCGGCGGCACCGCCGTGCCGTGGGGCGTCGCCATCGGCGGCATCACCCTCGGCCTGGTCAGTGTCGTCCTCAGCCTGCTCGACGTGCCGTCGAACATGCAGTCGGCCGTACAGGGCGTGATCGTGCTGGCCGTGCTGGCCGGCCGCGCCGTGGTCGGAAAGGTGCTCCGATGACCCTCCGTACGCTCGCCCGCCCCTGGATCTGGGGCTTCGTCGCCGCCACGCTGGTCTGGGTCACCATCCTCGCCATCTCCAGTCAGGGCAGCGGGCAGACCGTCTCGCTCGCGCTGTCCCTGGCCCCGTACCTGGTCATCGTCGGCCTGGGCCAGATGCTGGTGATCACCGCGGGGCCGGGCAACATCGACGTGTCGGTGGCGCCGATCATCTCCCTCGCCGGCTTCGTCGCGGTCCAGGTGACCGCGTCGACCGGTTCGGTGCCGGTCGGCATCCTGGCCGGCATCGGGACCGGGCTGGCCGTCGCGGTGATCAGCGTGGTGG
Source organism: Micromonospora sp. NPDC047620 (assembly GCF_043205005.1). Lineage (NCBI taxonomy): Bacteria > Bacillati > Actinomycetota > Actinomycetes > Micromonosporales > Micromonosporaceae > Micromonospora > Micromonospora sp. NPDC047620. The sequence continues at coordinate 153,707 of NZ_JBIDDG010000003.1, read as the reverse complement.
CGATCCTCGGGTTGTCCGTTCCGCCGATCATCGCCACCCTGGCCGCCGGGCTGATCGCCTCGTCGCTGACGCTGTCGCTGGCCGACGGCTTCACCGCGGTGCCCGACGACGGGCTGCGCAAGCTGCTCAACCTGCGCCCGGCCGGCGTACCCGTGCTCGCCGTCGCGGTGGCCGCGCTGACCGCGCTGGTCGTCGTCCTGCTCCGCCGCACGACGTACGGTCGCTCGCTGCTCGCGGTCGGGCAGAGCCGGCCGGCCGCGGAACGGGCCGGCATCCCGGTCACCCGGATCATCGGCACGACCTACCTGGCCAGTGGCGCCCTCGCCGGACTGGCGGGCGCGCTGCTCGCCGCCTACATCGCGCCGTCGCCCGACCTTGGCACGCGCTACCTGCTCGACTCGGTCGCCGTCGTCGTCATCGGCGGCACGCTCATCTCGGGCGGCCGGGCCGTGCCGGTCGGCATCTGGGGCAGCGCCCTCTTCTTCATCCTGCTCGACGGTCTCGTCAACCTCGTGGGCTGGAGCACGGCCGCGCAGAACCTGCTCAAGGGCGGCCTGGTGCTGTTCGTCCTCTTCCTCGCCGGTGGCGGAGCGCTCCGCAACGCCGGCGGGACCACCCGAACCCGTCGACGGCTGCGACCCGCGGCCGCGACAACCGCTGGAACTAGCACAGGAGAAAACAGCAATGGCTGACACCGACGGTCTGCTCGACGCCCGCGATTTCGGCGGGGCCGCCGCCACCGCCGCCGGCTTCCACGTCAAGGGAGCCCACGCCCAGGACTGGGGCCTGCAGAACCGGCTGTCCCGGATCTTCCGACCCGACAACGGCCGTACGGTGATGCTGGCCTTCGACCACGGCTACTTCCTCGGGCCGATGGCCGGCCTGGAGCGGCTGGACACCAACATCGCCCCGCTCGTGCCGGACGCCGACGCGATCATGATGACCCGCGGCGCCCTGCGCACCAGCATCCCGTCGCACAGCAACGCCGGTATCGTGCTGCGGGCCAGCGGCGGGCCCAGCGTGCTGCGGGACCTCTCGGACGAGCACATCGCCCTGGACATCGAGGACGCCGTCCGGCTCAACGCCGCGGCGCTGGCGATCCAGGTGTTCATCGGCGGCGAGCACGAGTCCCGGTCGGTGGCGAACCTCGCCGCCCTGGTGGACGCCGGGCAGCGGCACGGCATCGCCGTGCTCGGCGTGACCGCCGTGGGCAAGGACATGGTCCGCGACGCGCGCTACTTCCGGCTCGCCACCCGGATCAGCGCGGAGATGGGCGCCCACATCGTCAAGACGTACTACGTCAACGAGGGCTTCGAGACCGTGACCGCGGCCTGCCCGGTGCCGATCATCGTCGCCGGCGGCAAGAAGCTGCCCGAGCTCGACGCGCTGACCATGGCGTACCGGGCGATGCAGGAGGGCGCGGCGGGCGTCGACATGGGCCGCAACATCTTCCAGAGCGAGTACCCGGCCGCGATGCTGGCCGCGGTCCGCGCCGTGGTGCACGACGACGCCAAGCCCGAGGACGCCTACGAGCTGTTCCGGGAGCGGTCGGCCTCTTCCGCGTCCTGATCATCGCCAGGGGTGCGGGTCTCCCACCCGGCCCGCACCCCTCATCTCCGGGAGCTCCTCATGCCACACCCACAGACCGGCGCCGATGACATCGTCGACCTCGTGATCATCGGCGCCGGCATCAACGGCCTCGCCATCGCCCGAGACGCCGCCAGCCGGGGCCTCAGCGTCGTCGTGGTCGACCGCGGTGACGTCGGCGCCGGCACCACCGCCACCTCCAGCCGGCTCATCCACGGCGGCCTGAAGTACCTCGAGCGCTACGACTTCGCCCTGGTGCACGAGTCGATCCGGGAACGGCACCTGCTGTTCCGCACCGCGCCGCACCTGGTCCACGACTACCCCATGCTGATCCCGTTCTACGCCGGTGACAGCCGGCCGGGACCCCTGATCCGCCTCGGCCTGGCCGCGTTCGACGTCCTGGCCGCGGGCCGCGGGCGCGGACGCAGCCGGGGCATGTCCGCCCGGGCGATCGGCCGGCGCTGGCCCCACCTCTCGCGCAAGGGGCTGCGCGGCGGGGTGCTCTTCAACGACGCCCAGGTGCCGTGGGCCGAGCGGCTCTGCGTCGAGTTGCTGGTCGACGCCGAGCGGCTGGGCGCGCGGGTGCTGACCTACACGACGGTGACCGGTCTGCTCGTGACGGGCGGGCGGGTGGACGGGGTCCGGACCCGGGACAACCAGTCGGGGCTCGAGGGGGAGATCCGGGGACGGCTCACGATCAACGCGGCCGGGCCGTGGATCGACCGGATCCTCGACGGCCAGGTGGCGAGCGGGCGCCTCAACGGCGGCACCAAGGGCAGCCACGTCATCATCGACCCGTTCCCGGGCGCCCCGGACACCTGCATCTTCTTCGAGGCCGCCGCCGACCGGCGACCGATCTTCATCTTCCCCTGGGAGGGCCGCTACGTCCTCGGCAGCACCGACCTCACGTACGAGGGTGACCTGGACGAGGTCGTCGCCAGCGACGCCGAGATCGACTACCTGCTCACCGAGGCCAACCGGTTGTTCCCCCAGGCCGGCCTCACCCCGGACGACGTGCTCTACAGCGTCGCCGGAATCCGCCCGCTGCCCTACACGGCCGGCGTGTCGGACAACGCCAAGATCAGTCGTGGGCACACGGTGCTCAACCACGCGCCCGCGTACGAGGGGCTGCTCACGATCATCGGCGGCAAGCTGACCACCCACCGGGCCCTCGCCGAGGACGCCACCGACGAGGCGCTGAAGGTGCTCGGCCGGCCACGGCAACGGTGCACCACCCGTACCCGGCCGCTGCCCGGCGCCGACACGCCGGACTGGTACGCCTTCCGCGCGGACTTCGCGCGTTCGGCCACTCCGTTCACTCCGGCGCAGTCCGCCCGGCTGCTGGACATCTACGGCGTCCGGGCCCGCCGGGTACTCGAACTCGCCGTGGCCGACCCGGCACTGGCCGAAGTCGTCGACGATCGGACCGGGGCGGTCGCCGCCGAGGTTGTCATGGCTTTCCGCGAGGAACGGGCCGTGACGTTGGCGGACGTGCTGCTGCGCCGTACGCTGATCGGCCTCGGCCCGGACATGGCGGTGTCGGCGGCCGTGACCTGCGCGGACGTCGCCGTACGGCATCTCGGCTGGGACACCGGACGGGCCGACGCCGAGGTGGCCGCCTACCGGGCGGAGCTGCGGCGCTTCCGCCCGCGCGGGCTGAGCCTCGCCCCGGCGACCGGAACGAGCGACAGGAGGGCGTCGTGACGACTCCGCACACCTGCTACCTCGGGGTCGACGTCGGCCTCACCGCCACCAAGGTGGCCGCCTTCGACGTCGTCGGCAACGAGCTGGCCGTCGTGCACGCCCGCACTCCGCGCACCAGCGTCACCGCCCACCGCCACGACGTCGACATGACCGCCCTCGCCGACACGGTGCTGTCGCTGCTGGCGGACGTCGGCGGCAAGCTGGCCGCTGACGGGTACGCCCCGGCGGGCATCGGCGTGGCCGCACACGGCAACGGCATCTACCCGGTCGACGGGTCCCTGCGCCCGATCGGGCCGGCCATCGCCTCGTCGGACAGCCGGGCGCAGCACATCGTCCAGGCGATCCCGCCGGAGGGGGCCCGCCGGCTGGCCCGGGAGACCGGCTCGATCCCGTGGGCCGCCCAGCCCGCCGTCCTGCTGCGCTGGCTGCGGGACGCCGAACCGGCGACCTACGCCGCCACCCGGTGGGTGCTGTCCTGCAAAGACTGGGTCACCGCGCAGCTCACCGGCGTGGCCAGCGCGGACTACAGCGACGCCAGCGCGTTCGGCATGGTCGGGCTCGACACCCGCGAGTACACGCCCACGGCGCTCGAACTGGTGGGCCTGCCCGCCGCCGACCTGGACCGGTTCCCACCGCTGCGCAGGTCCAACGAGGTGGTCGCCGGTCTGAGCGCGGCGACGGCGGCCCGCACGGGGCTGCCCGAGGGCCTGCCGGTCATCGCCGGGTGCATGGACTGCGTGGCCGCCACACTCGGCGCCGGAGGTCGGGAGCTCGGGGACGGGACGATCATCGTCGGCACCTGGGCGATCAACGGGGTGGTGGTGCCCGCGCGCACCCCCGCCCCGGAGGTCACGCTCAGCGCGTTCATGCCCGATCCGGCCACGATGCTGGCCATGGAGGTGGCCCCCACGTCAGCCGCCAACCTCGACTGGCTCGCCTGCGCCGGGGTGCCCCACCAGCAGAGCGGCGGCGTCGCCGCGGCGGAACTGCTGCAGGAGGCCGCCGCGGTGCCGCCCGGCGCCGACGGCCTGCTGTTCCTGCCCTTCGTCAACGGCTCGCCCGAGCATCCGTCGGCGTCCGGCACCTTCCTCGGCATCTCCAGCAACCACCGCCGGGGCCACCTCACCCGGGCGGTCATCGAAGGTGTCGCGCAGTACCACCGGGTGCAGCTCGACCGGGTGCTGGCCAGCGGCGCGGACGTCGGTGACCGGCCCTGGCGGCTGGCCGGCGGCGGCGCGCGGTCGACGGTGTGGGCGCAGATCTTCGCCGACGTGCTCGGCCGCCCGGTCCGGCGGCAGCTCACCAGCGAACTCGGTGCCCGGGGCGTCGCCTCCCTGCTGCCCGGCGCCCTCGGCCACGACGTGCCGCCATGGACCGTCAACGACGAGGACGACCTTTGCGTGCACCCGGGGCCGGACCGCGCCGCCTACCGGGAACACGCCCAGGCGTTCGACCGTTGTCTCGCCGGGATGTCCGCCGTGTGGTGGGAGGTCGAGCGCTACCGCAGCGCTGGAGGGAACTCCTGACATCGGGTGGCGGGTGACATCCGGCGGACCTGAGGATAGTCCCGCCGGAATGTGCGACGGGTGAGCAGCCGCGGTGGATCGCCTCGGACGATTCGTGGGCCGAGATCGCACCGCTGCTGCTGCCCGACCGCCAACCGGGCCCCGCCGTCCCTTACTGATCGGCCACGTCAGGCGGCGGCGGTGCGCGGGCCACAGTCACACCGCGCGTGGCCGGCCCGTCTCAGGGGCATGAGAAGCCTTGGACGTGGGGTGGCCGCGCTGCTCGGCGCGGCGTCGGTGATCATCGGTGGGTGGGCCCTGTTGCGGCCCTTCTCCTTCAGTTCGGCGGTGAACTTCCCACCGCACGAGCACTTCGTGCACGACGTGGGGTCGTTCCAGCTCGGCATCGGGGTGACCCTGCTGCTGGCGCTGATCTGGGCCGACGCCCTGGCCGTCGCCCTCGCTGGATATTTGGTCGGCGGGGCGGCGCACACGGTCTCGCACCTGGTCGACGCGGACGCCGGCGGCAGCGCCGCGCAGACCTGGCTGGTCGGCCTGTCCGCCGTACTCGCCCTGGTCGCGCTGGTGGCCCGGCTGCGGCGGCTGGGCTGGGTGGTTGGGTACGTCGATCCCGCCCCGTCCGCCGCCTGGGCACCGCTGGCCCGCCAGAAGACGGTGGTGCTGACGACGTACAAGCGCGACGGCACGGCCGTGGCCGCGGCGGTGAGCATCGCGGTGGCGGGGGATCGGGCGTACGTGCGCAGTTTCGAGAAGGCGTGGAAGACCAGGCGGATCCGCAACAACCCGCGGGTAACCGTGGCCCCGTCGACCGGGCTGGGAAAGCCGACCGGGGCGGCGGTCGAGGCCGAGGCGCGGCGGTTGACCGGGGCCGAGCACCGGGCGGCCAGCCGGACGCTGGTGCGCAAGCACCCGCTGCTGCAAGGGGTGGTGGTGCCGTTGACGCACTGGCTCGGGCGGGCAAAGACCGGGCGTACGGTCCACTTCGCACTGACCCCGGTGGCGTCGGCCGGGCCCGTCGGTGCCACCGCCGTGGCAGGTCGGGCGCCCACGCCCGCGACCGACGGACGCTGATATACGCGCGAGGTATATACGCGAGGTATACGCTCGGGGTATGGTGGCCGCCATGAGCGTTCCCATGACCCTCCTCGGCCTGCTCGAACGCGAGCCCAGCCACGGCTACGACCTGAAGCGCGACTACGACTCCTTCTTCAACCGCGGCAAGCCGCTGCCGTTCGGCCAGGTCTACGCGACCCTCGGCCGGCTCGTCCGCGACGGCAAGATCGTGGTCGGTGAGGTCGAGCCGGGCGTCGGCCCCGAACGCAAGCGCTACGTCATCACCGACCGGGGCGCGACCGAGTTCGAGTCGTGGCTGACCGAGCCGGTCGAGGCCGAGCCCAACCTGCAGACCGTGCTGTTCACCAAGGTCGTGCTGGCGCTCATGCTCGACCGCCCCGCCGACGAATACCTCGACACGCAGCGCGCCACGCACCTGCGGCGGATGACGGAACTCACCGAGATCAAGCGCAACGGCAACCTGGTCGACACCATGCTGGCCGACCACGGCCTGTTCCACCTGGAAGCCGACCTGCACTGGATCGACACCACGGTCGCCCGGTTGGACGCCCTCAAGAAGGTGGTACGCGGATGAAGGCGATCGAGGCGCGCGACGTCCATTTGTCCTTCGGCGAGACGCCGGCGCTGCGAGGCGCCAGCGTCTCGGTGGCCCCGGGCGAGATCGTCGCCATCATGGGCCCGAGCGGTTCCGGCAAGTCCACCCTGCTGCACTGCCTGGCCGCGATCCTCGTGCCGGACGCCGGCGAGATCCACTTCGACGGCCGCCGGATCGACGCCCTGGGCGAGCAGGAGCGCAGCATCCTGCGCCGGGACCAGTTCGGGTTCGTGTTCCAGTTCGGACAGCTCGTACCGGAGCTGACCGCGGAGGAGAACGTCGCGCTGCCGCTGCTGCTGAACGGCGTCAAGCGGGCCGCGGCGCTCACGGAGGCGCGGCCCTGGTTCGAGCGGCTCGGCCTGGCCGGGCTGGAGCGGCGCCGCTCCGGTGAACTCTCCGGCGGCCAGGCGCAACGGGTCGCGCTGGCCCGCGGCCTGGTCGCCCGGCCCGGGGCGCTGTTCGCCGACGAGCCGACCGGGGCGCTCGACTCGCTGACCGGCGAGCAGGTCATGAACCTCCTGGTCGCCTCCGCCCGGGAGCAGGGCACGACCGTCGTGCTCGTCACCCACGAGGCCCGCGTCGCCGCGTACGCCGACCGGCAGGTCATCGTGCGCGACGGCAAGGTGAACGCGCTGGTGCCCGCATGATCCGGTTCGCGGTACGGCTGTCCGTGGCCGGCGGGCGGGAAGCCGCCACCCGGCTCGTCGTCATCGCCGCCGCGGTGGCGCTCGGCGTCGGCATGCTCCTGGCGACAGTCGCCGGTATGAACGCGGTCGGCGCACAGAACCAGCGGAACGCATGGCTCAACACCGCCGTCGCGCCGGCCTCCTCCGATCCCTCGGTCGACCCGCTGTGGTGGCTCATCCGGGAGGACTACTACCAGGGCACGTCCATCGGCCGGGTCGAGGTCGCGGCGACCGGCCCGGACGCGCCCCTGCCGCCGGGCATCCCGCGCCTGCCGGGGCCTGGCGAGTACTACGTCTCACCCGCCCTCGGCGAGCTGCTGCGGGCCACCCCGGCCGCGGAACTCGGTGACCGCTTCCCCGGCCACGAGGTCGGCACGATCGGCCGGGAGGCGTTGCCCTCTCCGGACTCGCTGCTGATCGTCATCGGCCGCCTGCCCGCCGACCTGGAGCACCTGGGTGCCCGCCAGGTCACCCAGATCATGACCACCTCACCGGAGGGCTGCGCCAACGGCTGCTATGTCGGCATCAACGGCGACGGCATGGCGCTCGTGCTGTCCGTGGTCGCGGCCGCACTGCTCTTCCCGGTGCTCATCTTCATCGGCACCGCAACCCGGCTGGCCGCCACCCGCCGGGAGCAGCGCTTCGCCGCGATGCGGCTGGTCGGCGCCACGCCACGGCAGATCTCGCTGATCTCGGCGGTCGAGTCGACACTCGCCGCCGTCGCCGGGACCGCCGCCGGGTTCGGCCTGTTCTTCGCGTTCCGGCCCGGCCTCGCGGCGATCCCGTTCACCGGCGAGCCGTTCTTCGCCGCCGACCTCTCTCTCACGATCGTCGACCTCCTGCTGGTCGCGCTCGGCATTCCGGTCGGCGCCGTCGTGGCCTCCTGGCTGGCCCTGCGGCGGGTGCAGATCTCGCCGCTGGGCGTGAGCCGGCGGGTGACGCCGAAGCCGCCGCGCGCCTGGCGGCTCATCCCGCTGGTCGCCGGGCTCGCCGAACTGACGTACTTCATCGGCCGGCGTCCCGCCACGACCAACGGCCAGCTCACCGCGTACCTCTCGGGGTTTCTGCTGATCCTGGTCGGGCTGGTGCTGGCCGGGCCGTGGCTGACCATGATCGCCGCGCGGCTGCTGGCCGGGCGGGCGAGCCGACCCGCCACGCTCATCGCCGCGCGCCGCCTGGCGGACAACCCACAGGCGGGGTTCCGGTCCGTGAGTGGGCTGATCGTGGCGCTGTTCGTGACCAGCGTGGCGACCGGCACGATCACCACGTACATCGCCAACCGCGGCGAGCCGCGCACCGACTCGGTGGCCGCCACGTCACTGTCGAAGATCTTCTGGCCCGAGGACGGTCCCGCCCCGGCCCCGGACCAGATCCCGGCCGGGCTCGCGGCGATCCCCGGGGTACGCAGCGTGACCGTGGTGCACCGCAACCCCGACCCGGACGGGTGGCACGGCATAATCACCTGCGCCGAGCTGGACCGCCTGGCGGCGTACGGCAGCTGCCCTGCGGGCGCGAGGGTCGCGGCCGTGAGCGCCGACCTCATCGGCTTGCGCGCGTTCGACCTGACCAACGACACGTACGTCTGGGAGGCCGCCGACATCGAACCCGCGCAGGTCGACCGGCAGCCGATCGTGTCCGTGGTCGTCGACACGACCAGCCGCTCCGCGTTCGAGCGGGCCCGGACGATGCTGATCGACGCGTTCCCGACGGATCGCTTCCCGACCAGCACCGCCGAATGGGAGTCGAGTTCCGCGCGGCTGCTGAGGCAGTTCCAGCAGCTGGCCAACGTGGTGATGCTGGCCAGCCTGCCGATCGCGGGTTGCAGCCTGGCGGTGAGCGTGGCCGGCGGGCTGAGCGACCGGCGGCGGCCGTTCAGCATGCTGCGGCTCACCGGGGTGCAACTGCGCACCCTGCGCCGGGTGGTCGCGCTGGAGACCGTCGCGCCGCTGCTGATCGTCGCGGCGGTGGCGATCGGGACCGGGTTCCTGGCCGCGCATCTGTTCCTGCGGGCGCAGCTGGGCTACACACTGCTGGCGCCGAAGCCGTCGTTCTACCTCATGGTGGTCGGTGGGTTGGCGGTGTCGCTGGGCATCGTCGCCTCGACGCTGCCGCTGCTGCGGCGGATCACCGGCCCGGAGACCGCCCGCAACGAGTGAGCCGTCCTCCGGCAGCGCGGTTGCATCTCAGGCCGACGGCCCTCGGTTCATGAGGTGCGACCGCGCTGCGGGAATGTGGCTCGGCTACCGACACATCGAGTAGCCCCAGCGACTGACACCTCTCCGCTGGCCGTCGATGTGGTGTCGGGTCAGCCGAGTGGGACCTGGACGGCGACGTCGTGCTTGGGGTACTGCGCCTCGACCTGGTCGGCGCCGTACTTCTGGCAGAACATCTCGACGACGTGGTTGACCCGGTCGGCGTCGGTGATGGGGGTGGCGCTCGAGCTCAGGGCCGTGCCGTTCGCGGCCAGCTGGACGAACGGGGTCCGCCGGACGTTCTTGTACCAGTCGCTGTCCGAGCCGGTGATCGGCACCAGGAAGACGCTGTCTTCCTCCTGCACGAACCACACCGGGTGCGAGATCTGCCGCCCGGTCTTCCGGCCGGTCACGGTGATCTCGACCTCCTGGACGCCCTGCAGAGCGTCCCTGATCACGTTGCCCACGATGCCCTCCGCCAGCCTCCCGACGTGCTCCCGATCGCCAGCCTATGAACCGGCGCGCATGCTCGTCCCGGATTCCGGCATCCAGCGGCAGACGGGGGCCGCCGTCAGCCGCCCAGGGCGAGATCCGCCACCTCGGCGGCGCACCCCCAGGACAGGGTGACCCCCGCCCCGCCGTGGCCGTACGCGTGCACGAGCCGGCTGCCGCGCGGGCCCGCCGGCTCCGGGTCCACCTCGACCCGCGGGCCGCCGTGCCGGGCCGGCCGCAGCCCGATCCGCTCGCCGAGCACCGGCGCCTCGGCCAACTCCGGCACCAGCGCGACGCAGCGGCGCCGGATCGCCGCCGCCGTGTCCGGGTCGGGCGCGGTGTGCCCCACCCCCGGCTGGTATGTGCCTCCGAGCACCACGTCGTGCCGGCGCGGGTGCACGTACGTGATCCCGGCCGGGTCGTCCTCGTCGCGCACCGAGACGGTCAGGCCCGGGTTCGCCACCAGCACCAGATGCCCGCGCACCGGGTGCACGGCCGGGTCGGCGGCGAGCTGGCCGGCGGCCAGACCCGTCGCGTTGACGACCGTCGGCGCGGTGTCGAACGCGTCGGCGAGCCGCCGCACCCGGCGACGCAGCACCCGCCCGCCGCCGGCCTCCAGCCGCTGCCGTAGCCAGGCCAGGTATGGCGTCATCTCCACCGTCGGCGCGGTGAACCGCAGCAGCGCCGTGTACGGCGGTCGCGCCGGCTCCGCCACCAGGTCCCCGCACGCCTCCGCCCACCAGGGCGGGCCGGCGTACGGGTGGCGCAGCAGCATCCGGGTCGGCCGCTCGACGACCCCCGGCACACCGTCCGCGGCCTGGCGGCCCAGCTCCGTGTGGGTCTCCCGCGCCCAGCGCAGCACCCGCGGGTCCTGGTCGGTGTGGCTTGGGTACCAGACGGCGGCGGCCACCGTGGACACCGTGTCCGCCGGGTCGTCGGCGGCCAGCACGGTCACCCGTGCCCCCCGCTGCTGGAGGGTGACTGCCGCCGTCATCCCGACGACCCCACCCCCGACCACCACCACGTCCGTCGATGCTGTCATCGTCCGCTCCCTCGCTCGTGCCGTTGGCCTCGGATCGTCGCCGTCCCGGCGGGCCGCCGTCCAAGACGGATCGGACAGCCGGCGATAAGCGGGGCTTATGATCGGTCCATGTCCGACGCGCCGACCCTGGACGCCTGGTTGGACGTGCGGCGGCTGCGTTACTTCGCCGTGCTCGCCGAAGAACTGCACTTCACCCGGGCCGCCGCCCGGCTGCGCGTCGCCCAGCCCGCGCTCAGCCAGCAGATCCGGGCCCTGGAACGCCAGCTCGGCGTGCCGCTCGTGCACCGCACCAGCCGGGGCTGCACGCTGACGGAGGTGGGGGCGCGGGTCGCCGACGAGGCCGCCCGGCTGCTCGCCGAGGTAGACGCGGGGACCGCCCGCATCCGGGACCTGGTACGCGGGCGGGGCGGCCGGCTCCGGCTTGCGTACACGCGGTCGGCGCGGGGCGGCCGGGTCGACGCGCTGGTCGCCCGGTTCCGGGCCGCCCACCCGGACATCGAGGTGGTCCCGGAGACGGCCTGGACGGCGCCGAACGTGGCCGGCCTGCTCGCCGGCCGGCTCGACGTGGCGTTCGTCCGCCCGCCTGTCGACGAACCGGCGTTGGCCTGCCGGACGGTCGACACCGAGGAGCTGCTGCTGGCCCTGCCCGCAGGTCACCCCCTCGCCGCCAGCCGCCGCCGGGTCAGTCGGGTCGAGGTGGTCGACCTGCCAGCCGTGATGTGGCCGCGCGAGAACGGCCCCGGCATGTTCGACCGTACGATTGCCCAGGTCTGGCCGCACGGCGGGTTCCGGCTCGTCCGGCAGGAGCCGGACGACGAGCAGCTGCTGCGGGCGGTGGCGCAGGGAGACGTGGTCGCGGCCGTCCCGGCCGGCCGCGCCCGCGCGCTGCGGCTGCGCGAGGTACGGCTGCGCCGGTTCACCGCCCCGACACCCACCGTGGACGTCGCCCTGGCCTGGCCACGCGACAGCACGAACCCCGCCCTCCGCCGGTTCCTCGCCCTGCTCGACTGAGGCCGGGCGAGAAGCTGGTAGGCGAAGATGTAGGACGTTTCGCCTCCTGCACAAGCGCCTTCATGAGCCGGAACAGGGAGGGTTGAAGGGCCGGCCTCCGCACGAGTGACGTCGCACGAGCAGGTGGTGAATCTGTGGCGCTATATCAACCTGGGCTGGGTCGACGAGCACCCCGGCCAGAACCTGTCGCCATCGGAAAGGGCTTACGCTGTGGCACGCGGCCACCGCCAGATCTGATGTTGTTTCCACAACGCACAGACGATCACGCGGTGGCGGCCTCGCGTCCACGGTGCTGACGCCGCATCGGTGGCGGTATTGGGAGGGCGAGCAGCACGACTACACCGGCCAGGCAGTAGGCTGCACCTTGCGTGACCAGGACCGGCAGGATGCCGATGCGTTCACCGAGGGTGCCCGCCGCGATCGTGCCGAGCAGCATCGCCGAGCCGTTCACGGCGGCCATCGCTCCGAAAACCCGCCCGCGGTGGTTGTCGGTTGTCGCGTTCTGAAAGACGGTCATGCCGCCAGCGGTCAGGAACGCGGCCGGCAGCCCCACGAGCGCGATGAGTACCGGCGCAGGCCAGAGCGTATGCGTAGCCAGCGGATACAGGAACAGCACCAAGTCCAGTGCGCCGAATGCGAGCGTTCCCCAGCCGAACATCGCCCGGGGTGCGAAGTGGTGCCCGATCAGCGTTGCGGCAAGGCCTCCCACGATGCCGCCGACCGCCTGGGCTGCCATGATCACACCGAAAGCGCGGGCGTCGCCGCCCAGTACGTCGCGTACGAACGGCGCAATTAGCGTGCCCATGATCGCCTCGCCGATACCGGTGATGACGGTGAACGCCAGGAAGACCTGCAGGACCCGGCTGGAAAGCCCGATACGCATGCCTTCAACCCATTCCTTCAGGACATGCGGACGTATCGCCGAGCCGGATCGAGGCCGGGTACGGATCCGCCACAGCAGCCCGGCCGCGAGCGCGAAGGTCATCATGTCCGCGAGGCCCAGCAGGGCAACGCCGCCGATTGCCGCGATCACCCCGCCCAGCGCGGCGCCGCCCAGGCGAGCGACGTCGCGGGCCTGGCCGTTGAGCGAGTTGACCGTGACGAGGTGGTGGTCCGCCACCAGGGACGGCACGAGCGCGGCCTCGGCGGAGGTGAAGAACGGCGCGAGGCAGCTTTGCACCGCGATCACCAGGTAGACCAGCCAAACCTGACCTGCGTGCTGCACGGCGAGCAGTGGGAGCAAGGCCACGACCATCAGCAGGTTGGTGACGACCATGGTGCGCCGGCGGTCCCATCGGTCGGCGTAGACGCCCGCGACCGATCCGAGCGCGATCTGCGGAAGCAGCGAGGCCAGGACCGAGCCCGCGGACGCGAGCGTGGAGCCGGTCATGACATAGACCTGGTAGGCGAGCCCGGTCCGCAGAATCCAGTCACCCGTCAGTGAGATCAGGTTCGCGGCCAGCAACAAACGCAAGTCTCCGTTGCTGGCGAGGATCCGCCAGAGCCGTCGCACGTCATCCTCCCGACGGCGTCGGACGTAGCGGCGCGGCCACGAGCGTCAGATTCACCGGTACCGCGTCGACAGGCCGGCTACCTGCATCGCCGGCCGGTCGACGGTGGGCGAGCGGTGCCACCAACTCGTCCCACCGCTGTTTGAGCTCGGCAAACTCTTCCACTGTGAGGTAGAGCAGACTCTGCGAGACGCCCGCGTGCTCAGCCCAGCGCGGATCTTCGTCAGCGCGGCGCTGCTGCCAGTCCTCAAGTTGGGCAGCGGCCTGTTCGACGAAATGGCGGTCGAGTAGCTCGACCGATTCCCATGCCTCGGCCGACCCGCCCGCCGCCTCGAACCGGTGCGAGACAGCGGTAATCCGCCAGGGCCGCTCGCGGTTGTCGCCGGCGTCGGCCTGTTCGACAAAGCCGTACTTGGCGAGCTGCCGGAGATGATGCGATGCGAGCGCCTGACTAATGCCGAGCTGCCGGGCGGCGGCCGCAGCGGTGAGCGATCCCTCACGACCGACGAGAGCACAGAGCTTGAGACGTAAGGGATGCGCAAGCGCCCGCAGTGCGAGCGGATCACTGACGACCCGCCGTCCGGGGTCCGATTCCAAAGACACGCTTGGAGTCTCAATGCGACAGTAGCTGCTTGTCAAGCAAGCGCTTGGAATGTGCGACCGACCAGCGACGCCTCGAACGGCGGCTGCCGTACTGGCGCGTCGACGTCGACGTCGACGTCGGCACCACCTTCGGAAGGGAAAGGCCTGTGGAACCGAAGGATGGAGAAAACCATGGCAAAGCCGAAGGTGTGGCTGGTGTGAATAGTTCCCAGCGAAGGAACAGGCGGGCCAGCCGAACCGTGACCCGCCTGCTCTTCGACCACCTCGTCCCGCGCGATCCAAGACCGTCAGATGTTCAGGTCTCGGCGTTGATGCATGCGCCCGTCCCTGTCGAGTTCGATGACCGCGTCGACGCCGATCCGCTCGAGGAACGCGAAGTCGTGGCTGACGATGAGGAGCGCTCCACGGTATGCGTCGAGAGCTTCCGCGAGCTGTTCGACGCTGGCGATGTCGAGGTTGTTCGTTGGCTCGTCCAAGACCAGCAGTTGAGCCGGCGGCTCCGCCAGGAGGAGCCGTGCGAGGGAAACACGGAACCGCTCGCCGCCAGAGAGCGTGCGAACCGGCCGATCGACACTGTCGCCACGTAGGAGTAGGCGGGCGAGCTGGTTACGGATCGTACCCGCCGGTGTCCCCGGCGCTACCGCTTGCACGTTCGACATAGCGCTGGCGTCGTCATCGAGCCCGTCGAGGCGCTGCGGGAGGTAGCCGACTAGCTCTGTCACCAGGAGCCCCTGCGGTCGATCGGGGGTAGGAGTCGTGCCCCGGAGAAGCTGTTCGATCAGGGTCGACTTTCCGGTGCCGTTCGCTCCGACGAGCGCGACTCGCTCCGGCCCTTGGATCACGATCGTGCGGTCCTGGTCCTCCAGCTCTGCAAGGCGCCTGCCACGCGGGACGTCGGGATCGGGCAGGACGAGATGGATGTGTTCCTCTTCGCGGACGCGAGCGTCCGCGGCGTCGACAGCGGCTTGGGCCGTCTGGACCTTGTCGTCGAGCGTTGAGCGCAACGAGCCCGCCGATGCTTGAGCCTTGCTGGCGCGGTTGCCGGCCAGGATCTTCGGGATGCCGCCGTCCTTCTGGGTCTTCTTCGCGGTGCGCTCCCTGCGCGCTAGCTTCGTCTCGGCCTCGACGCGCTGCCGCTTCTCCACCTTGAGCGCCTGCTGCGCCGACCGCGCAGCCTGGACCGCCGCCGCTTGCTCCTGCTCCTGATGTTCCTTCCATGCGCTGTAGGGGCCGCCGAAGGTGTCGAGCGTGCCGGCGTAGAGCTCGGTGGTGTTGTCCATATGCTCCAGCAGCTCGAAGTCGTGGCTGACCACCACGAGCGTCCCGGGCCACTGGTCGACGAACTCGGCGAGCTTGGCGCGCGTGGGGCGGTCGAGGTTGTTGGTGGGCTCGTCGAGGAGGGTGATCGGGGTACGGCGGATGCGCAAGCCGGTGATGGCGATGAGCATCGCCTCCCCGCCGGAGATCTCGGCCACGCGACGGTCGAGGTCCGCGGCGGCGAATCCGATCTGGTGGAGAGCCTCGTCTGCGCGGGACTCGATGTCCCAGTCGTCACCGATGGTGTCGAAGTGGCGCTCGTTGACGTCGCCGGACTCGATGGCCTTCATCGCGGCGATGATCCCGTCGATTCCGAGGAGTTCGGCGATCGTCGTCTCGTGCCGGAGCGTAAGCGTCTGCGGTAGGTATCCGACCTCGCCGATGGTATTGATCTGCCCGGCGGTCGGCTGCAAGATGCCTGCGACGAGCCGAAGCAGGGTCGACTTCCCGGCGCCGTTGCGGCCGATCAGGCCGGTGCGGCCGATGCCAAACGTGCCGTTGGCGCCGGAAAGCGCAACGGTCCCGTCCGGCCATTCGAAGGTCAGATCGCGGAGTGTGATCGCGGACTTCGTAGACATGGTTGGTGTATCTCTTCTTTCGTCCCGTCAGCTGTGGACGGGTGTGACTGGGATCAGTTCGGTGTCGATGGGAGCGGCGACCGAAGGGTTCGCGGCGAGGTACTTGCCGTGGAGCTGCCCGCAGGCGGCGTCGATGCCGGTGCCGAACTGTCGGCGTCTGGTCGCGTGCACACCCCGCACGGTGAGCCGGCGCACGAAGTCGTCCACTCGGGTGGAGGACGGGGCGCGGTAGTCCGGTGCCGCACCGATCGCCTCGTTGTAGCGGATGACGCTGACGTGGAACAGCTCGGGTCGGGACCGCTCGTGGACCAGTTCGGCGAGAGCGGCGAGGTGGTCGTCGCTGTCGTTGACATCGGCGATGAGCAGATAGGCGAGGTAGACCTTTCGGCGGCTCGTGGCGGCATGCCGGTCGAGGATGTCGAGGCTCCGCGCGAGCGGGAACCGTTCCTCGAGGGGGACGATGCGCGCCCGCTGCTGCGTGAACGGCGAGTGCACGGACAGGGTGATCGTCACCTGCGGATGCTCGTCGACCAGGCGTGCCAGGTTCGGCGCGAACCCCACGGTCGACACCGTGACCCGACGTGCGGACATCCCCGCGTATCCGGCGTCGGTCAGCAGGGTGAGCGCGTCGAAGACGTGGGGGTTGGCGAGCGCCTCCCCCATTCCCATGAACGCGACGCTCGCGGGCCTGGGCAGCCCTTCGCGGGTCCAGTGCGGGTGCATCACCTGCGCGACGATCTCGTCGGGGGTGAGATTGCGGACCAGGCCCACCGCGCCGGTCGCGCAGAAGGTGCAGCCCAGGCCGCACCCGGCCTGCGACGAGATGCACATGGAGTCCCATCCGGCTCGATAGTGCGAGACGACGGTCTCGATGCGGGCACCGGTGTCGGATGCGAAGAGCACCTTCTCGACCTGCTCGTCTCGTTGCACTTCCAACGGGGTCAGCGGATGCAGCCGCGGGCCAAACTGCTCTGCAAGATCGGCGCGCAGGCCGGCCGGCAGTGCGTGGACGTCGGCGAACGTCTCGGCCGTCGAACTCTGCCACGCGGTGATGAGCTGGCGGAATCGGAACGCCAGAGCGCCGGTCTGTGCAAGATGATCGCGAATGCGCATCCAGCGGCTCCTCGTGGTCAGGGCGGTGTTCACGAGTCGCCGCCCTTGGGAGGAAAGACCTCGCGACCCCGGTAGAAGCCGCAGTGCTGGCAGGCGCGGTGTGGCGACGTGGGCTTGCCGCAGGCGGGATTCGTGCAGGTGGTGAGCGCCGGAGCGCTGGTCTTCCAATGGGCGCGGCGGTGGCGGGTTCGGGAACGCGACGTACGGTGCTGCATGGCGATGGCCTTTCGTGAGTGGTTGTGGCTGCCAGCGGAGCTGGCGGGACAACCGACCACGGGCCGTGAGTCGATGCGGCGAGAGATTCGATCGGACCTGCCGAGGCACACCCGTCCGCGCCGTCAGGCCGCTGGCTGGGTGACGGGCGATGGACGGATGAGTACGGAGAGGATCGAAGTCGCGCGTTCGCAGGCACGCACTCTGGACCGAGGTCGGTGTGGTGCGAATGTGCCGGCGAGGTTCACGCAGGGGTATCGACGCCCGGGGTGGGCGGACTCACGCTGCGTCAGGGAACGATCATTCACCGGTGTGGGCGCTGCCCACATGAGTGAAAGCCACCGGCAGTTCGGTGGCTAGATTCTGTCGACCTCAATCAGTCCCATGCCACCCACCGTATCAGCCCATGGGTCCTCCGCCCAAGCGCACCGGGCGGCGGGGAGGGCTCTTCCGCCCCCCTCCCCGCACACATGGGCTACTGCGCATCCGTCGCGTGGCGGCGGTCGCGAACCGACGGGGCGATGAGCGCGAGCGCCACGAACACGGCCGCGGTGATGAATGCACCGGGCGTGCCCAAGCGCGCCTGCGCGAAGACGAGCAGGGCGAGGCCGAGGGACGCACCCAACTGGAGCGAAGTCTGCAGAACCCCGGAGGCGGCACCGACGACGCGGTGGTCGACGGCGGACATGACGGTGAGGTTGACACCGCCGTCAGGTCAGTTGCCCCTTCACGACGTCGACACGTGGACGTCGCCTCCGAAGAAACCTGCCACCTGGGCACCGCATGTCCGGGGTCCTGTCCCTCGGGACACCAGGCCCAGCCGGTCAGTGTGACGGGGGACGCTGCGGCGCCGGGGCTGTGTGCGCCGTGACCACCAACTCCGAGGTGCTGGCGATCACGGCGCGGCTGCTCATGTCATGCCTCTTGGTCCGGAGACGCACCCAGCAGCGGGATCGCCGCCAGATCCGGCTGGCTCGACGAGGTGAGGGCCGCCCTGGACACCTCATCCAGGGTCGGCAGCGCGCCTTGTGCGCCCCGGCCGCGTGTCGACAGCGCCGCCGCGACGGCCGCCCAGCGGGCGGCCTCGGCCACGGCCCGGCCGGGCCGCGCCACCAGGGCGGTCGCGAGGGCTCCGCAGAAGCAGTCGCCGGCGCCGGTCGTGTCCACGGCCTCGGTACGGAGCGCCGGAACGTGATCAACCCGGCCGTCCGGCTCTATCACGGCCGCGCCCTGCGACCCGAGCGTCACCACGACGGTCGCCGCTAGCCCGAGCTTGCCGACGGCGCTCGCCACGTCGTCCAGGCTCTCTGGCAGGGACGTGCCGGCCAGGACCGCCAACTCGGCCCGGTTGGGCACCAGCACATCCACCCGGCGGACGAGGACGTCGGGAAGCGGAGTCGCGGGCGCGGGATTCAGCACCAGAAGGCCGCCGGCCAGCGCTGCGGCCCGCTCCAGGGCGGGCGTCGCGACCTCGCACTGCATCAGGGTGAGCGCTGCCGAGGCGATCATGTCCCGGTGCCGTTCGACACGGGCCGCGTCCAGTGCGCCGTTCGCCCCGGGGTGTACCACGATCACGTTCTCGCCGGCGCCGTCCACCGTGATCAGCGCGGTCCCGGTGGGGACGTCATGGACGACCGCCAGCCCCGACACGTCCACGCCCCGGCCGGCGAGCCGCTGCCGCACCTGCTCACCAGCGGCGTCGGCGCCGACGCATCCGACGAAGCCGACGGACGTACCGAGGGTGGCGATGGTCATCGCCTGGTTCGCGCCCTTACCGCCGACACCCTCCCGGTACTCCCGGGCGGTCAGTGTCTCCCCCGGCCCGGGGAGCCGGTCGGTCACCACCATGCGGTCAAGGTTGGCGCTGCCCACCACCGCGATCTTCGGGCCGTTCAACGCACCGTCGCCTCTCTGTCCGTCGCCCATGCCAGGACGATCTCGCGCCACGCCGTGTCGTCGACGCGGCTGACCACCGTCACGGCCGCGTTCCCCTCGGGGGTCATGTCCGAGCGGCCGTACGCGTCGACGGCCACCGTGGCGGGCGTCTCGACCGCCACCACCTCCGGGCGCGCCACGACAGCTGCGGCCACCAGGTCGTGGCAGTGTCGGCTGGCTGTGCCGGACCAGTAGTGCGCCAGCAGTTGCGCGCGCACCCCGTGCCAGCCGCTGCCGCCGGCGAGCACCCGCCGGACGGCCTCCGGCGGGCAGCTCGCCCGGGTGGTCGCGTCCGTCGGCACGACCCGTACGCCCTGGCCGGGCGGCTCGGCGAACAGTCGCCGAGCGGCCCGGGGGTCGCGGGCGAAGTTCGGCTCGGCGCCCCGCACCACGCCGGGCAGGGAGAATGCCCCACCCATCACGGTCAACCGGACGTGCGCGGGCCAGTGGCTCACCTGCCCGGCGAGGCGCTCGGCGGTGGTCAACGGGCCGAGCACCAGGTAGTCGGTGTGCGCCGGCAGTGACCTGTCGACACGTACGTCGCCGTCGAACTCGGCGCCGTGCGTGGGGACGACCGGCCCGAGACCGTACTCGCCGTGCAGCCGCACGCCCGACGGGACCGCGGCCCGCGCGGCGGGGTCGATCTCGGCGCCCCGCAGCAGCAACGGCCGTTGGGCCGGAGCGAGCGCGCGAAGCGCATGGGTGACCGCCGCCCCGACGACATCGGCGGGCCGTGCCCCGCCGGTGGCGATGATCGCGGGTATCTCCACATCCGGCAGGCGCAGCAACCAGGCGAGTGCCACCAGGTCGTCCACGCCTCCGTCGGTGTCGACCACGATGCGCCGGGGTGGCCCGGTCATCGTCCCGGCCTCGGCCGGAAACGGCGGCTCCGCGGCGGCTCAGCCATCGGTCACACCGAACCGGGAACGGAGCCAGCCGGCGACGGCACCGATACCGGACCAGGAGAGCAGCCCGAGCATGCTCAGCAGCAGCAGCCCGACCATTGCCTGCGGGATGTTGTCGGTCTCCTGGCTCTGCGCGACCAGGTATCCGAGCCCACCCTGGGCGCCGATCAACTCGCCGATCACTGCGGCGGTGACCCCGGCCAGCGCACCGAGGCGGAGCCCGACCACGATGTGCGGCAGGGTCATCGGCAGTTCGAGCCGGAAGAACCGCCGTGGGCCGGAGAGCGCGAGCACCTGACACAGGTGGCGGTAGTTCGTACCGATGCCGCGCAGCCCGGCCAGCGTGTTGACCAGCACCGGGAAGAACGTGACCAGCGCGACCAGGGTGATCTTGCTGGTCACGCCGAGCCCGAGCCACAGCACCAGGAGCGGTGCGATCGCGATCTTCGGGGTGATCTGGATGAACACCAGCAGCGGCATGGCCGCTCGTTCCAGCCAGCGCCATCGGGACATCGCCACCCCGGCGAGCACGCCGACCGCCAGTCCGATCGCCACCCCCTGCAGCAGTTCGGCACCGGTCACCCGGAGGTGGACGAGCAACTGCTCGCCGGTGAGCATCCGCCAGGTGTACGTCACGATCTCGATCGGGCCGGGGAGGGTGTACGTGGGCACGTGCGCGAGGTGGACGTAGCCCTGCCAGGCCAGCAGGAAGGCCGCCACCGACGCCGTGCCGAGCACGGCGCGCGGTAGCTTGCCGAGTCGCTGCTCGGTCACGAGGAGGCCTTCACGAAGTCGGACGCCCGCACGTCGCCCTGGATCAGGCCGTACTTCTTCTGCGCGTCCACGGCGTTCTGCCAGGCCGTCGGGTCGCCGTAGCCGAGCCCGTGCGCCTTGGTGGTGTCGCTCTGCCACAGGTCCTTGACGAAGACTTCCTGCATCACCTGGGTGACCGACTTCTCCTGGCCGGCGAAGCTGGTGGCGTACTTCTGGATGGACATCTCGACCGCCTGCGGCAGCTTGCCGTCGATGAGGTCCTGCAGCGCGGCGTTCAGCGCGGTGGTGAATCCGGCGACGGCCTCGGGGTTCTCCTTGGCGAACTGCTGGCCGGTGATCACGACGTTGCCGAACGACGGGAGGTACTGGTTGGACAGGATCTGGGTGACCTGCACCCCGGCGGCCTGCAGGGTGTAGTAGCGCAGCCGCGAGAAGACGATCGCGTCCACCTGCTTGTTCTGCAGTGCCGAGACGATGGCGCCGGTACCGACGACCTTGACCGTCAGGTCCTTCTTCACGTCCAGGCCCGCCGAGGCGGCCATCGCCGTCAGTTGGACGTAGTTCGGGGAGCCGAGGCTGGTCACCGCGACCGTCTTGCCTTTCAGGTCGGCCGGGTTGGTGATGCCGGAGTCGGCGAGGGTGAGCAGTGCGCCGATGCCCTGCTGGTACGTGGTGTGCACGACGAGGTCCGGCACGCCGTTGGCCACCGCCTGGATCACGCTGTCGGCGTTCGGGAAGCCGAACTGGACGTTGTTGGCGGCCACGTTCTTGGTGATGGTCGCGGCGTCGGCGTACAGGAACTCGACGTCGAGGTTCTGCTTGGTGAAGTAGCCCTGTTCCTTGGCCCAGTACAGCGGCGCGTAGTAGGGGGCGGCGGCGCCGTCGATCTGGATGCTGACCTTGGTCGTGCCACCGTCGGTGCCGCCGCTGGGGGCCTCGACGCCGCCGCAGCCGGCGGTGAGGGCGATGACGGTGCTGGCGGCGATACCGGCGAGGAGGGATCTACGGGTCATGGAGCGCATGGGTGTACCTCGTATTCCAGTTCGGTGGGGGTTGGCCACGACGGACAGGTCGTGTGATCAGGCCGTGACGGGATCGCGCCACCGCAGGGCGCGGGCCTCGACGAAGGAGACCAGTTGGTAGAGGGCGAGTCCGACAGCCACGATCACGACGATCGAGGCCATCAGCATGGGGACCTGGTAGGAGGAGTTGGCCTCGACCAGGAGGTAGCCGAGTCCCTGGCTTGAAGAGATCCACTCGGCGAGGACCGCTCCGGTCATGGCGTCGACGGCGGCTACCCGGGCGGCGGCGAAGATCGACGGTGACGCTGCCCGGATGTCGATGCGGAACAGTCGGGCCACCGGGTTCAGCCCGACGATGGTGGCGAGGTCCCGGTAGCCCGGGTTCACCTGCCGCAGCCCAGTGGCGGTACCGACCAGGATGGGGAAGAAGGACAGGCTCACGATGAGCACGAACTGGCTGGTCAGGCCGAGGCCGAACCAGAGCACGAACATGGGCGCGAGCGCGATCTTCGGCATCGCCTGGAACACGATCAGGAACGGGGAGAGCATCGCGTCGACGACCTGTGACCGGGAGACGGCCACTCCCAGCGCGGCGCCGATCACCGCCCCGATCGCGAAGCCGACACCGATGTTGCGGACCGTGTACAGCAGGTGGGTCCACAGCGTTCCGGTCCGCGCGAGGTCCAGCAGTTGCGATCCGACCTCGGTCGGGCTGGCGAGCAGATACCGGGGGACGTCCGCCACCGCCTGGTACGCGCCCCAGGCGCCGACGATCACGAGGACGTACAGCAGCACTGCGAAGGGCTTGACCATGAGTCGCAGGAGGCCCCGTCGCGACGTACCAACCGGTGCCGGCGGCGGCGCGACGGGCGGTGCCGCCGGCTCGGGTGTCGAGGTCTGAACCGTCACAGTTCCCCCCGCAGCATGGCCTGGAACTCCGCGAAGCGGGGATCGAGCTTCGTCCGCGCGTCACGCGGCCGGGGCAGGGGCACGTCGTGGATCGCGCGTACCCGACCGGGGCGGGGTGAGAGCACGACCACCCGGTCGGCGAGGTAGGTGGCCTCGTCGACGCTGTGCGTCACGAACACGATGGTCTTGCCGGTCGCGGTCCAGATGTTGAGCAGATCGTCGTGCAGCTTCTCCCGGGTGATCTGGTCGAGTGCGCCGAAGGGCTCGTCCATCAGCAGCAGCATCGGATCGTGGGCCAGCGCCCGCACGATCGAGGTCCGCTGCCGCATCCCGCCGGAGAGTTCGCGCGGCAGCGCGTCGGCGAAGTCGGTCAGTCCTACCAGGCTCAGCAGTTCGCGTACCCGAGGCTCGTACCGCTGCCGCGGTTCCTTCAACGTCTCCGGCGCGATGCAGGCGTTACGCAGGACGCTGCGCCAGGGCAGCAGGACGGGCTCCTGGAAGACGTAACCGATGTCTCGGCCGGGTGTCGGCCGGCGTGACCACTCCGTCTGCCCGGAGGTGATGGTGTCGAGGCCCGCCATGATCCGCAGCAGGGTGGACTTGCCGCAGCCGGACGCGCCGATGATGGCGAGGATCTCGCCCTGCCGCACGTCGAGCGACACCTCGTGGAGCGCGCGCACCACCTTGCCCCGGTCGGACCGGTACTCCTTGGTGATCTGCGACAGCCGCAGCAGAGTTCCCTGCGCGGCCTGTGGGGAACGGCTTTCGGCGATGGGGTTTCCGGTTGGCACACTCATAGCTGTCCACATCCACAACTTGTTCGGAAGACGGGCTCGGCGGGCAGGGCGATGTGCCGCGCCGGTCGGTACGGGTCGCGTATTCGCTCCTCGAGAAGCGTTAGAGCGCCGGCCGCGAGTGCCGGCAGGGGCTGCCGCATGGTGGACAGCGGTGGCGTGGTGTAGGCGCTGACGTCCGTACCGTCGAAGGACACGATGGCGATGTCCCGCGGTACGTCGAGTCCCCGTTCGCGCACGGCGCGCAGCAGGCCGAGCGCCTGCCGGTCCGAGGCGACGAAGACGGCGGCCGGGAGGGTCAACCGGTCGAGCAGTTCGTTCCCGGCCGCCCGTCCGCCCTCCGGCGTGAAGTCCGCCGGTACCTCCCACACACCTTCGGTGATGCCGTGGTCGGCCAGCGCCTGCCGCCAACCGGACGTCCGGTCGCGCCCGACGATGGTCTCGCTCGGGCCGGACAGGCACGACACCTGCCGGAAGCCGTGCTCGATCAGATGGTTGGTGGCCAGCCGGGCACCCTGATGGTGATCCACCGCGACCGAGTCGTACCCGGTCGCCGCATCGGCCGGCACCCGGTCGAGGACCACCACCGGGCAGGGCGAGTTGGCCAGGGCGGATGCGGTCGACGGGCTCTCGTGGTGCGGCACCCACAGCACCCCCTCGGCCCGGACGTCCCCCATGGCGGCGAGTCGCTCGCCCTCCTCGCCGCCGTCGGAGTGCAGCAGGAACAGCAGCTTTCCGCGGCGTGCCGCCTCGGTCTCGATGGCGTTGGCCAGCTCGGCGAAGAAGGGGTTGCCGCCGTCCGGCATCAACAGGCCGAGGAAGCCGCTGCGGGTGCGGCGGAGCGCCTGGGCCACGCGGTTCGGGCGGTATCCGAGGTCCCGGATGGCTGCCTCGACCCGGGCCCGGGTGGCCGGTGCGACCGGGCGTGAACCGCCGTTGAGCACATAGCTGACCACCGACGGCGAGGTCTGCGCCCGCCTGGCCACATCGGCTCGAGTCACCTTCATGAACACCTCCGGGGGAAGGAGAGCCGAAGATACGTCCATCACACGGGGTAGTCAATACGTGTTGATAACCTTGGCCCGGCCAACGCTCGTTGGCGTCACGGGCACGCGTGACCGTCGCCCGGTGAAACAGAAACTTAACTTCGGCCAGTTGGAAGCTATCCCGGCCTACTAGGCACCCACGCACCCTGGAGCGCGCCCTCCAGACCGGGTCAGCGGTCCCGGAAACTGCGCTGAGTAGCCGGAGAGTGGAAGCCTTCCGGCGGGACGCCCGCATCGTTGCCAGCGGACAGCACGTGACCACACCGCTTTCCACATGCTGAAACGCGCCGGCTCTCAGGGCGATGCGAAAGCTCTGGCGCCTCCCGGGGCAGCGGCCCCACCCCTTGACGAACCACGGCCGGTGACGCATAGTCGACTCTTCCCAGACGGAAGAGGTACATCCGCGTCGTGGAAACGAGACTGCATGCCTCAACCGACAACTCGGGTATTTCAGTCGCCATCCCGGGCGGCGAGACCGACTCGAGAGCTCGGTTCTGGACCCAGGAACAACGAACCAGCATCGACTTATCTGTCACTCTCGGTGATATTCGGCTGAGCAACCCGGTCATGCCCGCGTCCGGCTGTTTCGGCCCGGAGCTCGGCACGCTGGTGCCGCTGGGCGAGCTGGGCGCGCTGGTTACGAAGACCGTCTTCGCCGCAGTGCGCTCCGGCAATCCCGCACACCGCATCACCGAGACTCCCGACGGAATGCTCAACAGCGTCGGCATCCCCAGTCCTGGTATCGACGAATTCCGCTCCCGCGTACTCCCCCGCTACCTCGCCACCAACGTGCCCACCATCATCAGCGTCGGCGGGCTGACCGTGGCGGAGTACTGGACGGCGACGGAGCAACTGGCCGGCCACGGCGCCGCAGCGCTCGAGGTGAACGTCTCCTGCCCCAACCTCGAACACGGCGGCCTGGCCATCGGCACCGACGCGGCCACGGTCGAACGGGTCGTGTCCGGTGTGGTGGCCCGCTCGCACGTACCGGTGTTCGTCAAACTCACCCCGAACGTGACGTCGATCGTGGACATCGCCCGCGCCGCGGAGCACGCCGGCGCCACGGCCATCACAGTGGCCAACACCTTCCCGGCAATGAGCGTGGACGCCGCCCGCCGGACGGCCGTACTCGGCAACGGCGTCGGCGGACTGTCCGGGCCCGCGGTGAAACCGATCGCGCTGCGCCTGGTCTGGCAGGCCGCCCGCGCGGTCGACATCCCGGTCATCGGCTGCGGCGGCATCAGCTCGGCGCGGGACGTCCTGGAATTCCTCCTCGCTGGGGCGAGCGCAGTCCAGGTCGGGACGGCCAACTTCGCCCGCCCGTACGCCATGGCGGAGATCGTGCGGGAGCTCGGGCCGCTGCTGGCCGCATCGGGCACCATGTCCGTCTCGGAAGTCGTCGGCTCACTACGGGTCTGAGCCCGCCGAGCCAATTCGAAGGAGACAGCGTGCAACCGGTCGTCAGAGCGCTGGAGATTCTGCGGACCCTCGCCCACCACGGCGACGGAATGAGCATGAAGGACCTACACGAGACGCTCGACATCCCGCTCGGCAGCGCGCACCGACTGCTGGCGGTCCTGGCCGAACAGGAGTTCGTCACCCGATCCCCGGTCAACCGCCGTTACTTCCTCGGCCCCGCCGCCCGTCAACTGGCCGAGCAGAACAGCCGCCGTACCTCCACACTGGTCGCCCCGCACCCTGCGGTGCTCGCCGCGGCCGCCGAGTCCGGCGAGACGGTGTTCCTCGCCGAACTGGTCGGCAACCGGGTGGTCTGCATCGCTCTCATCGAGAGCGTGCACCCGCTGCGACTGTTCGTCCGGATCGGCCAGGAAATGCCGCTGCACGCGGCGGCGTCCGCCCGCGCCCTCCTCGCCGATATGGACACCGACATCGTCCGTGCGCTGCTCGCGGAACGGCCGCTCACCGCGTTCACCCCGGACACCCCGGCCACCCCGGACGCCGTGATCGAACACCTCGCGGTCGTCCGGGACCGAGGCTACGACGTCTGCGACGACGAACTGGACCGAGGCGTGTGGGCGGTGGCCGCGCCCGTCCGCTCGTCCACCGGCGCGACCTGCGCGAGCATCACGCTCGCTGCGGCCGCCGACCGGATGCGTGATCCGGTCGCCCGGGCCCGGGCGACTCATCTGGTGCTCGCCACGGCGGCCCGGCTCAGCGCCGAACTCGGCTACAGCAGCGAGTTCACCCCGTCACCGCCGATCACCGAAGCCGACCAGACGGACAGCACCGCAACCTACCGAGGGACCTCATGAACAGAGCCGCACCCAGCACCATCGGCACCGGCGACACGACCGCCTTCCAGAACCGCCACCAACGTTGGCTGGAGCTTGCCCGTGATCTGCGCGCCGCGGCGTGCCTGCCCGGCGAGTTCACCCTCGCACCGGCCGGCCCGATCGACGTCTACATAGATGTCTTCCTGTTCGAGACCCGCCCGACGATCCTGCGGCGGATGGCCGCCCTGATGGCCGACCTGGTGGACGCCACAACGGACCGGCTGGCCGGCCGGGCAGAGGTGGCACCCCTCGTCACCGCCCTGTCCCTGGAGACCGGTCTGCCCTTCGCGGTGGTCCCCACCCCCGCTGCCGGCGACCGCCCGACGCAGATCGAGGGAGAACTGCACGCGGGCGAACGCGTCGTCCTCGTCGAGGACGTGATCATGTCCGGCTCACGCGCCACCACCGCCGTCCACGCGCTTCGCGACCGCGGCGCGGTGGTGCCCGCCGTGCTGGCGGCCGTCGACCGCAGCGGCGGCCGGGGCGAGGCTGCGGCCCGCTGCCCCGTCCGGGCCCTGTTCACCCCAGCGGACCTGCACATCCCCGATCAGCCGCGAGTCCGGGACCGCCAGGGCACAGTCGACGTACAACCAGCCTGACCCAGTTTCCACCGCTGCACCCGAACTCCGACCGCTGTCAGTCCACTGGTTCCTGAAAGGGGGACGGCGCTTCCTCCCACGGCCAACGCCGAGGGTCACCGCGCCACGAACGCCATGAACACTCACCCAACACCGGCGAGCCAGCTCGCCGCAGCTGTCGACGAACTCCACCAGGCGGTCACAGCCGACCGTGCCGGTGCCGCGGCGGCCGTCGAACTCGTCAGCACGGCGATCGCCGACGCGCTGCGGCCGTACGCCCCGACGGTGGTGGTCGTGCGGGACAACCTCGACGACGGCGTGCTGGCCCACGTCGTCTCCCGGGAGCTGGACCTCCCCACCGTACGCATCTACGAAGACTCCGGGCTGCTCTCGCTGAGCCCGCCCCCGGACCCCGGAGCACGCGTCGCGCTTCTCGCCGCCTCCTGGCACGACGTGTCGGCGCTGCCGGCGCTCCGGCTCCTGCTCGCCCACGTCCAAGCCGAGGTGGTGGCGGTCGCGGCGGCGCTACCCGTCACCGACGCGGTCCTGGCAGCGGTTGACGGCACCCCGGTCGTCACCGCCGCAGCCTCCTCGCGGACACCGCGATGAGCCTGGACACCGTCGACGTCGCCCTGCCCCTGGCCGACGCCAGCCGGTTGGCCGACCTGCTGGCGAAGTTCGCCGACATCAGCGAGAGCACCGACGGCGTGACGCGACTCGCGTACACCCCGTTGGAACGCGCGGCGCACCGGATGTTCACCGACCAGCTCTCCGCGCTGGGCCTGCGAACCTGGACCGACGCGGCGGGCAACAGCTACGCCGAACGGCCCGGCGATGCCGGGCCAGCCCCCGCCGTCGGCACCGGCTCCCACCTGGACAGCGTGCCGCGGGCCGGACGGTTCGACGGCATCGCCGGGGTGGTGGCCGCCATGGAGGTCGCCCGGCTTCTCGTCGAGGCGGACGTACGGCACACCCACCCGATCAGGTTCGTGGCGTTCGCCGGTGAGGAGGGCGCCCGGTTCGGCCAGGCGTGCACCGGTAGCCGGATCGCGGCGGGCCTGCTGAGCTCGTCCGATCTGGCCGACCGGCGGGATGTCCACGGAGTGAGTCTCGCCGAGGCCATGCGGGCCGTCGGTCTCGATCCGAGCCGCGTCGAGGAAGCGCGCTGGCGCGCGGACGACTGGGCAGCGTTCGTGGAGCTGCACATCGAGCAGGGTGGCGTGCTCGAAGCCCAGGGCGTGCCGATCGGCATCGTCGACCTCATCTCCGGCAGCACCCGGTTCCGCCTCGACCTGCACGGCCGCGCCTCGCACACCGGCGGGACGCCGATGCACCAGCGGGCCGACGCCATGACGGCCGCGGCGGAGATCACGCTCCTCGCCGAAAGCATCGCAACCGACCCCCGGCACCGCGGCACCCGGGCCACGGTCGGCCGACTGGAACTCGAACCGGGATCGATCACCACGATCCCCGGCGAGGCTCGGCTCTACGTGGACATCCGCGACGTGGACAGCGACCGGCAGCGGTCGACGGCGACCGAGCTGATCCACGGTGCCCGCGCCATCTGCGAGCGACGCGGGGTTGGCCTGGACATCGAGTTGCTCGGCGACGCATCCCCGGTGGTGCTGCCGATCTGGCTGCGCCGCCGGATCGCCGAGACCTGCACCGCCACGGGTACGGCGTACCGGGTCCTGCCCAGCGGCGCCAGCCACGACAGCCAGATGATCAACAAGGTGGTGCCCGCGGGGATGATCTTCGTGCCGAGCCGGGCCGGCCTGAGTCACGTCCCCGAGGAGTGGACAAGCAGCGCGGATCTCGCCGCCGGAACCGACCTGCTCGCCCGGAGCCTGCTCGCCCTCGATCGCGAACTGACCACGACATTCCTGGCGGAGAGGGCATGCTGAACACCACCAGCGGGCGGCTCGTCCCGCTCGACCTGCCGCCGGCGCACCGGCCCCCACCCACCTGGCACCACGCGCCGGTCCTGCGCCACGAACCGGTCGGCGACCGGTACCGGTTCCTCCGCCTACACGCCCCGACCATCGCCACCCGCGCCCAACCCGGCCAGTTCGTGATGCTCACGGCGGCGCGCGCCGACGAAACCGCCCCCGTCCTGCCGCGGCCGATGGCGATCTACGACACCGCACCCGAACACGGCACGTTCGACGTGGTGTACGGCGTCGTCGGCGGCGGTACGCGCCGGCTCGCCACCTTCGCCGTCGGCGAGACCATGCTCGCGACCGGTCCGCTCGGGCAGGGGTTTCACCTCTCCCCCGCGACCAGCCGGGTACTGCTGCTGGGCCGGGGCATCGGCACCTGTTCGCTGAGCATGGTCGCCGCGGTCAACGCCCGCCGTGGCGGTACGACCGTCGCCGTCATCAGTGCCCGCCATCCCGGCGTGCTGATCGGCGCCGACGTCCTGCGCCGGGGCGGTGTCGAGCACCTGCACCAGGTCACCGACGCGGACGGGACCAGTGAGCCGGATTTCCTGTCCACCCTGCTCACCTCGACGCTGGACGCCGATCCTCCGCAGCTCATCCTCACCTGCGGTTCGCAACGGCTGACCGATCTCGCCGCCGACCTCGGGAAACGGTGGGATGCGGAGGTGCAGGTGTCCGTCGAGGCGCACATGGCGTGCGGCCTCGGATACTGCCACGGTTGCTCCTCCGGGCAACGGAGCACGGGGACTGAGGCTCCCCTGGTGTGCCTGGACGGGCCGGTGTTCAGGTGGGGATCCGCGGATGACTGAGCCCGGCTGGAACCTGCGGCCGCTGTCCCGGCAACCGCTGCTGCCACCCACCGTGCTGCGGGGCGTACGACCCTACGGCGAGGAACCGGTGGACCTCCTGATCGACAGCGGCCGGATCGCCGCGCTCGATCCCGCCGGGCGGGGACCCGCCGTCCACAGCATCGACTGCCACGGCCTGATCGCTCTGCCTGCGTTCACCGACCTGCACACCCACCTGCGTCAGCCCGGTGCGGAGGACGCGGAGACGATCGCCACCGGCACTCTCGCGGCGGCCAAGGGCGGCTACGCGACGGTGTTCGCCATGGCGAACACCCAGCCGGTGGCGGATGATCCGCGACGCGTGGAGTACGTCGCCGAGGTGGCCGAACGCACCGCACACTGCCAGGTACGGCCCGTGGGCGCGGTCACCGTCGGGCTCGACGGCACCACGCTGGCACCGATCGAGGCGATGGCCGCCTCGGCCGCCCGCACCCGGATGTTCTCCGACGACGGCCGGTGTGTGGAGGACCCCGCGTTGATGCGACAGGCGCTGCGCCGGGCGGCCGACGTCGGCGGATTCATCGCCCAGCACGCCCAGTCCTCGCCGCTGAGCCCGAACGCCCAGGCCAACGACGGCGCGGTCGCCCGCGAGTTGGGCCTGCCCGGATGGCCCGCCGTCGCCGAAGAGGCGATCATCGCCCGGGACTGCGTGCTGGCGGGCGCGGACGACACCCCGCTGCACATCTGCCATGTCTCGACGCGAGGCAGCGTGGAGATAATCCGCTGGGCCAAATCGCGGGGCTGGCCGGTCACCGCGGAGGTCACCCCGCACCATCTCCTGCTCACCGACGAACTGGTACGCACCGGTGACACCCGCTACAAGGTCAACCCGCCGCTGCGGAGCGCCCAGGACGTGACGGCCCTGCGGGAAGCGCTCGCCGAGGGAGTCATCGACGTGGTCGCCACCGATCACGCGCCACACCCCGCCGCCACCAAGAACCGTCCCTGGTGCGAGGCGCCACCCGGCATGCTGGGACTGGAGACCGCGCTGCCGGTCGTCGCGGAGACCATGGTGCGCACGGGCCTCATGTCATGGCGCCGCCTGGCCGAGGCGATGGCCATCCGGCCCGCGGCGATCGGCGGAACAGCTGTCGGCGGCGGGGACCCGCTCCAGGTAGGCATGCCCGCCACGCTGTGCCTGGTCTCCACCGACGCCGACTGGACGGTCGACGCGGCCCGATTGGCTAGCCTGGCCCGGAACACACCGTTCTCCGGTCATCGGTTCTCGACTCGGGTTGCCGCCACGATCATCGGCGGCGGGCTCGCCTGGTCAGCCATCCCCGGTACGGACGGCTCAACCCGCGCCTGACCTATGAGGTCGGAGTCTCTGCTGATAGAGGCTCTTTCGGCGCGGCGCGTTGCCGGCACCGCCATCATGGCCGGTGCCTGATCTATGCGAGCAGCGGTTCCACGGTGCTGGCGTCCGTCGCCTCGGTATTGCTAGCCACCGAATCAGTCCCAGGCCGAGCGGCACCCCGGTGAGCAACCAGAAACCAGTACCATCGGGTGCCTCGACCGGGATCGGGGAACACCAGCACGGCCAGGATGCCGAGCAGGAGCAGCACCGGCAGCGCGAGCGCCGGCCACGGAACCCTCCCGCACCAGCGACGTCCTGCTGCGCGACGTCCCCCGCCATCGTGCGCATCGTGTCAGCACGACGCACGGCAGGACGCAGCCCGGCTAATCGCCTTGTTGCGCTGCTGGCTCCTGCCTACTGTGAGGCGATGATCCCGCGACTGCTGACGGTGACCTTCGATGCGCACGATGCGGCCCGCGTGGCGCAGTTCTGGGCCGGCATGCTCGGCCGGAAGGTCGTCGAGGACGCCGGTGGCGCGCTTCTGCCCGGCGAAGACGGCCAGCTCAGCCTCCGGTTCGTCCCGAGCCGCGCTGAAGAGGTGGGGCCGAACCGCCGCATGCACTTTCACCTGACCAGCGCCAGCCACGACGACCAGCAGCACACGGTGGCCACGGCGCTGAGGCTCGGCGCCAGCCACCTCGACGTCGGGCAACGCCCCGAGGAGGGGCACGTCGTTCTGGCCGACCCCGAGGGCAACGAGTTCTGCGTGATCGAGCCAGGCAACGCCTTCCTCGCCGGGTGCGGCCTGCTCGGGGAACTCGCCTGCGACGGCACCCGGGAGGTCGGCCTCTTCTGGAGCGAGGCGCTGGGCTGGCCGCTGGTGTGGGACCAGAACCAGGAGACCGCGATCCAGTCACCGCACGGCGGCACAAAGGTCGCGTGGGGAGGCCCGCCCGTGGCCCCGAAAGAGGTGCGGAACCGGCAGCGCTTCGACCTCGCCCCGGCCGGCGGTGACCAGCAAGCGGAAGTCGATCGGCTGGTCTCCCTCGGGGCCACCCGGCTCGAGGTCGGTGCGGACGGCACTGTCGTGCTGGCCGATCCCGACGGCAACGAGTTCTGCGTGAAAGGAAACTGACCACAGCGCGGCCGGCTACGCGCCTCGGCGGCGGCCCCGGGGGCCAGCGCGGCCGAAACATCCGCTCGTCGGCACGTCCGGGCGGCAACCGGGCCAGCTCGGCGTAACGCTGCGTCGTACGCGAATCACGGCAGATACGCGCACCCGGCCGAAGTCCGCAGGCAGGGCGTCCATCGACTGCTCGGTTGCGCTGGTCGTACGCCGAACCTCCAGCGACCGGCGGCACGCGAGGAGATCAAGCCGCACAGTTCACGGCCGAAGATCGGGCCTTCGGCGTGGTGACGAGCCCTGGCAGGAGCGCGGATGGCAGTTGCTTTCTCAGTAGACCAGCACGGCCTGGGGCACCCGGCTTCTGGCGCTTGGGCAACTCGCGTTCTGTCGGGCTCCGCCTCTGGGCCGGCCCTGACCGGCGTGGCCATCGCCGGTCAGGGCTCTCGTTCACAACACGCTGTCCGGTTCGGTTACACCCGGCCGCACAGAGCGTTCTGGATCAGTGTGTCGGCACCGCGTTGCTGCTGGAGGAGGCTGTCCAGCGAATCGCCGAGCGAGGCGGACATGGATACCAGGGCGCTGCGCCGGCCGTCGTCGGTGACGCCGGTGACCGTGATGTAGCCGCCGTCGCCGCCGTCGTGGCCCCAGTAGACGCCCCCGCAGGGCAGCGGGCGGCTGACCAGGCCGAGCCCGTAGAGACCGCCCGGCCAGATCGCGTTGATGTCCTCGTTG
The DNA here is from genome assembly GCF_043205005.1 of Micromonospora sp. NPDC047620. NCBI lineage: Bacteria > Bacillati > Actinomycetota > Actinomycetes > Micromonosporales > Micromonosporaceae > Micromonospora > Micromonospora sp. NPDC047620. The sequence goes on along the minus strand of NZ_JBIDDG010000003.1, from coordinate 120,263 downwards.
ATCTCGACCGTTCGCTTCATGTCGGCCAGTTGTGCGGGGCGCAGCAGCCGGCCGCCCAGCAGCGCACGAAAGAACCGGTCGAGGTCCCGGGTGCTGGACACCACGGAGTCCGGGTCCACCAGAACCTGTCGTGGATGCCGCTGGTGTTCTGCAGGAGGTGACGGACGGTGATCCGGCGGCCGTCGTTGCCGTTGCCACGGACCACGCCGGGTAGCCACCGTTCGACGGTGTCGTCGAGGGACAGTCGGTGTTCCTCGACCAGTTGCAGGACGACGGTGGCTTCGAACGCCTTGCGGGTACTCGCGATCCGAAAGCGTCCATTGAATGGCACCGGGCGCCCGGTGGCACGGTCGGCGACGCCGCTGGTGGCGACGAGGTGCCGGCCGTCGGAGGTGGTCACCCGGGCTTGAACACCGGTCACCCCGAGGGCGTGGATCGCCTCGGTGTCCCGTTGCAACCGGCCGCCGGCGTGGCCGGAACCGGTCACCGATCCTTCGGCCGGGGCGAGCCCGGTGACCGTGAGCGTGAGGGCGACGAGTCCCGCCGCCGCCCCCTGCGCGACCCGCCGCCTCGATAGTTTTCTGCTGTTCGATCTCATGCCATTGACGTTAGGAGCCACGTCGACGCGGACCGATACCTCGTACCACCGGTTACGTGGTACAGCTGGCTGTAATGCCGCTGCCGTCACTCGCGAACGCCAATCGCGTCGACCGGCTGCGACCGCATGGCGATCCGAGTCGAGTTCATGATGGCGGCCCAGCCGAGCAGCGCGGCGACCGTGACGATTCCCAGGTAGGTGAGCGGTGGGACGGACGGAATCAGCGTCCTGGTCAGTCCGATGCTCGTGCCGATCAATGACGGGATCGCGGCCAGGGTACCGATGAGCACGGCTGCGACGACGATGATCCTCGTCTCGCTGCGCATCATCGCGAACACCTGGCGACGGGTGGCGCCGACCAGTTGGAGCAGGGCGAATTCGCGGAAGCGTGCGGCGGTCGCCATCACCAGGATGTTCACCACGGCGATCGCGAGGTAGCCGAGCAGGACCGCGTTGAGGATGAGGCCGACCGCCGACTCGCCGGCGGCCGCAGCGCTCTGCGCGGCGACGAACGACTCGCGGTTGTCGACCTGAACGGTCGGGAGGTGTTGGACAGCGGATCGCAACGCATCGGCGAGTGCCCCGACGCCGGTTCCCGTGGCCGCCGTGACCAGCACCGCGAAGTCCAGGCGGTCGGTGGTGTGTTCGAGGACGAGGTCGTGCGGCAGCGTGACGTCACCGAGGCCGAGTCCTCTCTCGTAAAGCGCGACCACCGTGGGTTTGATCGGCGTGCCGTCACCGAGATGAAGGTCGACGGTGTCGCCGAGAGCGACGCCGAGGGTGCCCGCCGCGATCCGGCTCAACGCCACCGTGTTGCCCTGCACATCCGCGACATCGCCCTCGAGAACGGCGAGATCCATGGTGTCGGCGAGCTGGTCACCGATGACCCCCTGTGCCGGGTAGGACCTGATCTGTGGGCTGTCCCTCGAGCCGAAGATCGCCAGCGTCCGCGTTCGGACGACCGGGGTCACCGCCGAGACGCCGGGCACGCCCCGGAGCACGTTCGCGACCTCGGGCGACACGCCGGCGGACGTGGACGTGACGACGTAGTCCGCGCGCAGTCCGTCTGCGGCCTGGTCCCGCGCGGCCGAACTCGCGGTCGTCCCGCTGAAGACCTGCCCGGCGGCCAGGGTGATACCCATGATCAGAGGAGTGGTCGCCGCGGCGAGCCGCCGCGAGTTGGCGTGCGCATTCGCGATCGCGAGGAACCCACTGACGCCCGATCTGCGGTTCAGCCCGAGGCCCACCAGGGTGACGGCACCGCCGAGCAACCGCGGCCCCAGCAGCGCGACGGCGAAGACGAGCAGGAACGCCGAGAAGGCCGCGCTTTCAGCGGCTCCTTCACCGGGTAGCACCCATGGCACCACGACCGCCATGGCGAGACCGGCGGGGACCAGCAGCAAGCCGACGGCCAACCGGAGCCATCCGAGTTCGGGTGCCTCCACCGCGGCCTCGCCGAGCGCGTCCACCGGCGTGAGCTTGGCCGCGCGCCGGGCGGCTATCCAGCCTCCCAAACGGGCGCCGATCAGGCACAGCACCACCGCCGCGAGTACCGGCAGCGGGCTGATCGACAGTTCGAAGTCGTCCGGAACCGCGCCGACCAGGGTGAAGACTTCGCGGAAGAGAAAGCTCAGCCCGACGCCCGGAATCACCCCGAGCACTGCTCCGAGCGTGCCCACCACCATGGTCTCGGCGGCGATCATGCCGAGCACCTGCTTCGGAGTCGCGCCGATCGCCCTCAGCAGCGCCAGTTCCCGCCGCCGCTGCCGAACGGACAGAGCGAGTGTGCTCGCCACGACGATCATGATCACCAGAACCATGCTGCCGCCGAACGCCAGGGACAGCTCGCTGATGAACGCACGCGTGCTGCTGATGTCGAGGAACTCGGCCTCGCTCCGGTCGCTGCCGGTGTAGACGACCACATCGGCGACTGCCACCTCGATGGCGCTTGCCAGCTCGTCGGCACTGACACCGGGTGCGGCCAGCACGCCGATCGCGTCCACCCGGTCCGGTTGGCCGGTCAGTTCCCGGGCCCGGTCATCGGTGAAGAACAATGCGGACTGCCGGGCGAGTTTGCCTCCTGGCAGGCTCACGATGCCTGTCACCCGGTAGGTCGACGTGTTTGAGCCGACCGCGAGTCGAACCGGCGCGCCGACGGTGACGCTGGCCCGCTCGGCCAGCGCGGAGTCCAGCACCACGTCGTCCGGCCCGGTCGGGGCCTGGCCGGCGCTCGTGGTGAACGGGCCGAGCGCGGCCGACTGCCAGCCATGCCCGAACGCGGGGGTGCTGTCCGGCGCGGCGAGCACATCGGCGTCCGCCGTCACGAGGCTGACCGGGACGTTGACGTCGGCGATCGCCGTGCGGACGCCAGGAACTCGCGCGATGTCACCGACCCGGCCGGCAGGCAGGGTGGCCCGCTCGCCGAACCTGGGATCCACGTCGTCGGCCATCGGCAGTGCCTGCGGGGCGCCCACCACCAGGTCGGCAGCCTGGTAGCGCTCGGTGGGCACGCCCGAGCGTTCGCTGCTCTCCAGCAGGATCCCGCAGGCCGTGATCACCGCCGAGCCGAACAGCACCGCGACGAATGCCGCGACGAACCCGCCCTTGCGTTCCTTGACCGTGCTCCAGGCCAGCGCCAGCATGCGCTCCGACATCAGGTGGCGGCTCAAGGCTCCCCCAGGTGAGTCATCCGCTCGGCGATCTGCTCGGCGGACGGTCGGGTCATCTCGCCGGCCAATCGGCCGTCGGCGAGGAACACCACAATGTCGGCCTGCGCGGCCGCGACCGGATCGTGCGTGACCATCAGCACGGTCTGCCCCAGGTCGTCGACGATCTTCCTGAGCAGCGCCAGGACCTGGCGGCCGCTGCGGCTGTCCAGCGCGCCGGTCGGCTCGTCGGCGCACACCAGGTCGGGCCGGTTGATGAGCGCTCGGGCGATCGCCACCCGCTGCTGCTGGCCACCGGAGAGCTGGATCGGGCGGCGGTCGTGGTGCTCGGCGAGCCCGACCGCGGCGAGGACACTCGCCAGTTGCTCAGGATCGACCGGCTTCTCGGCCAACCGGACAGGCAACGTGACGTTGTCCGCCACGGTCAGCGCACCGAGCAGGTTGTACGCCTGGAAGACGAACCCGATCCGGTCCCGCCGGAGCTCGGTCAACTCGGTCTCCGACAGGCTGGACAGCTCCGTGTCACCCAGCACGACCCGGCCCGATGTCGGCCGGTCCAGACCGGCCGCGCAGTTCAGAAACGTGCTCTTGCCGCACCCGGACGGGCCCATGACGGCGGTGAACGTACCGCGCGGGAATCCGGCTGTCACCCCGTCGAGAGCGCGTAGCGTGTTCTTCCCCGACCCGTACTCCTTCGACACCGAATCCAGTCGCACCGCGTACGATCGCATCGCAGATGTCGGCGTTGCACCCGGGTACAGCGAGTCGGTCGCGGTGGCCTCGACCGGCGCCACGCGTCGTCTCGATGGGTTTCTGCTGTTCAACCTCATGGTCCGACGCTAGATTCCGCGTCATCGGATACCGATACCCCGTACCACCCGATGCGAGGTACAGCTGGCTGTAGTGCCGCGGGCGGCGGCCACCGGGCAGACTCGACGCCGTGTCGGGAACGCGAAGGGACGCTGCCCCCGAGGAGGCTACGCAGAAAGGGCATCCTGTGACGTCGGGTCGACGGTGGGTGCAGGTGTGGCGTGGCGGGGCCTACCTCCTGGGATCGCTGGCCACCGGGATCGCCACGCTGCTCGCGCTGCCGCTGCTGTGCCATCCGAGGCTCGCCCGGCGGTGGGCGAACTGGCACCGTGACCGCGCCGGCCGGCTGCTCGGGACGCCGTTGGCATCGCGTCCTGCCCTGCGCACGACGGAACGCCGCGCATGGGCCGATCCGGCCACCCCCCGCGACCTTCTCTGGCTGCCGGTGAACGCCATCACCGGGGTAGCGCTCGGCCTGCTCACGCTGCTGTGCGTGGGCAACCTCCTGCCCGCCGCGGTCGCCACACCACTGTGGTGGACGTTCGCACCGGAGGATCGGCCCCGGCTGTTCATCGACATTCCGGTGACCAGCTGGGCGACAGCCCTCACCCTCGGTCCACTGCAGATCCTCCTACTCACCGCGCTGGCGTACCTGGCCTTCTCGCCGATCGCTCGCGCACACGCCCGGATCTGCCTGGTAGTGCTGTCGCACTCGACGGCCGAACAGCTCGCCGACCGGGTCGCCGTGTTGACCCGCACCCGGGCAGACGTGCTCGACGCACACGGCGCAGAGCTGCGCCGGATCGAACGCGACCTGCACGACGGCACCCAGGCCCGGCTGGTGGCCATCGCGATGCGGCTGGCCGTGGCCCGGCAGGCGTTGTCCGACAACCCGCGAAACGAGCAGTTCCTGGAAGAACTTCTTCGGGACGCACACGAAGGAACCGAGGAGGCGATGACCGAGCTCCGCGAGGTGATCCGGACCGTCTACCCGCCGATCCTCGCCGACCGCGGCCTCACCGGTGCACTGACCGCGGTGACGACCCGCTGCGGCGTGCCAACCCGACTGGACATCGGCAACCTCGAAAAGGTACCGGCGTCCGTGGAGGCCGTCGTCTACTTCGCCGTCGCCGAGGCACTCACCAACGTCGCCAAGCACAGCCAAGCGACCACGGCCGGCGTACGGGTGAGCCGAACGGCGGACCGGTTATCGGTGGTGATCACCGACAATGGCGCCGGCGGCGCCGACGATCGGCTGGGCACCGGCCTCGCCGGGATCCGTCGCCGGGTGCTCGCGCTCGACGGCACCATCGACATCGACAGCCCGGCCGGCGGGCCGACGACGATCACCATGGAGCTGCCGTGCGGGTGGTAATCGCCGAAGACAACGTGCTGCTGGCCACCGGACTGGAGCTACTGCTCAACCGCGTGGGGTTCGACATCGCCGCCATCGCGGGCGACGCGGCCGGCTACCTCACCGCCGTGCGGGAGCATCGGCCCGACGTCACCATCGTCGATGTCCGGCTGCCGCCGTCGTTTCGCGACGAGGGCATCCGCGCCGCCCTGCAGGCCCGTCGAGAGCACCCTGGCCTGCCGGTCCTGGTGCTGTCGCAGTACGTCGAGCAGCAGTACGCCGCCGAACTACTCGCCACCACCGGCGGCGGCGTCGGCTACCTCCTCAAGGATCGCGTCAGTCGGGTGGATGAGTTCGTCGACGCGCTGCGCCGAGTGGCCGCCGGTGGCACCGCCATGGACACCGAAGTCATCGCCCAAATCCTCGCCCACCGCAGGGACCCGATCGCCGTCCTCACCCCCCGCGAACGCGAGGTACTCGCGCTGATGGCCCAGGGACACGACAACAACACCATCGCTGACCGGCTTGTCATCACCGACAACGCCGTACACAAGCACATCGGCAACATCTTCACCAAGCTGGGCCTCGCCGTCACCGACAGCGGCCACCGCCGCGTCCTCGCCGTTCTCACCTACCTCAACGGCGCGGGCCAGATCGGCGGCGACTGAGTACGCCGGCGAATCGGCCAACCGCGGCGACCAGCGCCGCCGGGGCCCTGCTGGGCTCGCCACCTTCGTCTCGCTCGGCCGCCTGTAGATCGCGTCAGGGTCGCTTTCTGCGGGGGTTCTCAGGGTCTCGGACGGGGTTCCGCCGGAGGCACCGTGATCCGGTGCGCGACCATGATCTTCAGCATGACGAAGGCAGCAAAGTTCGCTCTGGTCGCCGGACCGCTCGCGATGGGCGGCTACGGCGTGGCCCGTAACATCGGCAGACTCGACAACGTGTACGGGCCGGGTTTCGACTGGCAGCTCGCCCACTTCCTCGGCTTGGCCGGCTTCCTCCTGTTCGTGCCGCTGGTCCTGGGGCTGCGGACGCTACTGCCCGCCGGGACGGTCCGCGAAGTGGTGGTCGGCGCGACTCTGCTCGGTCTGGCGACATCCGTGGTCCAGTTCGGAGTAGACATCGTGCAGGCATTCCTGGCTGCCGACAAGGAAGAGCTGCGGAGCCTGCAGCACGACTTCTCCGGCCTACCCGGCGTGCGACCCGCAATCTACGACGTCGGGCCACTGTTCTTCTTCGTCGGGATCGTGGTCGTCGCCGTGCTGGCCGCCAGGGCAGGCCGGCTGCCGTGGTGGAGCCCGGTGGTCATGCTCGTCGGGGTGCTGCTGCCCCCGGTGAACCTGGATCTGATGCCGTTGGCCGGGCTGTTGATGCTGGTGGCACTGCTGCCGCTGCGGCGTTCGTTTCGGCAGGTATCGGCGGCTGAGCGGGCAGAGCCCTTGGCATGAGGTCGGGGAGGTCGTATCGACCGCCCCGGCACGTTCGGCGATCACTACGCCAGCCGACCTTGCCCCGTTTCACCCCGACGACCTGGACGAGGCCTGGGTCCGCTGCGCAGGTTCATCGTGGCGGGGGCCGAACTCAGATAGCGCGTACGTGGTCCTGCAAAAGCGTTCTTGCGGTTTGGAAGGTGTCTGCGCGTGTGGCGCCGACGAGGCCGACGCAGCCGCGTTTGGCCCAGCCGGTGACGTAGAGTCCCGGCTCGCCGAGCACCGCCCCGGCGCGATGCGGAACAGTGCGGGTATCGGGGTCGAAGGGCACACCTGCCAGGGGTGAGGCGGCGTAGCCGATGGCGCGGTAGACGGCCTGGACCTTGTGGTCCTCGTAGTCACCGGAACCGGTGATGTGCCCGTAGCCGTCGGGAACGGCGCGTTCGGTGCGCAGCCCTTCCACCCGGTCGACGCCGAGAATGGCTGCGGGGATCCGGTAGAAGTGCAGGTGCACGCGCCGTGACGCGGCCCGTGCGGCGGCGGGGATCCGCGACCAGGCTCGCAGGATGTCGACGACCTTCCGGGTGGGCGCGAATTGCCGGGTCATGCGCTCCATGTGCAGATCGGGGGCCAGGTCGGCAGGGTCAACGATGACATCGACGTCGTCCTGGTCACCGAGCTCGCCCAGCTCGGTAGGGCTGAAGCGGGTGTCGGCCGGGCCGCGGCGCGCGAACAGATGGATGTCCCGGACCGGGCTGGCGGCGAACTCATTCAACACGTGCAACGGGATGCCGGTGCCGGCGAGGGCGTACGCGGGCTTGCTCAGCATCCGGATCACATCGAGGGCGACGTTGCCGGCGCCGATCACGGCGACGGACTCCGCTCGCAGCGCCCACGCCAGCGACGCGTCGGGGTGGCCGCCGTACCAGGCGACGAAGTCCGCCGCCCCGAAGGAGCCGGGCAGACCGAGGCCGGGCAGCTCGACGGGGACGTCCCGCCGGGCGCCGGTGGCGATGACGACCGCGTCGTAGCGGTTGCGCAGGTCGCGCACCGTGACGTCGGTGCCGATCTCGACACCGCAGAAAAGCTGGGCGCCGCTGCCGGCGAGCACGGCACGAAGCTCGCCGGTGAGCCGCTTCACCCGGGCGGGATGGTCCGGGGCGATGCCGTACCGGACCAGGCCATACGGGGCGGGCAACCGCTCGAAGATGTCGATCCGCGTCCCGGGTGCGAGCTCGCTCAAGGCACCGGCGGTGTGGACACCGGCCGGGCCGGCGCCGACGATCGCCACGGACAACGCGATCACGTAGGTCATGGCGTGAACGCTAAAACCTCAACCGCACTTCACCTCAAACGCTTGAACTCAACCGGGGTTCAAGTTTTACGGTCTCCGCGTGCCACCAGAGCAGCCTGCGGGCCCGGATGATCTGCTCACCATCGGCGAGGTCACTGCTCGTACCGGGCTGCCCGCCTCCGCACTACGGTTCTACGAGGACAAGGGGCTGATCGCCGCCGAGCGCAGCCCTGGCAATCAGCGCCTCTACCGGCGCCATATGCTGCGCCGCATCTCTCTTGTCCTCGCCGCCAAGCGGCTCGGCGTCTCGCTCGCCGACGTCGCTGCGATCCTCGCCACGCTGCCGGCCGGCCAACCGCCAAGCCAGCACGACTGGCACCGCGTGTCGCGTATGTGGAGAGGCGAACTGGAAGCCCGGCGGCGCTACATCGGGAACCTCGAGCGCCAGCTCACCGGCTGCATCGGGTGCGGTTGCCTCTCTATGCGGTCATGTGGGATGCGCAATCCCGGGGATCGGCTTCGCCATCAGGGCCAGGGACCGGTACGCCTCGACGAGAAGTGTGAGCAGGACAGCACCGACTTGACCTGAAGTCGGGTTGAATGTCTAGCGTCCTTGTTGTGGATCAACGAATCGGCGGCGCCGAGCTGATGAAGGGCGCCTTCCGCCGCTATCCGACGGGGGTACCGGTCATCAGCGCGACCGGACCGGACGGTCCGGTAGGGCTGACGGCGTCCAGCGTCGCCTCCGTATCGGTCGCGCCATCGGCGGTGTCCTTCTCCGTCATGGGGACGCAGTCCGCCCACCATCTGCTGTGCACCGGGTACCCGTCGCCGCCGCGACGCTCGTCGCGGCTTCTGTGCTCGAGGTGTTCCTCGGGCCGACGACGGTCCTCTCGTCTATCACGCCAGGGGTTCGTCACTACACCGCTGTTGTCGGAAGGAATCTGATGAGACTGTCATCTCTGCTGCGCCCGCGAACCACCGCGAGTGCCCACTGCGACCTGCCCTGCGGGGTCTACGATCCGGCCCAGGCCCGCATCGAGGCCGAGTCGATCCTCGCGATCAGCAAGAAGTACCAGGACAACACCGACCCGGAGTTCCGCACCCGTTCGCTGATCATCAAGGAGCAGCGCGCCGAACTGGTCAAGCACCACCTCTGGGTGCTGTGGACCGACTACTTCAAGGCGACACACTTCGAGAAGTACCCGCAGTTGCACGGCCTGTTCAACGAGGCCACCAAGCTGGCCGGTGCCAGCGGCACGAAGGGCTCCGCCGACCCGGCCGTCGCCGAGCAGCTCCTCGTCAAGATCGAGGAGATCGCGAATATCTTCTGGAAGACCAAGCAGAGCTGACACGTGGGTGATCGGGTGGCGCCCTGCCACCCGGTTTCCGCGCAACCCGTTCAGGAGGGCGTATGCAGTCTCGCACCGATCTCGTCGAGAACGTGATGAGCCGTTTCCCACAGGTACCGCACGAGGCGGTAATCAAGGAGGACCTGCTGCGCGGCGGGCTCGCCTTCGACGACTCGGCGCTGACTGACAACGAAAACGGCGACGTCAAACCAAAGTCGTACTTCATTTTCTCCTTCGACCATCGGACCCTGCCGGAGCTGGGCACGGCCGCGCTGCGCCGGCCGCCGGAGGAGATCGTGCTCACCGGCGGGCCGTACGGACTGCGGCGGACGATCGTGTCGGTCCGCACCAATCCCGCCTCGCCGTACCGCGTCAAGACCGGCGACGACGGACGGATGCAACTGTTCCTGGACGGCAAGCCGATCGCCGACGTCGGGCTGCCGCCAATGCCGGCGTACTACCAGCAAACGCTGGCCAACGGGAAATCGGTGATGGAGGTAGCCCCGACGATCCAGTGGGGCTACCTCGTCTACCTGACCGTCTTCCGCGTCTGCCAGTACTTTGGCGCCAAGGAGGAGTGCCAGTACTGCGACATCAACCACAACTGGCGGCAGCACAAGGCGGCCGGGCGCCCGTACACCGGGGTCAAACCCGTCGACGAGGTCCTCGAGGCCCTGGCGATCATCGACAAGTACGACACCGAGCGTGCGTCCCAGGCGTACACGCTTACCGGCGGCAGTATCACTTCGAAGGTCGACGGGCGCGCTGAGGCCGACTTCTACGGCCGGTACGCCCAGGCGATCGAGGAACGGTTCCCGGGTCGCTGGATCGGCAAGGTGGTCGCGCAGGCCCTGCCCCGCGCCGACGTGCAGCGGTTCAAGAACTATGGCATTCAGATCTACCACCCCAACTACGAGGTGTGGGACAAGCGCCTGTTCGAGCTCTACTGCCCCGGCAAGGAGCGCTACGTCGGCCGCGAGGAGTGGCACCGCCGCATCCTCGACTCGGCCGAAGTCTTCGGGCCGCGCAACGTGATCCCGAACTTCGTGGCCGGCGTCGAGATGGCCGCCCCGCACGGCTTCACGACCGTGGACGAGGCCATCGCGTCCACCGCCGAGGGCCTCCAGTACTTCATGTCGCGCGGCATCACCCCGCGCTTCACCACCTGGTGCCCCGAGCCGACCACGCCGCTCGGCCGCACCAACCCCGAGGGGGCGCCGCTGGAGTACCACGTCCGGCTGCTGGAGGTCTACCGCGCGACCATGGAAGGCAACGGCCTCTCCAGCCCGCCCGGATACGGGCCGGCCGGACCCGGCCAAGCTGTGTTCTCCGTCAGCTCCTTCATGGACAACCTCCCGACTGGGCGTTCGTGATGACAGACTCCCCGGTCGCGTTGAACGACCAGGAGCCGGCATTCCCGCAGGCCTTTGTCGCCCTGGAGGCCGCGCTATCCCGTGGCCGTCGAGCTCCATCGCCGCTGCTCGGACTACCACCCGGGCGCAGGCCGAGGCGATCCTCTCCAGGCAGGCCGCCGCTGAGAGCCTGCTTGACGGCGGGCAAGACCACGTCGCCCGGCGCCACATCGAGCCGGTCGAGCCAGCACCAGGTACCTTCGAGCCTGGATGGTCCACCCGGCGGCACACAGCGTTCCGCTGAGGCCGCCCTTCTGGTCGCTCTTACGCCCCTGTGGTGGTGTCGAACCGAATGCCGCTGGAGCCTTCGCCGCGGCCCGGGCCTTTGCGGCGTGCCCGCCACAGGTGACTCCGGCCATCCGCAGACCGGCCCAATGTCCACAGTCGGGTCAGCCTCACCCCTGTCCGTGGCACCTCCTCGTCATAGATTTCCAACGGGGTACCAGGTTCCAGGAGTCTTCCGCGTGGTGGGATGGCGGCGCCACCGACTGGTTCACGCATGGCGCCCCGCGCCAGCCATCGCCCGGTGACGCTACCGGTCCCGTCGCGGTCGAACCTGGGCAGCAGCGGAACCCAGTTGCGGGGTACCAGCGTCTGTAGCAGGTACCGCCGAAGGCCGTCGCCGTCGGGGCCTTGTTGCCCCGCCCGCCGGGTCACCTCTTCCTCGTACAGATCCAGCGGGCGGCCGGTGCGGCTCTGGACGGTCTTCTCCACCGCCCAGGCCATGTTCGCCATTTCGTCGCGTAGCAGCAGGACATCCTCCAGCGGACGGGATTCCTGCGTTGCCGGCAGCGCGTCGAGCAGCAGCATGGCATCGCCGGCGTCCGCTGTGCCGGCGTCGCTCGCGAGCTCGAACATCCGCCAATCGGTGCCGGCTCCGTCGCCGAACGGGCTGATCGTGATCGGTACCCCGAACGCGTCGGTCACGGTAACCGACGTCAGTTCACACAGTGTCCCCACGGTCAATGCGTCCAGGGGCACAGTGAACCAGTCGTTGCCGTACACGGTGGCGAACTCGACGAGGACGAGAGTCAGCAGGTCGCTCGGCGCGGCCGCGATCGAGCCGAAGTCCACGCGGCCGTCCTCCAGTTCCCACCATCGAGGCATCGGCATTCCGGGATAGCTGACGGGATTCGGTATGGCTACGCGGGTGAATTCCTCCGGTTCCCGCCCCGCCGCAGGTGCGCCCAGGGATGTCGCGGGTGTGGGGATTCGTCGGGAGAAGGAATACCAGTCGAGGTGCCCACCGTCGTGTTCTGGCGCGGTCAGCAGCAGATCGCCGGAGCCCGCGGCGAATGCGTACTCCATGCGCTGCCGGTCCCAGGCGGAGGTGTCCGCCACGGGTTCGCTGAACAGCTCGGCGCACCAGGCGTACCACTGCCGTACGGCGGTGAGGACGGCGGCGCGGTCGTTACCGTTGATCGGTGGCTGGTTCGGCAGGGTCGGGTTCGCGCCCAGCGCACCCTGGTAGGCGGCATAGATCCGTCCACCGTCGGGCGCTCGACCGGCGGTGACGGCGAGAAAGCGGCGGCTGCGCGTGTCCAGTGCCGCCGGATCGGCCGGTGGCTGCAGCGGGAAAGCGCGAAGGAACCGGGCGCGGTAGTCGTCGCTCTTGCGCGCGTCACGGAGGTTCGCGGTGATCAGACGCAGCAGGTGCAGACCCGCCTCAGCGGCCAGCCGCAGGTCGTCGAACGGGGCGGAGGCGGACCCCGTCGGGGGGATGACGCGCTCGCGTTCCACGACGGCTTCCAGGGGTACACCCGTTGGTGCGTCGTCGGGCTGGCCGTTGGCGGGCCGCCAGCGGGCCAGGGGGGTCGAGATGCCCTCCACCCGCACCGCGACCGGGGAGCCGGCGTCGCTACCGCGCAGTTCCCTCATCTGCCATTGCCTACCGAGCAGCCACAGGGCGTCGTACACCTGCGCTTGCAGCCCGAGCTGCAGCCCCTGCTGCAGGTCAGAGGTTCGGGCGTGCGGCTCGAGCCGGGTCCAGGAGGTGATCGAGGCACGGCTCTCGATCAGGATGCGGCTGGATTGGTTCGGGAGGCTTGGTCCCCATTCGCTGGTGACGATGACGTCGCGGGAACCAGTGGTGCGCAGACCGTGCAGGTCGGGCAGTTCCGCCCGGATCTCGGTGTCGGTCCAGGACAGGATCGTCGGGGCGGTGGCATGTGGCGGTCGGGGATCAGGCGTGGCGTAGACGGCGACCAGGTCGAGGCTGCCGGCGTCGGCAGGCCCGAACGCCCGACCCTGCACGGTGATCGTGGCGCCAGGTGCCGGGATGGACGGAACCACGCCGGTCACCTGGGGCAGTTCGCCGAGCAGGAAGGAGGCTGGTTCGGTACGCCCCCACGGGGTGGTCATCACCAGGGGGCGGTCACCGGCGCCGTCGAGCGCGTCGAGGGCGGGCACCCGCACGGTCACCGACGTCGGCGTCCACGCCTCGATGGGCGCCGGCACGTCCCGGGGGCCCGGCGCCCGGAACACGACCGCCGAGCCGGCGCTGCGCCGGCCGAAGCGTTCGCCGGTGACGGTGATGGTGGTGTGCTCGAGTCCGCGTGCCGGGTCGACGGTGGTGATCGCCGGTGGAGCCGCCTCCTCGATGAGAAACGGCGCGGGAGCGCTGTCGCCGGTGTCGGTGTGCACGACGACCTCGATGGGTCCGCCGGATCCGAACGACACCAGCGACGGGACGCGGACGACGATGCTGGTGGCGGACCAGCTGTCGACCGTTGCGATCACCGGCGCGGCTGTGTCGCCGGGGACGCGGAAGCGTACGGCTGAGGCTTCCGTACGGTCGCCGAACGCGGCCCCGGCCAGGGTGAGTGGGGCCCCGGCCGGTGCCGAGGCCGGGGTGACGGTGTCCAGCCGCGGCGCGTCAGGCATGTTGTGGTCCCTTTCAGGCATCGTGCGGGTGAGCGGATGGGGGGTTGCCGAGGCTCGACGCGCGGTCAGGCCAGCGGCACTCCCCTGCCGGCCAGGAAGTCGGTGGCAACGGTGACCCCCTTGCCGTTGTAGGCCAGGTATGTCGCCGGCAGGAACTGGCCCACCTCCTGCAGCGAGTCCAGGTCGACCATCCGCAGCTTCGCCAGGTCGAGGGTGTCGTCGACCGTCGCGCCCAGGGTCTGCAAGGTCCACTCCTCGCCGGGCCGCGGCGGCACGGCGACGACGATCGCCTGCGGGGGCGTGGCGTTGGGCTGGTCGTAGTGCAGTGCCAGACCGGTGGTCTTCGCCCGCGCGGGCAGCACCTCGCTGTACTGCTCGATCATCAGACCGGTCAGCGTCGCGGCCGGTCGCAGCTCGCCGGCGGGTAGCAGCGCCACGAGCGAGACCCGCCCCGCCGGTGGTGTGGTGCCGAACGGCAGGCCCAGCCAGCGGTCTCCCGGCGTGGCGGGAAGCTGGGCGACCGCGAAGGCGAGCGGGTCGACGCCGCCGAGCGCGTCGGCGTAGAGCATCAGATCGCCCAGACGCTGGGCACCGTCACGAACCCTGGCGAGTTGCTGGAACCAGCGGGTGGCGGCGAACGGGTCACCCGCCAGCAGCGCCTCGGTGGTGGGGAACCCGACGTCGACCTGGGCCGGGTCTGCGGCTGGCGGCGCGGTGTAGCGGGGCAGGGCCCGGAAGTCGCTGCCGAGAACCGCTCGCAGCCGGGCGAGTGCGTCGGCGACGCGGCCGGCCGTGTCGTCGGGTGCCGGTGTGGGCAGCCCGGCGAGCTGGTTGAGCCGGCGGCGCACCTCCGCGGCGACGACCGCGGCCTGCGCCAGCAGGTCCGCGCGAGCCGAGGGTGTGTCACCGGAGGCCGACACCGGCACCGCGCCCGGCACGCCCAGTGCGCTGGCCGTCAGCAGCGCCGCCCGCATCGGCTCGCCGGCGGGGGCTGCCATCGCGCTGGCCAAGGCGGTCTCCGCGGTCTGCAACGCGGCCACGACCGCGTCGGCTCGGGCCCGGACCTCGGCGAGATCGACGACGGCGGTGCCGGGCGCCTCGGGCAGGGACAGGTCGTCCGGGGTCATCGGACGCGCGCCGGCGATGGTTTCCCGCACCGCCTCGGCGAGCTCCATGAGTTCGAGCAAGCCGATCTTGTGTGGGAGTTCGGGTTCCCGGCTTGCCGTCACCTGGATGCGGGCGTCCGCCGGTACGGTGGCGGGTCGCGTGCGAGCCGCGTGGTAGACGATGCGCTGCTCCAGTTCGGAGAGCTGGTGTTTTTCGGCGGCCACGGCGGCGTACACCACGTCCAGCGGGGACAGCGCCGGCACGAGCTGGTCGAGCCGGCGTTCCTCTTCGTCGAGGACGTCGCCGCTGGCGGGGTCGAGGTAACGCACGCGGTAACGGACCCGCTTCGGGTCGCCGAGCAGCCGGCCGGCCCATGCGTCCAGCCGCGGCTCTGCGGCCGCTCGTCGGGCGTACCCGGCGTCCGGGGCCCAGCCCGGCGCGGCGGAGAGGTCGCCGGGCAGCAGCACGGCGAGTCGGTGGGTGGCGGCGGTCCCGGAGTGCGGAGTGTAGATGGCCTCCAGTTCCGGCAGTGCACCATCCGGGTGGGCGGCGGCGCGCAGGGCGGCGGCGGAACGGTCGGCGTTGCCCCGGCCCAGCTGGAACACGCCCTCGGTGAGAAGGATGTCGCCCAGGGCGTCCACGGCGTCGTCGAGTTGTTCGAAGACCGGCTGCAGGGTGTCGCTGGCCGGCCAGCCGGGGGCGGGGACGCGCCCGGCGGCCACCCACCGGCGGTGCAGGTCGAGGCCGTCGGCGACGTTGCGGGTTGCCACGGCCTCCGCGGCCGTCCCGGGCGGGGCGGTGCCGGTGACCGGCAGCGGGGCCAGGGTCCGGAAGTCGTCGATGAATCGGGCCAGGCCCCTGTCCTGCAACAGCCGTTCCAAGCGGTAGCCGAGCAGGGCGCCGAGTTGTTGGCCGGCGCGGACCCCGTCGAGGAGCGACAGGGCTGCCCGTACCCGTTCGGATGACAGGTCGATCCCGAAGGGGTGGCGGTGGCCGCTGCCGTCAGGGTGGGAACGGTAGCCGCTGGCGAGGATCGCCGCTGCGGTGGCGTGTGCCGGCGAGGGGGTGTGGACGTAGCCGGCGCTGGTACCGCCGTCGCCGCGGCGGATGTCCTCGACGATGCCGTACGCGCCCAGGTGCACTCCCCCGGCGCCGTGGTCGCCTCGGATTGTGTGCAGCCGGCGCTGCGCGAACGACGTGATCCAGGCGTCCAGGCGGTACGCGCACAGGTCGAGGGTCTCCGCGGCGACCTGTTCCAGGACGTGCACGGGCGTGCCGGCGAGCCCCTCGATCGCTGCCCGGACGGTGGCCAGCGGTGGTTGCGGGTCGGCGTCGAGCAGGTCACCTTTCGCGACGCCGGTCGTGGTGGTGGCGGTGAGCCGCTCCCAGACCATGCGGGGACGGGGTGCGGCGAGGTTGTCGTCGATCTCGTCGATGCCGTACATGCTCGGTTCGCCGCCGTGCCACGGCTCGGCCGGGTCGAGCTGCGCGGCGGCGAAGAGGTAGGCCACCAGCAGAGAGTGTCGCAGCAGCAGGTACAGCAGGGGCCGTTCGTCCAGCGGGAACGCGTCCTGGCGCAGGTCCCGCCAGTCGGCCTCGGCCAGCAGGGTGAGCCAGTCGGTGGTCGGCGGCTGGGCCCGGTCACCACCCGATTGCACCAGCGGGAAGGGCACCGGGAAGTAGTTCGCGGCGAACACCGTCTGCTCGAGGTTCGGCTGGGCGTCGGGCAGGCCGTGGGTGTCGAGGGCGGCGCGGGCCAGCGACGCCTGTTCGGTGCGCCATTGGGTGGACAGGCGGTTGCCGATGAACCGCCATGCGGCGTCGACGAAGGGCATGGCGAGTACGCTGCGGCCGCGGATGCTCACCGAGGTGGGCTGCATCGACAGCACCGTGAGCAGTGGGTTCTCGCTGGATGTTTCGCCGGGCGGCTGGTCGCCGATGCGGGGCACCGACGCCGCGGAGGCTCGCCAGACCGGACGCAGCGAGTCGCGCAGGAACGTGGCGAGGGTGGCGACGGGGCGCTCCTCGTCGCCTGGTGCCCACTGGTCCAGTGGCAGGACCGGCAGCACACCGTACGGCTGCTCGCCCACGCGCAGCACCGGCTGGGGGCCGGCGCCGCGTACCCAGTCGGTGAAGTGCTCGCGCACGGGTTCGACGGCGTCGGGTGGGACGACCGGCGCGAACATGTGCGCCAGGAAGTAGCCCAGGGTCGCCGGCCACAGGGCGGTGTTCATGTCGTGGCGGGCACGGCGCAGGGCGGCGCCGTCGTCGGCGGACGGCGTCGCGGCGAGCACTCCGACGTCGTCCGCGGCGAGTCCGAGGGTCCACGCGGCGGCGGCGGCGTTGCCGAGATCCGCCACCGGTGCCTGGGTGTCCGGTGGGCGGGGGGCGCCGGCGGGGCCGGTGTCGGTGTCGGTGTCGGGGGTGAGGTTCGTCGGGGTGCCGTCGTTGAGGAAACCGATGCCTCGGGTGTACCGGTGGGCGGCGAGGGTGTCGGCGAGTTCACGGGCGCCCTGCTCGGGGGTGAGTGCCGTTTCGGCGCCCACGACGACGAGTCGGGCGATCCGCTGCGGTGGCGGGTCGGGCAGCCGTAGCTTCATCGCCATGCCGCAGGCGTGGGCCTCTTCGAAGTCCACCATCCAGCGCATTCCCGGGTCGCGGCTGGGGTCGCCGGCGGTGGCGGCCAGGTCCGGACCGATGGGCAGTTCGAACGGAATCGGCTGGCCGTGCTGCTGCGCGATGACGTTGCCCGCGTCGTCGTATGCCGTCGCGTACAGCCGTCGGGGCAGGAGTCGGGTGCGGGCCGCCCGTGCCCACGGGCTGTCTCGCACCACGACCGTCCCGGACAGGGTGGCTCGCACGATCCATTCGGCGCGCGGCGCGCCGAAGCGGGTGGTCAGGTCCAGCCATATGTCGTCGCGGTCGCCGGCGGCGTCCCGGTAGCGGCGTCCGAGTTCGGCCTCCTCCGCGGTGAGCCGTTCGTCGTGGCTGTTCACGTGCACGGTGTCGGGCAGGACCCGTACCCACAGTTCCTGCCCGTCGGCCATGAACCGGGTCTGCACGCCCAGCGGCAGCAGCGCCACCGGCGCGGCGGAGAGCCGCAGGGTGTCCTCCAGCATCACGCTGATCGCGGCGCTCGTGCCGATGCTGGTGCGTACCCTCACCTGCTTGGGCCCTGGGGCGCCGGTGGCGTCGGGGAACGCGAACCGGATCTGCCCGTCGGTCCAGGTGATGATCCGTGCCGGCAGCATCGGGCCGCTGTCGGTGCTGACGAGCACGGCCGCCGCGGGGTCGGTGCCGGAGCCGAATCCGGTTCCGGTGGCGATGAGATGGTCGCCGGGCAGTGCCTGGGCGGGGTCGGTGGGACGGGCCGGCGCGCTGATCCCGGTGAGCGCCGGCGGTGGCGACGGCATGGGTTTGGTTGCCGGCGTCGGCTTCTGCGGCGGCCTGGTCACGGTGTCCTCGGCTTCTGCTGGCGGGCGTCGGCGGGCCGGGTCTCCCAGGAGTTGGCTGCCCCGGTGAGACGCGGCCCGACAGGCTCGATGATCATGGGTTGGGCAGGGCGGTACGGGCGTGGATCGCGACCCGCATGGGCCGCTGGTAGGTGATGGCGGCCATCTGTGCGGCGTCGGCGCCCCAGGTGGCGGTGGGCAGGGCGCGGCCGGACAGGACGGGCAGGGTCGTCGGTGTGGCCGCCAGCGGCCCGGCCACCGCAGCGTGGGTGACGGTGGAGCCGGCGGGGCTCACGTGGGACCAGTCCAGGTCGGACCAGCTGTTCGGTGTCGTCGGCGACGGGCCGGGTGGTTCGTCGAGCCCGAACCGCGGGGCGGTGGGCTGTTCCTGGATGACGAAGAACCAGCCGAGGTCGCCGTCACCGCCGCGTGCGGCCTCGACGGTGAGGTCGAAGCCCAGGTAGGTGACGTCGGGATCGATGGTGCCGCGGAACTGGGGGTAGCGCTGCAGCGGGCCCGGGGTGGGTATGGGACTGCCGTCAGGGCCGGGCACCGGCGCGCCGTTGGCGTCGATCTTCGGCACCGCCTTGGCGGCGTACACGACGGTGTGTGGGTAGCGCAGCAGCAGCCGGCCTCTGATCATCAGCACGAGCATGCCGGGACCGCCGACGGCGGTGGCGTTGTCGCCAAGGTCGGCGGTCCAGCTTCCGATCGGTGACAGTTGCGACGGTGGGCCGCCGGCCTGGTCGGGGTTTCCCCGAACGTCCCAGAACCGGTCGGCGAAGGTTGCGCCCGGGTCGGTGGGCAGTCCTCGCCACAGCAGTTCGCGGCTCAGTTCGTGGTTGAGCCCGGTCATGTACGCCTCGATGAAGCGGGCGTTGCCGACCAGCACCGCCACGCTGTCGTCGGCGATGCCGTCGATGCCGGGCAGCATCATCTGGCGGTCCACGGCGGAGAGTGGGCCGCTCATCGGCTGCGGGAACCGGGGCGCCGCCGCGCGGGGCCGCAGCGGGTCGCCGGTGGGCGGCGCAGCCGGTACGAGAGCGACCACCTCGCGGGCGACGCTCGTGTCCGGTTCCAGTTGTCCGCCCGCATCCACCATCGCCGAGGCGACCGCGGGGAGGCTGAGCTCGGGGCCTGCCGCTGCCAGTGTCTCCACGGTGGCGGGCAGGTGCTGCAGGAGGAACTCGGCGGCGGCTTGGAACCGGTTGTTGATGCCGCGGAGCCGGTCGCCACGCCGCCCCGGTTCGTCGATCTGCCACCGGTCGTCGACCGGCAGGAGCCCGGCCGCCCGCTCTGCCGCCTCGGCGGCCAGGGGTGCGGGCGGCCGCTCGATGTCCCCTGCGCCGTCGGTCGGGTCGGTGGCGGGTGGCGGGGGCGGGGGGTTGGGGTCACCGCCGACGTAGAAGCCGCCGGCGTCGGGGTCGTCTCCGGCGATCTTCCGCCAGCCGCCGCCGTGCGGCACGGTCTCGCGCAGGTGCAGCATCCGTGGCCGGTTCTGGCCACCGACCCGGTCGCCCACCTCGTCGAAGTCGGCGCCGCCGCGGGGTGGGCGGATCGGCACCCGCAGTCGGCCGCGCGACAATCCTGTGGCGAGTTCGGCGGTGGCGTCCTGGGCTGATCCGGGGAGCCGGCGGCCGAGCGGGCCCGCCGGCCGGATCGCGCGACGAAACGGCGCGGAGAGTGCCGCCGACGGGAAGACGCTGGCCTTCACGCTGGCTCGCAGGGTGTGTCGGGCGTCCGGGCCGGGCGGGGAGCCGTCGGGAGTGAGGCGGACCCGGCTGTGCACCGGCGCGGTGACCCGCACGGCCGCGTCGGGGGGCAGCCCGTCCAGGTGCTTGTCCCGGACCGCCGCGGCCGTCGCCCGGGCCAGTTGCGCCTGCCGCAGCAGGCTGTTGGCCCGTTCCAGTTCGCCGGCCTGTTCCCACGCCGAGGCCATCAACTGTTCCTGGTTGTCCTGCACCACCCGGGCTCCCAGGGCCGCTGCCGCCCGCCAGCCAGGGTCGAGGTTCAGCTCCCGCAGCCAAGGCCGGCCGGTCTCCGGCAGCGCGTCCGGCGTTGCGGCCTGGTACGCGCCGTAGATGGGTGGGCGCAGCACGGTGAGGTCGACGCCGGGCGGCGCCTCGATCAGGTCCTCCAGCCGCTGCGCGACCGGCAGCTGCACACCGGGCGGCCATTGCCGGGCCGGCAGGTCGGGTGAGGTGAGCGCGCCCTCGAACGGCAGCACGGTCGGTTCGGTCAACGCCAGGTCGGCGAAGTCGGGGCCGGCGGCGGCGATGTCGACCGGCATCGCGCCGACGTCCGCGCCGACCGGCCGGGGACGCAACCGGCGTACCAGGGCCTCGAAGTCGCCGGCTTCGGCCGTGGTGAACTCCCAGTGGTCGTACACCGGCAGTTCGATGGTCCCCGTCGCGTCCTGCCAGCCGCCCGGTGGCGGCCAGGCCAGTTCGGCGCTGGCGGTGACCGGCTGGCCGAGGCCCGCCTGCACACCGGCCCGGTACACCGGCACGAGGCAGGCCACGTATGCCGTGTGCGGCTGTAGCCGGCGGGGACACACCAGTCGGGACAGGGTCAACTCGGGTGAGCGTCCGTCCAGCGCCTGCTGTGGCGTGACGGCGCCCCCGGTGATCTGGGCGTGGGCCCACGCCCACGACTCGGTCAGGTCCGGCAGCTCGTCTCGGGCGTCGCCGGCGGTCAGGCGCAGCGACGGCAGCGGCCGGCACGGGTCCGCCACGATCTGCGTGACCTGCCGCCGCAGCACCACCAGCGCCAGCCAGGGGCGCAGCCGGTCGCCGCCGGGCTGCGGGCTGAGCAGCCACGGCAGCTCCGGGGCGTCGAATTCCACCAGCGGGAAGTAGTTGGGCTCGAAGTCGGTGGTTCCCGGTCGGGGTTCCCGGCGGATGATCTGGCTGGTGTCCAGTCCGACCACGTCGCCCGGGCCGTACAGGCGCACCGTTCGGGTGATGTCTTCGGTGCCGGACTGTCCTTTGGCGACGGTGAGGGTCACGGGCAGCCGCACCGCCGCGTCGTCGGCCGGCGGAGCGTTGTGGGTGGGGATGGCTGCGGCGAGCCCTTGCCGGGACCAGGCGAGGAATCGGTAGCTACCCGCGGGGTCCGTCATGCCAGCTCCAGTTCCTCGGCCCGTACGATCTGCAACTCGTCCCGGTCGGTCCGGCCACGCAGCCGTTCCGCAGCGGCGGTGTAGCTGCCGTCCAGCCCGTCCAGCGGCACCGGGGTGAGCGTGTCCCGGTCGACCACCACGTAGGTCGGGTCGGCCACGGCCGGTCCCGGTACCGGGGGTGCGAACTTCGCCCGCCCCTGCTCGCGGGACGGCGCCGTGCCGGCGGGTCCGTGCTGGGCCAGAGCGGCCACCTCCCCGTCACCGGGCGCGTAGCGCTCGTCGAGCCGTTCGGCGCTGGGCTGGTCGACGTCGAGGATGACCGACTGTTCGTAGTCCAGCGGCATGTCCTGGACGTATCCGACGGCGATTGCGGTGTCGGGGGCGAGGTGGACACCGGAGATCATCCGTTCGTACGCGGGGCTTGCCAGTTTCTCGGCGTCACTCATCTGCCGGAACTGCGCGGGTGCGAAGTACTCGGTGGCGACGCCGACGATGTCCAGTCCGTCGGCGGCCACGATCGCGAAGCGGTCGTGGCCCTTCGGGGGGACCGAGCCGAACAGGCCGAGGGTGCGCTGCAGCGGCACCAGTTGCTGGGAGACCGTCAGGGTGCCCAACGGATGCGCGGTCAGTTCGCCGTCACCGGCACCGTCGCGCAGGACCACCAGCCGGCCGCCCTGCGGTGGCAACTGCGCGCTCCAGTTGGCGTCGGCGGTGAGGCTGTCGCGCAGGATCGGCCACACCTGCTGCCGTTCGATGGCCGGTACGTCCTGCGTCCTGCCGAACTGTGCCCGGAACGGCAGCGAGAAGCTCACGAAGAAGATCTTGAAGGTGGCCTCGCCCCAGATCACCCAGGGTGATGGTCCGGTGAGGTACACGTGGATGTTCAGGCCCATCAGGGTGGTCGCGCCGCGCTTGAGGGCGAGTTGCGCGTAGATCTCCGCGAGCAGCCGGAACGGCGTGAACTGGATGAGGGTGTCGAATCCGAGGTTGCCTTCGAGGCTGAACCCGCCGACCTCCACAGCCAACTCGAGCCGGGCGCCCACCTGGACCGTGTTGGACGTCAGCGCGAAGTACGTCTCCATGCGGAGCCGCGGGTTCTTTCCCGTCGAGAGGGCCAGGGTCAGCCGGCGCAGCGCCGGGAAACCGGGCGGGGGCGTGTACGCGGGATGGAACCCGCCCAGCGCCATGGCGAAGTCCGGGTTGGTGCCCCAGTTCGCTCGCGCCGCCATGTCACCGGTCAGCGCGAACGGGCCGACCATCGAGTCGTACAGGGTGGCGTCGACGGAGAGTTCACCGCGGTCGAAGTCGACGACACCGACCACGTCGAGGTTGATGGCCACGATGGGGTGGTCGGGGTCGGGCAGCGCGGCCCGGATCCGGCCGAGGACGATCAGCCGCACCGGCGACGGTAGCTCCAGGATCAGCGCGAGTTCGATCGTGACCAGCGTGACCGGGGTGCCCCACCCGATCAGCGCCATCGGGCCGAACACGTGCTGACCGCTTGCGGGCGGGAACACCGACTGGAGGGCGGTGACGATCTGGGGGGCGCGCGGTGTCGGGTCGTCCGGGGAGAACAGGATCGCGTCCAGGGTGCGGTTGCGAACCCCGGCGCGCAGGACGTCCACGGCCACGGTGCGGTTGATGCCCAGCAGGCCGCCGACCCCGTTGAGGCTGAACCCGAAACCCAACTGGATCGGGGTGAAACCGGACGCCTGGACGATGACCAGCAGCGAGACGCCCGGCGATCCGTCCGGCAGGCGGGTGGTCAGCAGTCCGACCGCGTTGAGGGTGATCTTCTCGAACTGCAGGCGCAGTCCGCCGGCGTACTGCTCTTTGACCGGGTCGAAGAAGAGGAAGCCGCCGCCGGAGACGGCGGGAGCGTCGATGGCCACCACGATCTCGGTGGGCGGGACGAACACCAGCGCGCCGTCGGCGCCCACGGCGAGTCCGAAGCGGCCGGCCCCCAATGTCACCGGCCCGAGTCTCGCGACCAGCGTGTCCCGCACCCGGACGCCCCCGGCCGGCATGATCAGTGAGCCGTCGGAGCCGATGCCGAACTCGTCGAACTCGACCGTCGGCCAGGTGATCGCGGGTTCACCGAACCGTATGCTCACGACTCCGGAGAACAGGAAACGCACGACGCCGTCGGCGATCTCGATGCGCAGGGCCCGGAGTCCGAGCCTGGCCACGTCGGCCAACTCGACGGAGACGAGGTCGCGCGGATCGTCGGAGGCGCCGGGCGGCTGCGCGGCGGACAACACGCCGCTCAGCTGCCGGCCGGCGGCGAACCCCACGTCGACGGCGACCCACTTCTCCTCGCCGGCCTGCTCCAACGGCGTCAGCCGCAGGTCGACACCCAACCGCGCGGTCCGCACCGTGTTGCGGTGGATGTCGAGCTCGAAGGTACGGAAGCGGTACCGGAATCCGAACAAGGTGCCGGTGACGGGGTGCTGCGCGTCGGAGCTGGCGCTGAGCCGGCCGGTGAACCCGTCGGCGTCGATGGCGGCCTCGCTCAGCTCCAGGCGCAGTTCCGCCCCCGGGTCGCTGTGCAGGTACTCGTTGGGCAGGGTGACGGAGAGCACGTCGATCGCCAGGCCATGGAAGTCGGGGCGGTCGCTCAGCCAGCCCGGCGGGTCGATCCCACCGAAGACGGGTCGCACGTCGTGGGCCTCGACCACGATGTCGGTGTCGGCGACGTACGCCGGTGCCAGTGAGGCGCCCTCGAAGCGCTCGAGAGTGAAACCGTCGGCGGACACCCGCAGATCGGCGGTGATGGTGATCGAGGCGGGGTCGCCGGTTGCCACGTCACGCAGGATGTCGCCGCGCAGCCGCAGCCCCAGGGTCACTTCCTCGAGCAGGATCGACGGCTCGGCGCCGATGGTCACGGTGGCCCGCACCCCGGTCCAGCCGACTCCGGCCGAGCCCAGCACCAGGGCGATCGCGTCGGTGCCCGGCGGGGTGAGCGCCAACTCGCCCTCGAAGGCCAGCTCGAAGGCCACCACCAGCGCGGTGTCGTCGAACGCGGCGTCGGCGCTGAGATAGTAGATGCCCTCGAAGGCGTCGGCCGGCAGCATCGAGAGCAGCGGGAAGTCCGTGGCGGCGAGCGCCTCGCCGAGCGGGTACAGCGCCCGACCGTCCACCGATATGGCCATGCTCATTCCGTCCAGTTCGCGGTGGTCCAGATGGCCTGTTCGTCGCCGTGCCACTCGATCCGTCGGCTGCCGGCAGGTCCTCGGATGGCGCAGTTGCGCTCGCCACCCTGATCGATGATCCGGATGGCGGTGACATCACCGCCGGTGCGTACGTAGCGGAGGAAGACCGGCGAGTGGCCGTAGGCGTTCATGGCGTGGGCGGTGGCACTGGTCTGGGTGGCCTTGATGCCCTCGAAGTCGGCGTCGTCGTACCAGAACTGCAGCACCGCTCCCGGCTCCAGCCCGGTCAGCATGTCGCCGACGATCCGGTCGAAGTAGGCGTCGTCGGCCTCTCCCGCGTTGCGGGTCGGGTCGATGTGGTAGCCGGCGGCCAGGCCGGTGGCCACCAGCGCGCCCGCGCCACCGCGTCCGACATGGGCGGTGGGGAAGTTGCGCTTGGTGCCGGCGGCGTGGAACAGGTCGATTCGGCTCTGCCACAGGTGGTAGGCCAGTTCACCGCC
Source organism: Micromonospora sp. NPDC047620 (assembly GCF_043205005.1). Taxonomy (NCBI): domain Bacteria; kingdom Bacillati; phylum Actinomycetota; class Actinomycetes; order Micromonosporales; family Micromonosporaceae; genus Micromonospora; species Micromonospora sp. NPDC047620. The sequence goes on along the minus strand of NZ_JBIDDG010000003.1, from coordinate 95,132 downwards.
GTCGAAGACGGTGGTGCGGTTGGTGCTGCCGCCGATGCTCTGCGCCGGCACCGGGTCGGGGAAGAACGCCTGCAGCACCGGGATCATCCGCGGCGCCCCGACAGCCGGGTCACTGTTCGGCAAGGGCTGGTTGTTGCGCAGGATATTGGCTCGGGCGGGCACCGCGGCCCAGGCATCGTTGATCAGCCGGACCGTGTCCGCGTTGGTGTCGCTGCGCCCGAAGTTCAACCGGCCACCACAGATGCGGTTGTCCACGAGCGCCCGCACGGAGCGCCGCATCGACATGAACGTGCAGCGGTACCCGCCGGGGCGGTCGCGGGGCTCGACCAGCATCGCCTCCCGCATCCGCAGCCGAAGCTGTATATGCGGGGCGGGCGTGGCGGCGAGGTCCACGGCGATCGGTGTGTCCCCCGCCGGCAACCGCCACACGTCGGGGGTGGCGCCGTCGATCCATCTCATACCGCCGACGATCGAGAGGCGGATGTCGGTCACCGGCGCGTCGGCGGGGTAGCTCCAGAAGAACATCCCGTGCGCCGGCAGCCGCTGGGTCGCCAGCTCGGTGTTGGCGGCGTCGGCCACGCGTACCCGTTGGGCGGGAAGGTGGACCGAGCAGTCGGCGACCGGTTTCCAGACCCGGGTGAAGCGAACCGCACGATAGACCGGTGTGGTGCCGCCGGTCGTCAGGACCGCATCCGGCACGGCCGCGCCCACGGCGCCGTCGGTGAGCTGCGGGCGCAGCACCCGCAGCACGTGGCGGGCGGGGATGGCGCCATTGGCGGCATGGGCGGGGTCGTCGAGGTCGGTGCCCGGGGTGAGCGCGTCGAACGCGCTCGACGAACCGTCCTTCGGGGCGGGCCGACTCGCCATCGTGATCCGCAGCGTGACATTCGACTGCGCGTCGACGGGATGCACGGTCGGCATCGCGTTGGCGATCCGGTCGTCGGCCGCAGCCGAGGCGCCGGGACGCAGGACCGGCTCGTAGCGCCCGGCGAGGAATCGCGCGACGGCGTGCTGCGCCCAGTTGGCGCGGGTCGGTGGGATGGACGGCGTGCCTCCGACGCGGCCCTGGCGCAGCGCCGTCCGTAGCGTGCCGAAGAGGAATTCCTCGGAGATGCGGACCGGCCCGTACCACACGACGGCCGGCAGGATCTCAAGACCGCCACGCACGGCGGGGTCGTTCATCGCGGTGGCGGCTTCGAGATCCACGGCGACCCGGATCGTGCCGACGGTACGCCACTTGGCGTACTCGGCGGAGGTGAACTGCACGGCGCTGGGCTCCGGCGTGATCCCCGGTGCCGCCGGATCGGGGATGAAGCGCAGGCGCCCCGGAAACAACGGCCGAACCTGCGGCAGTGGGGACCCGGCCGTCAGCCGGAACGCCAACTGCATCGCCTGTGGAAATGGGCCGCCGGCGACCGGGGCCGCGGCGAAGGCGACATCAGAGGCAGTGAGTGACGGCGCACTGATCCGTCCCTGATCGGCTGCGGAGAACGGGAACAGAAGGAAGCCGCTCCTGATCGGCATGCATGCCCCTTCCGTGCCACGCTGGCGTTAGGTGATCCCGTTCTACGATCGTTCAGGTGGCCGAGATCAGCTGTCAAGACAGCCGATCGTTCCGCAGATATCCGACGCAACGGTTGTGGTTGCGGCGCCTAAGAGCGGCTTCGTCTCTCCATCGTCGACACCCCGGACCTAAGCGGTCAGTCCCTCCCTCCGTCGACTGGCCATCTTGGAGGGACGCCGGGTTCGGTCGCGCAGGGTGTGTGCTTACGAAATAGTCATCGTTGCGTTTCCAAAAACTGCCACACTGTCCCTTAAACCATCGAACGCGGATCCAGGTACAGCGACCAAGGCGGCACGACAAGCAACTGCGCAACTTTTAGCGACTATGATCTACGTCAATCGGCGTCGACGCAACGGATCCGTCCAAAACCGCCAGGCAAAGCTCCGAGACCAATGGCCAAATGCCACTTCCTGCGAAACCGCTCGCATCGGCCCCGAGGGCGCCCGGCCCGGGACATCAGCAGCCGCCACACCGTCGTGCCTACCGGCACGCCCCGGCCAGCACCGCGTACACCGCGACCGCGAGGAGCCCGGCGAGCGGGTGACGCACTCCGCGCGGGTCACGCGGATCCGGGACAGCGGACAAGACCTGCGACAGCCCACCGTGTTCACCGTCGGCGACCCGGGAGTGACGCCTGGAAACCTCAGTCCCCGGTAGAACCGGCAGCCTCGACGATCGAGACGGGAGTGCCAAGTTCGACGGTACGAGAGACGGTGCAGAGCCGGTCGTGCGACTGCCGCAGCGACCGGGGCAGCGCCTCGCGCGCCCTGTCGCCGTCCGCGCCCACCGGGAACGTCACGGTGAACTCGACGGTAAGGTTCTCCATCCGGTTTCCCCCGGTCTCGTCCCGGCTCTTGTCGCCAGTGACTTCGACGGAGAACTGAGTTGGCTCGGCGCGACGGCTGGTGATGTGGTCCACATCTATCGAGGTGCAGCCGCCGATAGCTGCCAAGAGCAGTTCCACCGGCGTGAAGCTGCCGTCCTCGCCCGTGCCCATCGATATCGAACCACCGCGGACGTTCCGCACGACGTACTTCCCCACGCTGGTGCGCTCGATCTCCACGGAACGGAAGGTGTCCTCACCCATGACAGGCACCCTACCCAGGCATCCTGGCCCCCGAGCCACCGGGCTGACCGGCGGCCGGCCCATCCCTTACCCGATGCCGAGTTTCTGCGACACGGTCGAGGACCTCGAACGGGACCTACACGAGTCAGACTGAACAACCGGAGAGAGCAACAAGATGCGAGCCACGGGCGTAGGACGGTCACCAGCACGTGGGCCTCGGCGAGGGGACCATCCGGTCCTGGCTGCCGAAATCCCGGTGGCCGGTCCGACGCCACCTGGTGGGCGGGCGTGCAACCATGCCTGACCCGGTGGAAGACGCATTCCGACCGGTCCCCGCACGGTCGTGGCCGCGACCATGACCGCGAACGCCGCAGACCTCGCCGCCGCCCGGAACCATCGTGCGATCAGCGGCGGGTTGCCGCGTGTGGGTGACTCGTGCTGGGCCGCCCGGAGCGCCTGGGTGGAGTGGCCCTTGAGGATGCGGACCTCGATGGTCGACGGTGACGTGGTGTTGCGCCCGTGCAACGCTGAGCGGGACTCTCCAAACCTGTTCCGGGTGCTGGATGACCCGATCGTCTGGCTGCACATCCCCAAAGTGACTGTCCATTTCGGAGTATCGGGGCGACGGTGCCTGGCCTGGGCCCTGTACCGTGTGACGCACTCTGGCAGACCCGCCCGGCGCCCTCGGGCCCGGGCACATGACATCTGACGTGAGGGCGCGCATGACGGCCGCCGACTTCGGCGTCGACCCGACCACCGCGACCAGTCCGGAACAGTACGTCAGGCTGCTGCGTCGCGTCCGCGACCAGTCCGGCCTCGCCTATCGCGAGATCGCCCGCCGCGCGCAGCGCAACGGGGACGTGCTGCCGGCGAGCACCCTGGCGACGATGCTGGGCCGGTCGACGCTGCCCCGCCGTGATCTGGTGTCGGCGCTGCTGCGGGCCTGCGACGTGCCGGACGAGCGCGCGACAGCGTGGCTGGCCGTCTGGGGCCGGCTGGCCGCCGCCCGTACGGCGGAGACGCCCCCGGCGGCCACGCGGGCGCGCTCCTCGGGCCGAACCGGTCACTCCCCGATCGGTCCGGCCGCGCGCGTCACCGGTCCGCGCGGCCCGGTCGGCGGGCCGGACACCACGGGTGTCGGGCCGGCATCCCACACGCAGCGCTCCGCCGCGCTACGCCTGATCCCCGCAGGTGGCGGGACCGGGTCGGCCGGCCCGGAACGGGGGCGGGTCGCCGCGTCCGGCGGCGGCCGGGACCGGGCCGTACTACGGGGGCTGTCGTGGCCGGCGGCAAGCGAGCCGCCGCCGGTGGGGAGCGGGTCGGGGACACCGGTCCCCTATCAACTGCCACCTGCGCCCCCGTTGATGACGGGCCGCTCGGCGGAGGTCGGCCAACTGCTCACGGCCACGGAGACCGACGCCGCGGTGTGCCTCGTCGAAGGTGCCGGCGGGGTCGGCAAGTCCGCGCTCGCCCTGCACGTCGCGCACCGGATCGTGGGACGTTACGACGGCGGTTGCCTCTACGCGGACCTGCGCGGGGCCACCGGCGGCGTCGCGGCGGCCGAGCCCACGGACGTGTTGGGCCGGTTCCTGCGGGCGCTGGGCCTGCCCACCGTCCCCGCCTCGCTCGACGAGGCCTCGGCGTTGCTGCGCACGTGGACCGCCGGACGGGGCGTACTCGTGGTGCTGGACAACGCCGCATCGGCGGCGCAGGTCCGACCGCTCCTGGCCAGCGGGCCCGGATGCACCACGATCGTCACGAGCCGGTGGATGCTCTCCGACCTCGACACGACGGCGCGGATCCGCCTCGGCCCGCTACCCGACGACGCGGCGCTCGCCCTGCTCACCGGGCTCACCGGCGCCCACCGCGTGCAGGCGGAGCCCGCCGCGGCCGCGACCGTGGTCCGCCGGTGCGGCGGGTTGCCGCTGGCGTTGCGAATCGTCGGCGCCCGCGCCGCGGCCCGGCCAGACGCCTCGCTGACCGGCCTCGCCGAGCGGATGGACGACGAGGGCATGCGGTTGGACGTCATGGAGGTCGGTGACCTGTCCGTACGGGCCAGCCTGCACCTGGGCTACCAGGTGTTCGGGGACGCGCGGCAGGGCGGACGTCGGCAGGCGGCCCGGCTCTTCCGGCTCGCCGCGCTGCCCGACTGGACGCACCTCACGCCGTACGGCTGCGCGGCACTGGCCGACCTGCCGGTGACCGCCGCCGAGCAGGCCCTGGACGCGTTGGCCGACGCGCACCTGATCGAGTCGGCCGGTGGCGGCGGATACCGGTTCCACGACATCGTCCGGCTCTACGCCCGGGAGCGGGCGCAGGCGGTGGACGACCCACACCACCGCGAGGCGGCCCTCGGTAACCTCACCGCGTGGCTGCTCGCGGCCACCACCCGCGCGGCGCGGCTGCTCTACCCCGACGACCGGTTCGGCATCGACGAGCCGACCGGCCCGACTCGGCCCGGCCCGCCCCTCGCCGACGCGGCCGACGCGTTGACCTGGTTCGAACGGGAGCACACCAACCTGTTGCTGGTGGCCGGGCAGCAGGCGACGGCGGGACGGGCCCTCACCGAGGTCCGCGACCTGGCCCTTGTGGCGGCCAAGTTCCTCGACTACGCCGGGCACATCGCCGAGCAGCAACAGTTCGGCCACCTCGCCGCCTCGGCGGCGAGCCGATGTGGCGATCGCTCGGGCGAGGCCGCCGGGCTCAACATCGTCGCCGTCGCGCTCCTGCGCCAGAGCCGGCTCGACGAGGCGATCCCCATCCTCGAGCGGTGCCTGGCCGTCCAGCGCGAACTCGGCGACCGAAGCCGGGAGGCCGCCATCCTGAACAACCTCGGCAACGCCCTGCGCGACAGCGGCGACCTGACCGGCGCCCTGGACCACCTGCGGGCCGCGCTGGTCATCCGGCGGCAACTCGGCCACCGGCACAAGGAGGGGTTGGTGCTCGACAACCTGGCCCTGGTGTACCAGCGCCTCGGCGACCATGCCCGGGCCGTCGCCTGCCACGAAGCCGGACGCGCCGTCGCCGACGGCGGCACCGATCCGTTGCGCGAGGCCCAGGCGCTGGTCAACTTCGCCGAGACGCTACACGCTGGCGGTGAGCACCGGGAGGCGATCGCTCGCGCGACCGAGTCGCTGGAGATCTGCCGACGCTACGAGCACCGGCGGGGCATCGGCTTGGCGCTACAGGTGCTCGGCAACGCCCACGCGGGCCTCGGACACCGCGCCGTGGCGCGCCGGCACTGGCGGGAGGCCTTGGGCCGGCTCGACGGGCTGGACCCGCAGGCGTGCACCCGCCTCCGCGCCGCCCTGGCGGCGGACACGACTGCCTGACCGCCGCTGGCGGGCAGCGCGGTTCCGGGTGTCGACGCCATCCCGGGGCGCTCCCGCCCACGGCCTCACGACGCGCGTCTGGCGGCTGCCGGGCGGGCGCTCGCCGTGCTCAGCAGCGTATCCGTGGTGCCAGCCGGACGTCGGCGGGGCCGGCGCGGTCCAGGTAGGTCGACTCGGCGAAGGCCAGGAAGCGCTCCGCGTCGGCCGCGGTCGAGGCCAGACCGAAGGAGACGCGTACCGCTCCGCCGGTCGGCAGCCGCAGCGCGGCGAGATGCTGGTCGATTGTCCCGGCGTGGGCGAGGTTCGTACGGCGCAGCGAGCGGCGGCTGATCCCGAAGGCGGCCTCGGCCGCGCCCGGGTTGCAGAAGCAGCCCGTACGCAGGGCGAAGCCGGCCGCCGACGATTCGAGCGCGACGAGCCGCTCGTCGACCAGCGAGCCGTCCGGGTAGCGGAAGTTGAACGCCACGGTGCCACCCCGGGCATCGCCCGTCGACGGCCCGTAGACGTGGACGAGCGGCCGGCCGTTGCGGTGTCGCAACGCGGTCAGCCGCTCCAGCAGCCACCCGGTGAGCAGGCCGACCCGGGTGTGGACGAGGTCGACGCCGATCGAGTCGAGCCAGCGCAGCCCGAACTCCACGTCGGGGAGGCTGAGGAAGTTCAGCGTGCCGTCCTCGAACCCCGACTCGTCCCCCATCGGCTGGTGCCAGTCGCCCTGGACGCTGACCGCCCGGATGGTGCCACCGGCGAACCAGGGTCGGCGCAGCCGGGCCAGCGCCTCGCGCCGGGCCAGCAGCGCCCCCACCCCGGTGGGGTAGCCGAAGAGCTTGTACCAGCTCAGGCAGACGAAGTCCGGCTGCACGACGCTCAGGTCCAGCCGGTTCGTCGGGGCGAAGGCGGCGGCGTCGAGCAGCACGTCGTACCCGCGCTGCCGGGCCAGTTCCACCCATCCCAGCGGATGCTGCACCCCAGTGAAGTTGCTCTGTGCCGGGTACGCGAAGAGCCCCGACGCGCCGGACCTGCGCCACTGGGGACGGCCGGCCAGCCCGCCCCGGCCGGCGGCCAGCGCCGCGACCACGTCGGATTCGGCCACCCGCAGGTCGGGCCCGGCCAGCGGCACGTAGCGGACCGGCGCACGGGCCGCGCGGGCGTACTCCCGGATGCCGTTCACGGAGTTGTGGTTGTCCCAGGTCAGCACGAGCGGGCAGCCGCGACCGAAGCCGTACGCCTCGCCCACCAGCCGGCAGGCGCCGGTGGCGTTCGGGGTGAAGACGACCGCGTACTCGGTCGGGTCGGCGCGGAAGAAGTCGAGCACCGCGCGCCGGGCCGACTCGACCAACGAACCGGCCGCCTCGGAGGTGGGGTTCTCCGAGTGCGGGTTGCTGTACAGGCCCGAGAGCAGCCGGTCCTGATGGGCGACGACCTGTGCCCGTGCGGCCACCCCGGACCCCGCGTAGTCGAGGTAGGTCCGGCCGTCGCGGTCCAGGTGCCGGTACTCGGTGGCGCGCAGCTCGTCGATCCGGGCGGTGCTCGCGTACGCGTCGGTCGCGGCCACCCGTGCGCCCGGTGTCGCGGGCGCCCGCTTCTCAGTTGTCATGGAGTGCGGCCAATCCGGCTCAGGGCGCGCCTGTCGAGTTTGCCGTTGGGCAGGGTTGGCAGCCGCTCCAGCCGCTCGAAGGCGGTGGGTACAGCCACGGCGGGCAGCCGGTCGAGCAGATGCGCGCGCAGGGTCCGCTGAGGCACCGGTTCGGCGCAGACCACGTACGCGACGCCCTGGTAGGGGACGGCGACGCCGGCGAGGAGCACCGCCGGGTGGGACATCAGGGCGTGCTCGATCTCGGCCGGTTCGATGCGCATGCCGCCGACCTTGAGCTGCTCGTCGACGCGTCCGTGGTAGCGGAGCAGGCCGTCGGCGCCCAGGCTCACCCGGTCGCCGGTGCGGTAGACCGGCCCCTGGGACACCACGCCGGGCGAGGAGATGCACAGCTCGCCGTCGTCGATGGAGATCGTGGTGCCGGGGATCGGCCGGCCGATGGGGACGGGGTCCTCGCCCGGCGCACACCTGTGCACGGTGCTCCAGACGGTGCACTCGGTGGGACCGTACTCGTTGTAGAGCGTCGCGTGGGGCATCCGCTCGTGATGCAGGTCGACCAGGCCGGGCGGGCAGCTCTCCCCCGCCACTATCACGGTGGTCAGGCTGGGCACCGGCGAGCGCAGCACCAGCCGGTACAGGGACGGCACCATCAGGGTGTGGGTGGGCCGGTGCACGGCGCCGGCCCGGACCAGCGCCCGCACGTCGAACGGCCGGTCGCTCGGGATGACCAGTGTGCCCCCGGTGCACAGCGTCCAGTAGATGCCCGCCACGGAGCTGTCGAACGAGATGGACGAGCACAGCAGGAACCGCTGCGGCGCCCGGCCGTAGTACTCCAGTCGGGCGCCGGTCGAGTAGCTCAGCGCCGCCCGCGACACCGTGACCGCCTTCGGCACGCCGGTCGAGCCGCTGGTGAACAGCGTGTACGCGTCGGGCCCGTCCCGCCAGCCGGAGCGGGCCGGGCGCAGCGACGCCAGCAGGCTCTCGGTGAGTGTCACCCGGGCACCGCTGCCAGCGGCCATCAGCTCGCGGCGCGCCGCCGGGAGGGCCGCGTCGACGGGGACGTAACGTGCTCCCGCCCGCAGTACGCCGAGCATGGCCACGACGGCCCAGCACGACAGCCGGGTGTGCACGATCACCGGCTCCCCGACGGCCACGCCCCGCTGCTGGAGATGGAGGGCGACCGCGCCGGACAAGCCGTCCAGGTCCGCGTACGTCAGGGCCTGCTCGGGATCCGTCACGGCCGGCGTCTCCCGGCGGGAGCGCAGCTGAGCGGCCAGCGCCTCGGTGATCATCGCCGCCCGGCCACGACCGGCATCCGCTTGATCCCGCCCAGCCAGGTCGACCGTACGCGCTCGACCTCGCCGGCCGGCTCGAAGGACGCGAAGGTGGCGAAGAGTTCCTCGAAGAAGACGCGCAACGTCAGTCTGGCGACGGCCGCTCCCAGGCAGTAGTGCCGCCCGTCCCCAAAGGCCAGATGCCGGTTCGGGTGGCGGTCCGGGTCCAGCGTGTCGGGGTCGGGGAAGACGGTCTCGTCGCGGTTCGCCGACCCGAGCCACACCACGACGGCATCGCCCGCCGCGACGCGTACGCCGCCGACGGTGGTGTCCCGTGTCGCCAACCGCATGAAGTGCCCCGCGGGGGAGGTGAACCGCAGCGCCTCCTCCACCGCGCGGCCGACCCGCTCGGGTCGCCGGGCCCACTGCTCGTAGCGGTCGGTGCGGATCAGCTCGGCCAGGGCCGCACGGGGCACGTGCGGGATGGCGGCGCTGCCGCCGAGGAGCAGGCTGTAGCAGTTGGCGACGATCGCTCCGGGGCGCAGCGGCATGGCCCCCAGCAGGTCCACCAGGTCTCCGCGCGGGTGCCGACGGTGTTCGAGCACCAGGTGGAGCAGGTAGGCGAAAAGTTCCCGGTGCCCGCGGTCGAGGGTCGCCGACGGGCCGTCGGGCAGCGCGACATCCGGGTCGTGCTCGGCCACCGACATGGACACCCACCGGGCCAGGGCGGGCCAGTCCGCGGCCGGGATGCCCATCAGCGGCCCCAGGAAGGCCAGCGGCAGGGCGGAGGTGAGCTCGGCGAAGTCCAGGGCCCCGGCGGCGGGGCGGAGCATCTCCCGGACGAAGGAACGGATGGCCGGCGCGTGCCGCGCCACCGCACGCGCGGTCATCTCCCGTTGCAGCGGCCCCCGGATGAGGCCGTGCCGCGGCGGGTCGGTCGCCGCGAACTGCTGGTTCTGCGCCGGCTCCGCCCGGCCGAGCATGGTGAGCATCACCCCACCGGTGGAGGTGAACCTGGCGTGGTCGGCCAGGACGGTCCTGGCGTCGGCGTAGCGGGTGACCGCCCAGAAGCCCGACCTGCCCTCGACCGGCTGCCAGCCGACGGGATCCCACCGGCGCAGCGTCCGCCAGGCGGCGTGCGGGTCGCCGGCGCCGTGCAGGGCGGGGTCGGCGAGGTCGATCCGGCCCGGCGGCCGGGTCCGGAGGCAGGGCGCGGTCCTCATGCGGCCAGCACCTCGTCGACGAGTTCGGCGATGGTCGGCTTGAGGAACAGCACCGCGGCGTCGACCTCGACGCCGAGCTGCTCGTAGAGGTCCATCAGCAGGTCGGCGGCGAGCAGCGAGTCGCCGCCGAGGGCGAAGAAGTCGTCCTCGACGCCCACCGGCGTGACGTTCAGCTTCTCGCTCCAGAGCCGGGTCAGCATCGACTCAAGCTCGCTCCGCGTCGGCACGGACATCCTCCCAACTGTCGATGAATCGCCGGGTCAGGGCCTGCATTTCGGCCTCCCGGTAGGAGCGGCGGTACCGCAGGCAGGCGGTGTAGCCGCCACCCGCACCCGGCTCGAGCCAGAACGCCAGCCCGTTGACGGGCAGCACCGGCCCGCCCAGCCCGAGCCCGGCCGGGATCGTCAGCGGCTCGATCCCGGCGCCGTCGGGCACCTGGATGACCTCGAACTGGGCCAGGGCCGGTCCGCCTTCGGCGAACAGCGCGTCGGCCTGCGGCACCGCGTCCAGCAGCACCGGAAACGGAATCTCGTGGGCGTACGCCTCGGCGAACGCGCGGTGCACCGCGCCCACCGTCGGCGTGCCGAGCCGCACCGGCAGCACGTTCATGTACAGCCCCACGGTGTCCCAGTCGGACCGCTGCCGGCCGTGGGTCAGCACCGGGACGACCGCCTCGCCCGGGCACAGCGGGCCGAGGGCCCGCGCGAACGCGGTGAGCAGGACGACGAATGGCGTGCTGCGCACCGTCCGGGCGACCGCTGCCGCCTGCTGCTGGGTGATGCCGCTCGGCGTCCTGATCTCGGCCGTGCCGGTGTCGCCGCCGGTGTCCGGAGCCAGGGTCGGCACGTCGGCCAGCATCCGGCGCCAGAACGGCAGGGACCGGTTCACCCGCCTGGGCGCGGGGGAGGACGCGCTGGCGTGGTAGGCGGGGGCCGGGCCGGTCCCTGGTTTCATCACCTCGCGGAGCAGCAGCCGCATGGACCACGGGTCGGACACGGTGTGGTGCGCCACGAGAAGCAACTCACGGCCGGCCAGGTACGCCCAGAGCAGGCACCGCGCGTCGGGCGGGTACCGGCCGGCGGCGGCCGCCGCCCACACGTCGTCGACCGTTCGCAGCGGCACCGGCCCCTTACCGAGTACGGGATGCCGGGCCAGGAGCGCGTCCAGGGCTCGGCGCAGGGCTGCCGGGTCGGGCTCGGCGGGCAGCCGTGCCCCGCCCAGCGCGACGAACCGGTCGGTGTCCGCCGGCCCGCCCGCCCAGGACAGAATGTGCTGCGCGTATGGCTGGTCATCCACCTCGTACACCTCCCATGGCCTTTCCGGCCGGGTCGACCGGCGACCGCCCGTGCGGCGCCGGGAGTCTCGGCGGCGGCTGCTCGCCGTCCGGCGTGCCGGCCTCGTCCGGCGTGCCGGCCTCGTCCGGCAGGTCGCGCCACCGCCGCAGCGGCGAGAAGTAGAGCAACAGACCGGACGCCCACACTCCGGCGGCGGCGATCCACAGCGTCGGGCGCACCCCCAGCCAACTGCCCAGCAGTCCGCCCGTCAGTGCGCCGACCGGCATCACCCCGAAGATCACCCACCGGACCGACGCGGTCATCCTGCCCAGTAGGTCCGGCGGGCAGACCCGCTGCCGGTAGCTCACCGCCGCCGCGTTGTAGATGGCGAACACCGCACCCAGCCCCGCCATGCCGGCCGTGTAGGCGATCGGACCCCAACCGGGCTGGGCGACCGGTACGAGCAGCACCGTCCAGCCGAGCCCCAGTGGAGCGATCCAGATGATCCGGGCCGTGCCCACCAGGCGCGCCAGCCGCGCGGAGACCAGGCCGCCGCCGATCCCGCCCAGCGTGGTGAGCGCCAACACCACACCGACCATGTGCTCGCTCAGGTGGAGGTCACGCACGAGGTACAGGACCGCCAGCGCGAAGATCATCTGGCTGAAGAGGTTGAGCGACGCCGAGGCCGCCACCAGTCTGGGCATGATCGGGTGGCGGAACACGAAGGAGAGCCCGGCGCCCAGCTCCCGGCGGAAGTTCCGACGCCGCGCCACGGCCGGCGGTTGCTCTGGACGGCGCAGCAGCATGAGGGACACGGCGTTGACCACGTAGGCGAGCGCGTCGATGCCCGCGGTACGCGCCACGCCCAGCGCCGACACGAGTGCGCTGCCCACGCCGTATCCGGCGATCCGCGAGACCGAGTACGTGGTCGTCAGCTTGCCGTTGGCGTCGAGTAGCTGATTGCCGGCGACGACCGACGGCAGGAAGCTCTGGTGCGCGGTCTCGTACAGCACGGTGCAGACGCTGGACAGCAGCGCCACGATCCACAGCTGCGCCATCGTGACCCAGCCGGCCCACGCGCCGATGGCGACGGTGGCCACCAGCCCCGCCCGCACGAGGTGACAGGCCACCATGACCCGGCGTTTACGCATCCGGTCCACCCACACCCCGGCGGGCAGGGAGAGGAACAGGTAGGCGATCATCCGGGTGGCGGTGAGGACGCCGACCTCGACGGCGGAGGCGTCCAGCACGGTGACGGCCAGCAGCGGAATGGCCAGCATCGAGACGGCGTCGCCCACCTCGCTGAGGGTCCGGCCCGACCACAACACCATGAAGTCACGGTGTCGCCACAGACTGTCGCTCATGCCGGCTCCTCGACCGCGCGCAGCAGGAGGTCGGTCATGGTGGTCAGGAAGCGTTCCACCTCGGCGCGCCCGTACCCGCTGCGCATCACCCGCATGGTGAGCTGCACGCAGGGGTGTACCCAGGCGATCAGGTAGAAGCTGGCCCCACTGTAGGCGCGGGGCGGAAGGAACTCGACACGCCGGGGCGTCACCTCGGACGGCGCGGAGTCGGCGTCGGCGGGGGCCGGGATGAAGGTGAAGAAGCTGCCGTGGTCGAAGTCCATGGGCGCGACGGCGAACGGGTCGTACACGCCGTGCTGCATGGCGCGCACCGCCGCGACGTTGACCTCGCGGGCCATCGTGCGCAGCGGCCCGTCGGGGTCGCAGGCGGCGGGCATGGGCACCCACTGGGTCATCGACGACACCAGGTGCCGCACCGTGGGATCCAGCCGGTTCGCGGCCAACTGCCACAGCAGTTGGTCCGTCCGGCCCGTGGTCGCGGCCAGCGCCTGCGCGTAGACGGTGAGCAGCAGGGTGGGCACGGTGACCCGCAGGCGCCGCGCCGCGTGGCGAACCGCGCCGTACGGGATGCCGGTGTGCGCGCGAGCCCGCACCAGGGAACCCCGGGACACCGGAACCCGCGGTGCGGCGGCGACGATCCGCCGGCGGTACTCGCCGGCCGCGGTCAGCCTGGCCCGGAAGTCGTCGGCGCGCTGGAGTTCGGCCACCTCGCGGGGCGCGGGGGCGTCGGCGAGGCGGTCACCGCGCAGCAGGGCGCGCAGGTCGGACTCCAGGATCCGCACGGCGGCGCCGTCGGCCGCAAGGTGGTGGATCACCAGATGGACCCGCGGCCGTCCACCGTCGTCGGAATTACGCACCCAGGCCCGCCACGCCGGCTGGGCGGCCAGGTCGAACGGCTCCCGTACGGACGCCTCGGCGAAGCGCACGAGCGGGTCGCGCAGGACCACCTGCCGCACGGCGTCGGGCTCGTCCGCCGGCCGGTAGACGGTGCGCAGCGACTCGTGCCGCACCGCCAGCGCGGTGAGCGCCTGGCGTACCTGGTCCTCGGTGGTTCCGGCCGGAACCGGCCAGACCACGTCCTGGTTGGACTCCCAGAGTTGCTCCGGAGGGCGCACCGAGAGGGCTCGCCACATGGAGAGCTGACCCATGGTGAGCGGGTGGCCACCCTGACCGCGCATGACTCCTCCAGCGTCGAGGGGGGTGGGTGGTCACCCGCGGTGACCACCCACCGTGGTTCACGGATCTCAGGCAGTGCAGTCGTCCTTCCGCATCGCCCGCACCTCCTCTCGTGAGAACGGTCGGCATCCTCCGGCGAGTGAGGTCGGAGCCGGAGGCGCGTCGCCGACGTGATGGAACGTCAGGGTCAGGTCCAGCTGACGCCACGCTTGCGGATGCTGCGCATGCGCTTCTCCTCTCCCTTCGTGGCGGCCCCGTGCCCGCCCGTGATCTCAGCGTCGGCCGCCGCCCGCCTCGGCGGTAGGGCTGTCGGCGGTCGAGGTCGTTCGGCCTTGTTCGACCGGGACCTCGAACGTCGTCGGCGTGCAGGCAGACCGCCGCGGCCACAGTGGTACGAGGGCGAGGACCGCCGCCGCGCCCGACAGTCCGCTGAGCCCGATCACCGTGGTCGCCGGCCACCGGTCCGCGGCCAGGCCCGCCACGACCATCGCCGCACCCTGGAGCCCGCTCAGACCGGTGATGGCCACCCCGAACGCGCGTCCCCGGTACTGCGTCGGCACGGCCCGGCCGAACAACGCGTTCAGCGGAATGGCGAAGGCGCTCGCGGTGCCGGCCAGCACCAACAGCAGGAGGACGACCCACAGTGGAGGCACGAGCCAGGTCGCCGTCAGCACGCCGGCGGAGAGCGCCGCCAGGGGCAGGATCAGTCGTGGCCGGGCCGCCGGTGGACAAAGCCGGGTGAGGGCGACCCCGCCGACGGCCATCCCCGTCGGCGCCGCCGCCAGCAACAGCCCGACGGTGCCGGCGCCGCCTCCGTACTGTCGGGCCAGCGGCGCCATCAGTCCTTCGGCGGCGTAGGTGAAGGCGCTGGCCGCCCACAGGACGAGGACGTAGGCGCGCAGCCGGGGATCGGTGAAGATCACCCGCAGGCCGGCCGCCTGGCCGCGGCGGGCCGGGCGGCCGGGCGGCCGGGGCGCGGGGCGGGAACGAACGCCGATCATGATCAGAAGGGCGGAGACGAGGAACGTGCCGGCGTCCACCAGCAACGCACCGCGCAGCGACAGCAGCGCCACCAGGCTCCCCCCGACGGCGAAGCCGAGCACCTGCACGACCTGGGCGCAGATGTTGTCCACGCCGTTCGCCACCGCGTAACGGTCACCGTCGAGCACTTCGGGCATCAGCGCCGCCCGCGCGGCCACGAACGGCGGCCGCATCAGGTTGACCGCGAACAGCAGCGCCACCAGGGCGGGCGCGGGGAGCCCCGGCAGCGCCGCCGCCGGGACGAGCGCCGCCCGGGCAAGGTCGCACGCGACCAGGATCCGCCGCCGGGGGAAACGGTCGGCGAGGCCGGACAGCAGCGGCCCGCCCGCGAGCCAGGCGAGGTAGGAACTGGCGTAGGCGGCCGCCGCCAGCGCGGCCGAGCCGGTGCCGGTGTAGACGAGGTACGCCACGGTCACGGCCGTGAGCTGGTCACCCGCCAGGGACAGCAGGTACGCCACGAACAGGTAGCGGTACTCGCGCACCGCGAACACCTCGGCGTACGTCGCGGCGCGCTCGGTCACTCCGCCCCCGTCCTGTCCCACCGCCGGCTGCCCTCAGGGCACTGGGTCCAGAACGTATCCACGCCTGTGCCGTCGGGGCCGGGACCAGGCGTTCGGGGATGTTCGGATCCGTACGGGCGGGCTCGGGCGGCCGGCGGGCTCCGCTCGTGATCACGGGGCCCGAAGCGGCGGCCGGAACCGGCGGCCAGGTGGTGCGGGCGCAGCCGGCCCCCGCTGACGGTCTCCTCGGTGAGGGCGCCGGCCACGACGAGGAACGCGGCGCCCGAGCCGCCGTGGTCGTGCAGGTCGGTGCCCTGCCCGGGCAGCCAGCTCAGCGCCCAGACCTCGCGGTCGGCGGTCTGGTCGAGCCGGCGTACCACCGGGAGGCCGGGTCGAAGCGCAGCGGCACCGGCCACCCGGCCGGGTCGGCGGCCCACGCTCCGGCGACGGCGAGCAGGCCGGGCTGGCGACGGTCGGTCATGGCGGTCCTTCGGGTACGGCGACGTGCGGAGCCTCAGCTTAGGCTGTAAACCCTATGGGTTTAGTAGGTAGTTTCCGCATGCCGGGACACGAGCATCCACGGGCCGGTACGGGTCAGCGCCGGACCGGCGGCTCCACCCGGTAGCCGGGGACCGACGGCCAGCGGACGGTCAGTACGACCGCCTCGCACTCGGCGTACCAGGAGTGGTCCACCCCGCGCCCCCACACCACGTAGTCGCCGGGCTCGCGCAGCACCACCGTCCGGTCCGGCAACTCGACCCGGAAGCGCCCGCTGACCAGCACCAGCAGGGCGGTCCGCCGCTCGCCGGTCGCCCATCGGGAGCGCGCCTCACCGGCCGGGTGCACGCCCCACTTGACCTCGACGTCGGTGCTGCGCCGGACGTCGCCGGGCGGCATGAAGTGGCCGAGCAGCCAGCCGGCGTTCGTCGCACCGTCCACGCCCGCGTTGCCCACGTACACCGTGCCGTCCATCGACCCTCCCCAGCGCGCCGGCCGAGCAACCTACCAGGCTGCCGCGCGACTAACCTGGACCGGTGAGTGAGGAACTCGACGCCGAGACGCTGGCGTTCGCGCACCGGATGTTCGACCTGGCGCGCGACGGCGGCACCGACGAACTGGCCGACTACGTCGACGCGGGGCTGCCGGTCGACCTGACCAACGACAAGGGCGACACTCTGCTGATCCTGGCGGCGTACCACGCCCACCCGGAGACGGTCGCCGCGCTGCTCGCCCGGGGCGCCGACCACGCCCGCACCAACGACCGGGGGCAGACGGCGTTGGCCGCCGCGACGTTCCGCAGCAGCGCCGACGCGGTCCGGGCGCTGCTCGCCGCCGGGGCCGACCCGCACCACGGCAACCCGTCGGCGGTGGAGACGGCCCGCTTCTTCGACCTGCCCGAGATGCTCGCGCTGCTGACGACACCGACCGGCTGACGGCGACGGCGCCCGCGCCCGGGTCCCGGCCGGTATACAGAGGCGGTGGAAGATCCGCTGCCCGAGCAGATGCGCACCGCCGGCACGGCGCTGCTGGCCGCGCTGGACGAGCCCGCCCGCGCCCGCGCCGCCCTCCGGTTCGACGACGAGCAGGCCCGGCGCTGGCTGGAGTACCGGCCGCGACCCCGGCCCGGGGTGTGCCTGGCCGACCTGGACCGCGCCGGGCGCAAGGCCGCGCACCGGCTGCTGGCCACCGCGCTGAGCCCGCCGGCGTACGCCCAGGCGATGGCGATCGTCGCGCTGGAGGAGGTGCTGGACCGGGCGGAGGGATGGCGCCGGGGCCGGCACAGCGGCGACTACTGGGTGGCCGTCTTCGGCGACCCGTCCCGGGACGACGCGTGGGCGTGGCGGCTGGAGGGGCACCACCTCTCGGTGAGCATGACCGTGGTGGCCGACCAGGTCTCCCCCGCGCCGATCTTCCTCGGCGCCAACCCGGCCACCGTCCGGTACGCCGGCCGCCCCGTCTCCCGGCCCCTGGGCGTCGAGGAGGACCTGGGCCGCGCCCTGCTGGACGCCATCGGTCCGGCCGGCCGGGCCGCCGCGATCGTCGCCGACGAGGCGCCCGGCGACCTCATCAGCGCCACCCGCGCCCGCGTCGACGCGCCGCTGGAGCCGCTCGGCGTGCCCGCCGACCGGCTCGGCCCCACCGGGCGGGCGCTGCTGGACCAGCTCGTCGCGCTCTACCTGGACCGGCTCCCGCCCGAGCTGGCGATCCGGGAGGCACGCCGGCTGGCCTCGGGGCAGCTGCACTTCGCCTGGGCCGGCCCGACCCGCCCCGGCCAGCGCCACTACTACCGGGTGCAGGGCGACGACCTGCTGATCGAGTACGACAACACCACCGACGACGGCAACCACGCGCACACCGTGCTGCGCCGCCCGGCCAGCGACTTCGGCGCGGACGTCCTGGCCGCCCACCACGCCGAATCCCACCCGACCCGCTGACCCTCCCCCGCCCGCCGCCGCGATCTTGCACTTTCAGCCCTCGGATCGGGCGGAATTGCCACCTTCGTCCGGGCACCAAGTGCAAGATCGCGGGGGCGGGGGCGGCGTGGGGGTGGGGTGGGTCAGGGGCGGGAGCGGGCCAGGTCGACGGTGGAGCCGGAGACGCCGCCCAGCGCGTCGAAGGTGGTCGCCTCGGCCCGGCGGCCCGCGTCGAACAGCCGCACCAGCCGGGCGCCCAGCCGGACGCCGACCGCGCCGACGGCCAGGGCCACGACCTCGGTGAGCAGCAGCACGACGCCGGCGCCGCGCTGCGGCGCGTCCGCGCGGACGAGGCAGGACACCAGGAACAGCGCGGCCATCGCCACGTTCACCAGGTTGAAGGTCACCGCCGTGCGCCGGGTCCGTCCGCCCGGCACGTCCCACAGGTCGATCATGCCGGCCACGGCGGCCAGCGTGGCGGCGAACAGGGCCGCCACCGAACTCCAGTAGCCCACCTCGCCGAGGAAGGCCGGTCCCCCGAGCACGTCGGTCAGGTCGAACACGGTCGCGCTCACGAAGAGCCCGAACGGGAACGTCACCAGCATCGGTTGGATCGGGTGCCCCTGCACCCGAAGCCGGCTCTGCATCGTTCCTCCCCCAGGTCGGCTCACCCCACGAATCCAGAGTGCTACCCGGGCGCTCCCAGGGCGAAACGACACGCGCCCCATCGGCCCCAGATGTCAGGGCCGGGGGGGACGGCGGACGGGGTTCAGGTGTCCCGGGGGCGCGACACGGTGCTGACCAGCCGGTCGGCCACCTCGCGCAGCGGGATGTCCAGCGACGACGCGGCGCTGCGCAGCACGTCGAGAGCCTCCTCGGCCGGGCAGCCGCGCTGGGTCATGATGACCCCGATCGCCTGCCCCACCACCCCGTCGCCGAGCAGCGACGAGTCCAGCTCCCCGGCCCGGGCCGCCCGGCGCGCCCGGTCGCGGACCGCCGCGAGGAGCAGCCCGGCGTGCTCGGCGAGCAGCATCGCGGTGAGCTGGTGCCCGGGGGTGAGCACGTCGGCGGCACCGGCGTAGAGGTTGATCGCCCCGATCACCTGCTCGTCGACGTCGACGGGGGCGGAGATCACCCCGTGCACGCCCAGCTCCCGCGCGCGGGGCGTCCAGGCCGGCCAGCGCGGCTCGCGGCCCAGGTGCTCGGAGAGAATCATCTCCCGCCGCCGGATCGCGTCCATCGCCGGCGAGTCCGGGCCGTGCCCCAGGTCGTCCAGCCCCGCCAGCCGCTCGTCGGAGGCGGCCACGCCGGCCGGCTCCCCGGCCCGCAGCGCGGTGAAGCCGCACCAGCTCACGCCGTCCACCGCGTCCCGGCCGATGCGCACCAGCGCCGCCAGCGCCTCGTCGAAGTCGTCGACGGCGATCAGCCCGGCCGTCAGCTCCCGCAGCAGGGCGGCCGTCTCCAGGACGCCGATCCGCTCCACCGCGGGGTCCCGCATCTCCAGGTTCACCGCTGCACAGCCTCCACCGACCCCGCGCATGCCCCCGCACGCCCGACCGGCGCCGTCACCCGTTCCATCTTCTGATCTCTCCCGACTCTTCGGACCCGCCCTACTACCCTCGCAAACCGGGGTCGAAACGGCGCAAAAGGGGGCCCCTTTCGCGCCGCGTGGCGCGGAAGGGGCCCCGACGCGTCAGCGGGAGCCGGCGCTGAGCCGTCGACCCACGGAAGCGATCAGCCGGTCCAGCTCGGAGCCGAACGGGTTGTCGTGCACCAGGTACGTCCAGGTGGCGCTCGGCCGCACCAGCTTCGCCTCGTCCGGCTCCCAGTCCTCGCCGAACTCCGTCTCCTCGAAGGTCGCGATGGTCCGCTTCTCGATCTCCGGGATCAGGTTGTTGAACGCCGGCACCGCCGCCCGGTGGAACTCGTCCAGCGGGTCGAGCCGGCCGAGCGCGCGCAGGTGCACGCCCTCGCGCACCTCGGACAGCTCGGCGAGGTGCTCCGCCCAGAGCCGGTCGAGGTGGTAGAGGGCGATCGACCGGGCGACCCGGGCGAGCAGGTCCTCGTCCATCTCCCCGGCCTTCTCCGGCACCCGGTCCAGCAGCATCAGCGCCGCCACGTCGCTGGTCAGCAGCCGCTCCCGCCGCTCGGCGAGGGCGTTGCGCTGCTGCTCGATGACCACGCTGTAGCGCCAGGTGTTGCGGTGGATCTCGTGGTTGACGCCCTCGGCGACCCGCTGGGCGTGCTCGACGGCGTAGTCGACCTGCTCGTCGGTGACCAGGCCGTCGGCGTTCATCCGAGGCGACGGCGGGACGGCGTCGCCGGCGTGCCGGACGACCAGGTCGTCCTCGAGGCTGACGAAGAAGACCGAACCACCCGGGTCGCCCTGGCGGCCGGCCCGGCCGCGCAGCTGGTCGTCGACCCGCCGGCTGTCGTGCCGGCCGCTGCCGATCACGTAGAGGCCGCCCAGCTCGGCGACCCGCTCCCGGTCGGCCTGGTCGCTGCCGCCGAGCCGGATGTCCACACCCCGGCCGGCCATCTGGGTGGAGACGGTCACCGCGCCGTACGCACCGGCCTCGGCGATGATCGCCGCCTCCTCGTCGTCGTTCTTGGCGTTGAGCACCACGCAGGACACCCCGGCGGCGTTCAGGCCGGCCGCCAGCCCCTCGGACTCCTTCACGTCCAGCGTGCCGACCAGCACCGGCCGCCCCGCCGAGTGGCAGCGCGTGATCTCGTCGATCAGCGCCTCCTCCTTCTCGGCCCGGGTGGCGTAGATCCGGTCCGGCTCGTCCTCGCGGACGCACGGGGTGTTCGGCGGGATCACCGCCACCTCGAGGCCGAAGAACTCCCGGAGCTGGTCGCCCACCAGCACCGCGGTCGCCGTCATGCCGCACACCGTCGGGTAGAGCGCGATGTACGCCTGCACGGCGATGGTGCCGAGCACCTCGCCCTCGGCGGTGGCGTCCAGGCCCTCCTTGGCCTCCACCGCCGCCTGGAGCCCGTCCGGCCAGCGGCGGCGCTGGGCCACCCGGCCGCGCATCTCGTCGATCAGCTCGACGGTGCCGTCGCGGACGATGTAGTCGACGTCGCGGTGCAGCAGGGCGTGCGCGTGCAGCGCCACGTTCACCGCCGAGAGCTGCGCGACGTGCTCCTCGTCGTACAGGTCGATGCCGAGCTTGGCCTCGACGGCGGCCAGGCCGGCGGCGGTGAAGGCCACGCTGCGGCCGTCCTCGGCGACCGTGTAGTGCTTGCCCTTGCGCAGGCCGCGCACCAGGGCGGCAGCCGCGTGCACCGGGTCCTGCTCGCCGGCGACCGCGCCGGCGAGGACCATCGGCACCCGGGCCTCGTCGATGAGGATCGAGTCGGCCTCGTCGACGATCGCCGTGCGCAGCGGCGGCTGCACCCGGTCGTCGATGTCGGTCACGAGCTGGTCGCGCAGGTAGTCGAAGCCGGCCTCGCTGACGGAGACGTAGGTGACGTCGCAGGCGTACGCGTCGCGCCGCTCCTGGGGGGTCGATGCCTCGTTGACCCAGCCGACGGTCAGGCCGAGCAGGGTGTAGACGGGCTCCATCCACTGGGCGTCGCGGCGGGCCAGGTAGTCGTTGACGGTGAGCACGTGCACCGGGCCGTTGCCGAGCCGGACGTGCCCGTACGCGGCGATGGTGGCGGTGAGCGTCTTGCCCTCACCCGTGGCCATCTCGGCGACCTTGCCCGAGAGCAGGGCCATGGCGCCGAGCAGCTGCACGTCGTACGGCCGTTGGTCGATGCCGCGGCGGGCGGCCTCCCGGCCGATCGCGCAGATCTCCTCGTAGCCCGTGGCCGCGCCGGCGGCCTCGGTCAGCTCGGCGTCATCGAGGGCCGACAGCTTCTCCTCGCGCGCCTCGATGGCCGGCAGCAGCTTCTCCAGCGGCCCCAGGTCGACCGTCGTCCCCGGGCGCTGGAGGAACCGGCGGAACCTGCTCTTCAAGCGTTGCGACACACCCATGAGCGGCAACGGTACGCGACCGGGCCGGGTGGTGGCGGCCCGCCCGGCGCGGCGCCGCGCGGGTGTCGCCGCCGGGCGGGTCGGGCCGCCGGCCGCTCAGGTCACCAGGAGCTGGTGAGTGGCCAGCTCGCGGTAGAGCGGGCTGGTCACGGTCAGCTCGTCGTGGGTGCCGGTGGCGGCCACCCGCCCGCCGTCGAGCACCACGATCTGGTCGGCGTCGACGACCGTGGAGAGCCGGTGCGCCACGATCAACAAGGTCCGCCGGACGGCCACCGCGTCGATGGCCCGGCGCAGCGCGGCCTCGTTGCGGGCGTCGAGGTTGCTGGTCGGCTCGTCGAGCAGCAGCACCGGCGGCCCGGCCAGCAGGGCCCGGGCGATCGCCAGCCGCTGCCGCTCGCCGCCGGAGAGCAGCACCCCGCCCTCGCCCACCTGCACGGCCAGCCCCTCCGGGGCCCGCTCGGCGAGATGACCGAGGTTGACCTCGTCGAGCACCGCGCGCAGCCGGCCGTCGGTGGCGTCCGGCGCGCTGATCAGCAGGTTCTCCCGGAGCGTGCCGGCCAGCACCGGCGCGGACTGCTCGACGTAGCCGAGGCGGGCGCGCAGCGCGTCGCGGGGCAGGTCGCGCACGTCCACCCCGCCCAGCCGCAGGGTGCCCCCGGTCACGTCGTAGAAGCGCTCGACCAGGGCCAGCAGCGTCGACTTGCCGGCGCCGGAGGGGCCGACGAGCGCCGTGCGGGTGCCGGCCGGCACGGTGAAGCTGACCTCGCGCAGCACCGGCGGGCCGCCCGGGTAGTGGAAGTCGACCCGGTCGAACTCGACGGCCGCCGGGGCTCCGCCGGCGGTGCTCGGCCAGGTCGGGGCGGTGGTGTGACGGACGGGCGCGGGGCGGTCGGCCGCGCCCTCCACCGGCACCGCGAGCACCTCCTCGATCCGCTGCAACGCGCCCAGCCCGGTCTGCAACTGGGCGTAGGCGTGTACCGCCTGGCCGAGCGGCAGCACCAGGAAGAACAGCAGCATCACGAACGCGACCAGGTCACCCACGGTGATCACATCGGCCGCCACCCGCGCCCCGCCCACGCCCAGCACCAGCAGGAACGCGCCCTGGATCGTGACCGTGCTCACCGGGCCGACGAACGCCTGCACCCGGGCCACCCGCAGCCCCGCCGCGTACGCCTGCCCCGCGCTGGCGCCGATCGTGTCGGCCTCGCGCCGCTCCGCCCGGGCCGCGCGGATCGTCCGGACGGCGGAGATCGCCCGCTCCACCGCCGAGGTCATCTCCCCGATGCGCTCCTGGGCGGTCCGGGCCAGGTCGCGCATCCGGTGTGCGAAGGCGACCGCGAAGCCGACCCCGGCGGCCACCCCGAGCAGGGTCACCCCGAACAGCACCGGGTCGAGCAGCACCATCGCGCCGGCCGCGCCCAGCACCATCACCGCGCCGGTGACCACCTCGAACAGCCCGGAGGTGACCACCGCCCGCAGCAACGTGGTGTCCGAGCCGACCCGGGACAGCAGGTCGCCGGTTCGGCGGCGGTCGTACTCGGCGATCGGCAGCCGCAGCAGGTGCCCGGCCAGCCGCCGCCGGGTGCCCAGTACGACGCCTTCGGCGGTGCGTTGCAGCAGGTAGTCCCGCAGCCCGCCGAGCGCCGCGGCCCCCAGCACCAGGGCGACCAGTACCGCCACCAGGCCGGCCACCGGCCGGGCCGCCGACATGCCGTCGAGCACCGCGCGGGTGAGCAGCGGCTGCGCCAGCGACGCCGCCGCCCCGGCCAGCGACAGCGCGCCCACCACGGCGATGGTGCCGCGGTGGGCGCGCAGGTAGGGCAGCAGGGCGGCGAGGCCGACCCGACGCTGCCCGGGAGCGGTCGCGGGGTCGCCGGCGGGAGCCTCGGAAGCGGCGGAAGCGGCGGAAGCGGCGGAAGCGGCAGCGGCAGCGGCAGCGGGAGCCTCGGCGGCGGCTGCTGCGGGGGCGTCGGCGGTCACGACGCGGTCCTGGCGGTCATGCCCGCCAACGTAACCGGCCCCGGCATCCACCCCGGCCGGACGCGGATGTCAGACGGTCAGCACCACCTGGAGCTCCTGCCGGCGCCGCTCGGCCAGGTCGGTCAGCAACGTCGGCGCCTCCTCGAACGGCACCACCGCCGACACCAGGTGCTTGCGGACCACGTCCCCGTACGCCCGCAGCAGGTCGATCGTCTCGGCGGAGAGGCGCTCGCGGTCCCAGGTGGGGGCGAGCCCACGCGGCACCCGGCCGATCTGGGCGCAGCGCAGCGACAGCCCGTTGTGGTGGAACTCCTCGCCAAACCGCACCGCGTCCGCGCCGGCCTGGTAGAAGGCCAGGTCGACGACCGCGCCCTGGGGGCGCAGCAGGCGCAGCGCCAGCTGCAACGCCCACGCCTGCCCCCGGCACTGGAACACCACGTCGGCGCCCCGGTCGCCGGGGCCGTGCGCCCAGCGGGTTTTGAGGACCACCGCCGGGTCGTCGGCCTCCGGGTCGAGGGTCTCCAGGCCGAGCGCCTCGGCGACGGCCCGCCGCTGCGGGGTCGGGTCGAGCACCACCACCGAGGCGGCGCCGTGCCGCCTGGCGAACAGGGCGGTGAGCAGGGCCACCACCCCGCAGCCGACGACGGCCACGCGGCGGCCCCGGACGCCGTCGCCCAGCGACCGTACGTCGGCGCCGTGCAGGTCGGCGGCGGCGTGCAGCACCCCGTTGGCGCAGATCGGCCCCATGTGCGCCACGTAGACGCCGAGCAGTGGGTCGATGTCGTCGGGCAGCGGCACGAACCGCTCGGCGACCGGGTCGGCGACCCAGCCGGTGCGGTGACCGTACGTCATCGCGCCGACGGTGCCCACGGCGACGGCCGGGGTGCGGCTCTCCACCACCCGGCCGACCTGCATGTAGCCCAGCCGGGTCACCGGGTAGGGCATGCTCGCCCCGCCCGGTGCGAACAGGCCGAGGTCGGCGTTCCAGGTGACGTGCAGGTACGGGTTGGTGCCCTTGACGTAGCTCAGCTCGGTGCCGGCGGAGACGCCGCTGAACAGCGTCTCGACCCGGAACGTGCCGTCGGTCAGCTCGGCGGCGTCCTGCTCGACCAGTTTCACCCGGCCCGGTCCGCTGACCACCACCACCTTGTCACGCATCGACGGTCACCCCCGTGGCGAGCGGCGCGGCGGCCGGGCGGTCCAGGCGTACGGTCCGGCCGGTGCGGGCGGAGTCGGCCACCGCGAGGGCGAGCCGCTGGGTGCCGAGCGCCTCGGCGTACGGGACGCGGACGTCGTCGCCGATCCCGCGGACCGCGTCGACGAAGGCCCGGTCGACGGCCACCCGGGCGGCGTCGGGGTCGGCGTCGAAGCGACGTTCGCCGTCGGCGTCGCAGACCACCAGGCTGTCCTCGGTGAGCGACAGGGCCAGCCCGTCGGCGAGGATCTCCAGCCCGGCGCGGTGCTTCCAGCCGAGCACGCAGGCGGCGGTCAGCGTGCCGACCGCCCCGTTGGCGAAGCGCAGCGCCGCGGTGGTCACCGAGTCGATGTCGGCGCCGTCGACCGGCGGCGGCGTGCCGTTGCCGTACGCGGTGACCTCGGTCGCCTCCCCGACCAGCGACCGAACCAGGTCCAGCACGTGGGCGGCCTGCTCCACCACCGGGCCGCCGGAGCGGTCCCGGCTGCACCACCAGGCGACCGGCGGCACCTTGTCCCACCACGCCCCGCTGACCATCCGCACCGGGCGGCCGGCGAGCAGCTCCCG
Source organism: Micromonospora sp. NPDC047620 (assembly GCF_043205005.1). Lineage (NCBI taxonomy): Bacteria > Bacillati > Actinomycetota > Actinomycetes > Micromonosporales > Micromonosporaceae > Micromonospora > Micromonospora sp. NPDC047620. Next base: position 69,586 of record NZ_JBIDDG010000003.1, on the reverse strand, counting down.
CGCCTGCCGCACCACCGGCAGGTACCGCCAGTGGTGCCCGACGCCGGTGAGCAGCCCCCGGCGGGCGACCAGGTCGGCGATCCGCTCGGCCGTGGCCAGGTCGACCGCGACGGGCTTCTCCACGAACATCGGCACCCCGGCCGCGATCACGAGCTCCTCCGCCGGCCCGTGCGCGAACGGCGGCACGCAGACATACACCGCGTCCGGCCCGGCGGCCAGCAGCTCCTCGACGTCGCCGAACGTCCGGGCGCCGTGCGCGTCGGCCAGCTCCGCCGCCGCCTCCGGCACCACGTCGGTCACCCCGAGCAGCTTCACGTCCGCGAAGCCGCCCAGCACCCGGGCGTGGCGTTGCGCCACCCCGCCGGCCCCTACCAGTCCCACCCGGCACGTGCGCATGTAAAAGCCCTTCCGCCACGGTTTCACGTTCCGCCGAGTGCTCTCCCCCCGCGTGGGCGCAATCAAACGTTCACCAGGGCGGAACCGGGCCGCGTGACCTGCGTGATCAAGCTGTTAGGCATGCTGCGGTTAGCGCGAGCGGAGTAGTGGGAAAAACAGGATGGGTTTTTCCGCCACGATCAGGGGGTGCCTGTGCGGAATACGGAGACGATGGTTTCACCGGTGGTGGAGGCCTGGGCCACCTACCGCACCACGTCCGCGGCCGACTGGCCGGCGCCACGGCTGCTGCGCGCGAAGGGGGGCAGCAGGGTCAGCGTGGTCCTGCCGGCCCACAACGAGGAGGCGACGGTCGGCGCGATCGTGTCGACGATCCGGGAGCACCTGATGGAGCGGGTGGCCCTGGTGGACGAACTGATCGTGGTGGACTCGCGCTCCACCGACCGCACGGCGCAGGTGGCCCGCGGCGCCGGCGCGGAGGTGGTCAGCCAGGACGCGATGACCCGGGGGCTGCCCCGGCTGACCGGCAAGGGCGACGCGCTCTGGGCCGGGCTGGCCGCGGCCGAGGGCGACGTCGTCGCGTTCGTCGACGCCGACCTGCGGGAGTTCCGGCCCCACTTCGTGACGGGGCTGATCGGCCCGCTGCTGACCGACCCGTCGGTCGACTTCGTCAAGGGCTTCTACCACCGCCCGCTGGTCGGGACGACCGGTGTGGAGGCCGACGGCGGGGGCCGGGTGACGGAACTGATGGCCCGGCCGCTGCTCAACCTGTTCTGGCCGGAGCTGGCGGGCTTCGTGCAGCCGCTCGCCGGTGAGTACGCCGGCCGCCGGGAGGTGCTGGAGCGGGTGCCGTTCGTCTCCGGTTACGGGGTGGAGACGGCGATGCTGATCGACCTGCTCGACCTCGTCGGGCTGGACGCGCTGGCCCAGGTGGACCTGGGCGAGCGCAAGCACCGCCACCAGGACACCGCCGCGCTGGGCCGGATGTCGGCCCAGATCATGCTCACCGCCTGGTCGCGGTTGCAGCGACGCGGCTGGGCGGCCCCGGGCGCGATGCCCGCCGCCCTGCTGACCCAGTTCCGGCGCGGCGGCTCCGACGCGCTGCCCAACCTGGACCGGGAGATCGTCGTCAGCGACGTCTCCATCGAGGAGCGACCGCCCCTGGCGGAGCTGCGGCACCGGATTCCCCGCCGACGGGTGGCCGCGGCGTGACCGCCCGGCCGCACCAGCGCGCAGGTGACCGGTCGCGGACGGCCCAGGGCCCCGCCGAGGGAAGGAACCCCGCACGATGAGCCTCACCGTCCTGATGAACGCCGGTCCGTGGCTGTCCGTGCCGCCGCCCGGCTACGGCGGCATCGAGAACGTGATCGCGACGCTGGTGCCGGAGCTGCGCCGCCTCGGCGTGCGGGTGGTGCTCGCGTCGGTCGACAGCAGCACCCTGCCGGTCGACGAGAAGCTGTCCGTCTTTCCCGACGGGCAGTTCCACGCGCTGCAACGGCCGTACAACCAGGTCTGCGGCATCTCCCAGGCGCACCTGAACGGGGTGGTGCGCGCGCTGCACTCCCGCGACGACATCGACCTGGTGCACGACCACGTGGAGGCGGTGGGCCTGGCCACCCTCGCCGCGATGGGCCCGGATGCCCCGCCGGCGCTGCACACGCTGCACTGGGACCTGGCCAAGCACCCGGCGCTCTACGGCAACCTGGACGGCGGCGACCGGGTCCGCGTCAACGGGGTGTCCGCCTCGCAACTGGCCCGCGCGCCCCGGGCGCTGCGGGAGCACTCCGTGGGGCACGTGCACCTGTCGACCCCCCTCGCCGTCGACGCCGACCGGCGGCCGGGCGCGGACAAGGGCGACTACCTGGTCGTCCTGGGTCGGATCAACCCCGGCAAGGGCCAGGACCTGGGGGCCCGCCTCGCGCACGGGGTGGGGGTACCGCTGGTGCTCGCCGGGCCCGTCGGGCCGTACCACCGGCCGGAGGACCTGGCCGCCGCCGGGGACGAGGCACGACAGAATCCGGACGTCCGGTTCTTCTACGACGAGGTGGCGCCGCACGTCGACGGCGACCTGGTCCGCTGGGTGGGCACCGTGGCCGGGCAGGAGCGCGACGACCTGCTGGCGGGTGCCCGCGCCTCGCTGTTCCCGCTGCGCTGGGAGGAGCCGGGCGGCACGGCGGTGGTCGAGTCGCTGGCCCTGGGCACGCCCGTGGTGGCGACGGCGCGGGGCTGCCTGCCCGAGCTGATCGAGCACGGCCGCACCGGCCTGCTCACCACAGACGAGGACGAGCTGGCCGACCTGCTGCTGGCCGCCAGCCTCCTCGACCCCGACGAGTGCCGGCGCGAGGCCGCGGCGCGCTTCACCCCCGCCGCGATGGCCGAGCAGTACGTGGGCCTCTACGAACGGGTCCGCCAGCTCGCCGCCGCACCGCGGCTGCAACCGGTCTGATCCCACGCTCCGCGCCCGTGCCCGGCCCGCCGGAGGGTAGCCGGGGCGACTCCGGTCGTCTCGTGCCCGGCACGAGAAGATCCACCGGCGGCGGGTTTGGCGGGACGAGGACCGGGAAGGCGCGGACGGCCCAGCATTTCCGCACAGTGAGGAGACGGCGGTGACCGGTCCCATGGCGCACTCCCGCGCTCGGCGCAACCCGGCCGACGGCAAGGCGCCCGTCCGGCGGGCCGCCACCGTCGTGGCGGTGGTCTTCCTCCTGGTCGGCGTACTCGGCTTCGTGCCGGGGATCACCAGCGACTTCGGCGACCTGCGGTTCGCCGGGCACGAGTCCGACGCCAAGCTGCTCGGCGTGTTCCAGGTTTCGGTGCTGCACAACATCGTCCACCTGCTCTTCGGGGTGGCGGGGCTGGCGCTGGCCCGGACGATCTCCGGCGCCCGCACGTTCCTGGTCGGCGGCGGCGCGGTCTATCTGGTGCTCTGGCTCTACGGCCTGGTCGTCGACCACGACAGCGGGGCCAACTTCGTCCCGGTCAACAACGCCGACAACTGGCTGCACCTGTTCCTCGGCGTCGGCATGATCGCGCTCGGCGTGCTGACCACGAGGGGGCAGCCCCGCCGGTGACGCACCGCGAGCCGCGGGCGGCCCTGACCGTCGTCGGGGTCGCCCGCGTTCCGGTTTGACTCCCCCGGCGCCCGGGTAGTTCGCAGGTCCCCGACCACGCGAAGCGAGGGCGCACATGTCGAGCCGGATCACCTGCGAGGTGCGCGACGCGTCGCCCGTGACCGTCGTACGGCTCCGCGGCGGCCTCGATGTCGGCACCATGCGCGCGGTGCACACCGTGCTGGCGGAGTGCCTGGCCGCCCAGCCCGACGCCCTCGTGGTCGACCTGACCGACGTCACCGTCCGCGACCGGCTCGCGCTCTCGGTCTTCGCGGCCGCCGCCCGGCGCGCCGCCGACTGGCCGGCGGTGCCGGTCGTGCTCTGCGCCCCGCCGTCGGAGGCGGCGGACTGGCTGGCGGAGTCGACCGCCTGCCGGGTGGTGCCGGTGCGCCGGGACTGCGAGGAGGCCACCCGGGTGGCGAACGCGGCGGTGGTGCCCCGGCTGCGGGCCCGGCTCGAACCGGTGGCGGAGGCCTGCCGGCGGGCCCGCGAGCTGGTCGCCGACGCGTGTGCCCGGTGGAACCTGCCGCAGGCGGCCGGCCCGGCCTCGCTGGTGCTCAGCGAGCTGGTCGGCAACGTGGTCCGGCACGCCGGGACCCCGATGCAGGTGACGCTCACCCTGCGCCGGCCGTACCTGCACCTCGCGGTGGTGGACGGCTGCCGGGCCTCGGCCCGGGCCGGCTCTCCCGAGCTGCTGGCGGAGGGCGGCCGTGGCCTGATGCTGGTCCGCGAGCTGGCCCAGCGGTGGGGCAGCGTGCCGGCCGGCGACGGGAAGGTCGTCTGGGCCGTACTGCCCGCCAATTGACCGAAATTACCGCTCTAGCCTGAATAGCCGCTGTCGCCTGGTTACATGGGCAGAGGGGCGGGTAGGCACGCCGTCCTTTCTGTCGTCATGGCGGGGTGAGAGTCACATGCCCAAGCGGGTAACCACGGAACCACCACGCGACCGGGGCCCGGCGATCCTGGCACCGGCACGCTTCGGCGGCTTCCCCGGGCCGCTGCGCAAGCCGGTACCCGGCGGGACCCTGATCCGGTTCCTGGCCACCACCGACCACAAGCAGATCGGCCTGCTCTACCTGCTCACCTCGTTCGGCTTCTTCCTGGTCGCCGGGATCGAGGCGATGCTGATGCGGGCCGAGCTGGCCCGACCCGGCCTGCAGTTCCTCGCCCCCGAGCAGTACAACCAGCTGTTCACCTCGCACGGCGCGGTGATGCTGCTGCTGTTCGCCACCCCGGCGGCGTTCGGGTTCGCCAACTACATCGTGCCCATCCAGATCGGCGCGCCCGACGTGTCGTTCCCCCGGCTCAACGCCCTCGCCTACTGGCTCTACCTGTTCGGCGGCCTGATGGTGATCGGCGGCTTCGCCACCCCCGGCGGCTCCGCCGACTTCGGCTGGACCGCGTACACGCCCCTGAGCAGCGCGGAGCACTCCCCGGGCGTCGGCGCGAACATGTGGGTGGTCGGCCTGGTCGTCTCCGGGCTGGGCACCATCCTCGGCGCGGTCAACCTGATCACCACGATCCTGACCCTGCGCGCGCCCGGCATGACCATGTTCCGGATGCCGATCTTCACCTGGAACATGCTGTTCACCAGCGTGCTGGTGCTCCTGGTCTTCCCGCTGCTCGCCGCGGCGCTGCTGGCGCTGGCCGCGGACCGGCTGCTCAACGCGCAGGTGTACACGCCGGAGAACAACGGCTCGATGCTCTTCCAGCACCTGTTCTGGTTCTTCGGCCATCCCGAGGTCTACATCATCGCGATACCGTTCTTCGGCATCATCACCGAGATCATCCCGGTCTTCGCCCGCAAGCCGATCTTCGGTTACACCGGTCTGGTGCTGGCCACCATGGCGATCACCGTGCTGTCGATGACGGTGTGGGCGCACCACATGTTCGCCACGGGCCAGGTGCTGCTGCCGTTCTTCAGCATCCTGAGCTACCTGATCGCGGTGCCCACCGGGGTGAAGTTCTTCAACTGGATCGGCACGATGTGGAAGGGACAGCTCACCTTCGAGACGCCGATGCTGTTCGCGATCGGCTTCCTGGTCACCTTCCTCTTCGGCGGCCTCACCGGGGTGCTGCTGGCCAGCCCGCCGGCCGACTGGCACACCCACGACACGTACTTCGCCGTCGGGCACTTCCACTACGTGCTCTTCGGCACCGTGGTCTTCGCCCTCTTCGGCGGCTTCTACTTCTGGTGGCCGAAGATGACCGGACGGTTGCTCGACGAGCGGCTCGGCAAGGCCCACTTCTGGACCATGTTCCTCGGCTTCCACGGCACCTTTCTCGTCCAGCACTGGCTGGGCAACGAGGGCTTCCCCCGCCGGTACGTCGACTACCTGCCGAGCGACGGCTTCACCGCGCTGAACACCATCTCCACCATCTCCGCGTTCGTGCTCGGCGCGTCCACGCTCTTCTTCATCTGGAACGCCTGGAAAACCTGGCGCTACGGCGCCATGGTGGCGGTCGACGACCCCTGGGGCTACGGCAACTCCCTGGAGTGGGCCACCACCTGCCCGCCACCGCTGCGCAACTTCGACCGGATGCCCCGGATCCGCTCCGAGCGGCCCGCGTTCGACGCCAAGTACGGCCCGCTGGTCGCCGACCTCGGCCGGGACCTGCCCCAGCGCACCACCAAACCGCCGCAGCAGTTCCGCGAGGAGCTGCACCGCGAGAAGCACCTGCCCGAGGCGCCGGCCGCCGAGGGGGCGCACGGCGCACGGGAAGCGGCCGGCTACCACCCCGCGCCGCAGTCCGGGGCCCGGCCGGTGGACGTGCCGGAGCCCGAGGAGGTGCGCCGGCCCAGCTTCGAGTACACCGAGCCGGAGGAGATCCGGCCCGGCGCCCAGCCGGAACCGCCGGAGAAAGACCGCTGGCGGCACCCGCGCGAGCCCGACGACACCCCGGAGCGCTGAGCGGGCGTACGCGAGAGGGGCCGGCGCCTGCGCCGACCCCTCTCCGTCGTCTGGCCGGCACGTGCCGGCGTGCGTCAGTTGTCGCGGGTCGGCGCGAGGCCCGCGGCGGTGAGCGAGCGGCGCACGGCCGGCTGGACCCGGGTCAGCCGCAGCGGCACCCCCGTGCGGGCGGCGGCCTCGCGGCCGGCCATCAGCGCGGCGATGCCGCCGGCGTCGAAGCCGCCCGCGCCGACCAGGTCCACCACCACCTCGGCGGGCTGGCCGGTCACCGCCTCCAGCATGGCCCTGCGGAGCTGGTCCGCGCCGTCCCGGTCGACCTCCCCGCCGACCTCCACGACCACCCGGTCGCCGTTCTGCTTCACGGAGATGCGGGTCTTCGTGCTGTCCGACTCGGCCGCGCCGTTCTGCCACGGCGGCGGGGCGTCGGCGAGCATCGCCTGGCGCAGCCAGGTCAGCGCCCGCGACAGCAGCCGCGAGACGTGCATCTGGGAGATGCCGAACCGGGCGGCGATCTCCGCCTGGGTCTGGTTGCCGTAGAAGCGCATGGCCAGGATGCGCCGCTCCCGCCAGGGCAGCCGGTGCAGCAGCCCACTGACGGTCACCCGGTCGTCGACGGACTCCAGCGCGTTGTCGGACTCGCCGACCAGGTCGCCGAACTCGGCCGAACTCTCCCCGCCGACGGGGGCGTTGAGCGAGGCCGGGCTGTAGCCGGCCGCCGACTCCAGCGCGGCCAGGATCTCCTCCTCCGGCGTCTCCAGCCGCGCCGCCAGCTCGGCGACCGACGGGGCCCGGGACAGCTCGCTGGTCAGCGCGGCGGTCGCCTGCCCCACCTCCAGGATCAGGTCGCGCAGCCGGCGGGGCACGTGCACGCCCCAGGTGCGGTCGCGGAAGTGGCGCTTGATCTCGCCGACGATGGTGATCGCGGCGTACGCGGTGAACGACCCCCGCTCGGGGTCGTACCGGTCGACGGCGTTGACCAGGCCGAGGCGGGCGACCTGCTCCAGGTCCTCCAGCGGCTCCCCCCGCCCCCGATACCGGCGGGCGAGTCGGCCGGCGAACGGCAGGGCGAACCGGACCAGGTCCTCACGCGCCTCCTGGCGTCGTTCGGGCGGAAGACCCTCGATCCGGGCCGCGTACGCCAGCGCGGCCGCGTCCAGGTCCTCCAGGCCCCGGTCGGTCGGAGGTGGTGTGGTTGTGGTGCTCTGTCCGAACATCCGCGCCTCCCTCAGGAAGGTCCCCCGCCCGGATTCAGGAAACCGGTCGTGCGCGCGCGTGGTCGCACCACGCACCGGGCCGGAAGTGGGTCACATGACTGGGATGCCAGCGGGCGACGACGCCGCGCCGGACGGCGTGATCAGGCCGTCGCAGCCAGCGGTGTTCCCGCTCCGTAGGTACTCAATCACGGGACCCCGGTTTCGCGAGGATGTTTCGACAGGGCTGGTTCAACAGATCAGCAACCCCTGGTGGGCGCCGCTGTCCCGCAAGGCCGCGAGTGCCTCGGCGACGGTCATCGGCGGCGGCGTCGGCAGGTCGTACGGCTGGGCCCGCAGCACCTCGGTGGCCCGGCGGGTGGGCACGGAGGTGACCGGGTAGCCCCGCGCCGAGGTGCGGTCCAGGGCCCGCCGGCGGCGGCCGAAGCCGGCGACGGCCAGCCACTGCGGCAACCCGGCCAACGCCGGCGACCGCAGGCCGGGCGGCTCGGGCAGGACGTCCACCGAGCTGAACGGCTCGCTGCCGGCGAGCCACCACTCCACCCCCTCCACGCTGCGCCGGGTGGCGTTCTCGCACCAGTACGGCACCATCCCGGCCCGCACCACCTGCCACGGGTCGAGCAGCCGGCCGCACTCCACCACCAGCCGGTTGCCGGTCTTGCCGGCCGCGCGCAGCCAGCGCCGGTACAGGTCGGCGGTCGCGGCGCTCAGCGCGCCCGGCCTCGGGACGAGCACGCGGTGCAGCGGATGCCGGTGCCGGGCGGTCCACTCCCGGACGCTGTCCTCGAAACCGGACTCCACGCCGTGTTCGGCCGGGGCGGGTGGCGCGCAGACCTCCGGCGGCTGCCAGTGCGCGCCGTCCCCGCCGGCGGAGCGGAGCACCTGGCGCAGGGCGTGGCTGTCCGGGTGGAAGTCCACCGGGTCCAGGCCGCTGCCCGGGCAGCCGACCTGGAAGCTGTGGCCGGGCGCGGAGTCGAACACCGGCCAGGTGCGGGCGTCGCGCAGCAGCAGCACCGGTGCGCCCGGCTCCAGCAGGTCGGCCAGGAACCGCGCGTACGCGGCCGGCAGGGACCGCCACCGGGCCGCGAGCGACACCGTGGCGCCGGCCAGCGCGCCCCGGCTGGCGGGGCAGTGCACCTGGCGTACGTGCAGGTCGGGGTTGCCGGCGAGCAGGCGGGCCGTCAGCGCCGCTCCGTGGTCGAGGGCGGACTGCGGCCTGTCCACGGCGCCCTGGGCCCAGTGCACGCTCATCTCGAACCCGGCGGGCAGCCAGGGCACGCCGAGCGCCGTCGCGAGGTGCGCGGCCGCCCCGTGCGGGGAGCCGAGCAGGGCGCCCGGGTAACGGCGACGGGGGTACTGGTCGGCGAACCAGCGGGCGATGCGCTCGGCGTCGACCTCGGCCGTCTGGCCGGGGGTGAGCGCCACCCGGCCGGCGGCCCGGACCACCGCCGCCCGCCGGACCGGCTCGGGCGCGCCGGTGAACCGCGACAGTGGGCCGGAGTGTCCGGGGTATCCCAGGTCGGCGCAGTCGGTGCCGCGCAGCGCCCGCGCGGTGGCGGCCACCAGGACCCGGGCCGCGCTGCCGGCGGCCACCACCCGGTCGCCCGCCAGTCCGGCACCGTCGGCCGCGAGCCCCTTGCGCACCTTGTGCACCGGCCCCACCTTGCCTCGTTCGCTCACCACGCGGCCCGGCTTCCCGTCCCGATGGGGTTCAAACGGGGCATCCCCCACCGGGCGGGAGTAATCAGAAGATCCGGGCGGTTGCCGCCGTCCCCGCCGCCAGCCCGGCACCCGAGCTGTGACCAGGGGTTTCGGCGCCGGGACGGCGGGCACATGAGCGCCCATGCGCGCAGACGACGACACGCCCGCCGCGGCGGCCACCATCACCCCGTACCAGGACGGCCCGCTGCTCGTCCGGGGCGACTTCGCCCTGATCACCCCGGACGGCGAGACCATCGACGCGCGGCGGGGCACGGTGGCGCTGTGCCGGTGCGGCAGGTCCGCGCTCAAGCCCTTCTGCGACGGCACGCACAAGGCGATCGGCTTCCGCGCCGGCACCACCCGCCAAACCTGACCCGCCCCACCCCCGCGATCTTGCGGTTGGCGCCTCGACGAACCGGGATGAACAGCCGTAACGGGGGCCGAAAGTGCAAGATCGACGAGCGGTGGACCGGGGGACGCGGAGGGCGGGTCGCAGGTCAGGCCAGGGCGGTGACCGGCGCGGCCATCCCGCCGGGCCGGGGGGACTCCCGCAGCGTGACCCGGGGCGGGCCGGGGGTCGGGCGCAGCGAGGTGCGGCCGGCGGCCCAGGCGTCGAGCAGGTGCGCGGCGAAGAGCCGGTCCACCGCCAGCGCGGCGCCGGCACCGAGGAGCACGTCGGGGGCGAGCCCCGGCTCCACCCGGACCAGGCCGCCGCACAGGTCGTGCGCGGCGATCTGCTCGTGCACCGCGTCGGCCTCCACGTGCTCGTCGTAGAAGCGGGTGGCCGCCTCGTCCAGGCCGAGCCGGCGCAGCCCGGTGCCGTACCGGCGGTTCGGCAGCGACGAGGTCATCTCGTACGCGGCGAGGTGCCCCAGCAGCGCCCCGCGCAGCCGCCGGTGCAGCCCGAACAGCGACATCAGGTTGTTGGTGGCCAGGGTGACCGCCGGCACCGCGTCCAGGTGGGCGGCGTATCCGGTGTCCAGCCCCAGGCGGTCCAGCGTCACCCGGAACAGCTCGGCGTGCATCCGGTCCAGCCGCCCGTTGCCGTACTCGTCCGTCTGGATCTCCACCAGGGCGGCCTTCGCCGGCCCGCCGAGGCGCGGCAGGGCCCAGCTGTGCGGATCCGCCTCCCGCAGGTGGTAGATCGAGCGGTGGGTGACGAACTCCCGGAACTGCGCCAGCGACGCCCGGCGTTGGAGGTGCCCCGCGAGCGACGGCCCGGCGTCCGCGGCGACCACGTCGGCGAGGGCGGCCGGCACGCCGTCGGGCAGCACCGCCGGCAGCGGCCCCACGAGCGCCCGCACCGCCGCCTCGAAGACCCGTTCGGCGTACGCGCGCAGCGCGAGCAGGGACGGCTGCCACTCCCAGTCGTCGTCGACGCCCCGCCAGCCCCGGTAGTGCAGCTCGTAGCAGCAGAAAAGGGTGAGCTGGAGGTCCTCGTCGGTGAGCGGGTCGACCGGGTCGAGCCGAGCACCGAGCCCGGCCGGCAGATCGTGCGGCTCCTGCCGCAGCGCGTCCAGCACCGCCGCCGAGACCGGTCCACGGGGCTCCGGCAGGCGCGCGGGCCCGTACCGGCGATCGGTGGGCTCGGACAAGGCGACCTCCCGCGTCTGACTGCCGGTCCTCATGCCCGCCCGCCGGGCGGCTAAACGAGGTCTTCGGCCTCCACGGCCACCCCGGTGGTCAGCATCCGGTCGCGGACCCGCCGGGCGGCGTCGCCATCGGCGAAGACGCCGCGCAGGTCCGCGAACGCGGGCTCGGGGGGCGACAGACGTACCGCCGGGTCGACCACCGCCTCCACCACGCACGGGCGGTCGGCGGCGAGCGCCTCGTCCCAGGCCGCCCCCACCAGCTCCGGCCGGTCGACCCGCACCCCGTGCAGCCCGAGCAGGCGGGCCCAGCCGGCGTACGGGACGTCGGGGCGGCGGCGCGCCGGGTCGGTGGACGGCGGGCGGCCCCCGCCCATGCCGGACTGGTCCCGGTTGTTGAGCACCAGCACGACCAGCCGGGGATCGCGCCACTCCCGCCAGTGGTGCGCCACGGTGACCAGCTCCGCCAGCCCGTTGAGCTGCATGGCGCCGTCGCCGAGCAGGGCGATCACCGGCTCGTCCGGAGCGGCGAGCTTGGCCGCCACCGCGTACGGCAGGGCGCAGCCCATCGAGCCGAGTGTGCCGCAGAGCTGCGCGTTCACTCCGGGGGGCAGTTCCAGGTGCCGGGCGTACCAGTAGATGACCGAGCCGACGTCCACCGCGACCGCCCCGCGCCGGGGCAGCCGGGTGGCGAGTTCCTGCACCACGAGCTGCGGGTTCACCGGCTCGGCGGGGGCGGCGGCCCGGTCCGCGCGCTCGGCCCGCCAGCGGTCGACGGAGCCCTCCACGGTCTCCCGCCAGCGGGCGTTGGGCCGGTCCGGCACCCTTGCCAGCAACGCCCGCAGCGTCTCCGCGGCGTCCCCCACCAGCGGCACGTCCACCGGGTAGCGGGTGCCGATCCGGCGCCCGTCGATGTCGATCTGCACGGAGTGGGCCTGCCCCGGCATCGGGAAGTAGTCCGTCCACGGGTCGTTCGTGCCGACCAGCAGCAGAGTGTCGCAGCCGCCCATCAGCTCGGCGGCGGCCGGGGTGCCGACCTCGCCGAGTACGCCCGCGTGGAACGGCAGCCGCTCGTCGAGCACCGGCTTGCCGAGCAGCGAGGTCGCCACCCCGGCGCCGAGCCGGTCGGCGAGGGCGACGATGTCCTCCGCCGCGCCCCGGGCGCCCTGCCCGACCAGGATGGCGGTGCGCTGGCCGTTGGCGAGCAGTTGGGCGGCCGCCTCCAGGTCGACGTCGTGCGGCAGCACCCGGGCCAGTGGCTCCCCGGGCGTCGCCGCGAGCACGCCCACCGCCTGGGGTTGCAGGTCGGGCACCGCGATCTCCTGCAACTGGCGCGGCAGCACCACGCAGACCGGGCTGCGGGTGGCCGCGGCGGTGCGGAACGCCTGGTCGAGCAGGGCCGGCACGCCGGCGGGGGTGCGGCCGTACCGGACGAACTGGTTGCACACGTCGCCGAACAGCCGGCTCAGGCCGATCTCCTGGTGGGCGCCGCCGAGCGGGCCGGAGACGTCCTCGCCGACGATGGCCACCACCGGCTTGCTGTCCAGCTTGGCGTCGTAGAGCCCGTTGAGCAGTTGGACGGCGCTCGGCCCCTGGGTGGCCAGGCAGACCCCGATCCCGCCGGTGAACTTGGCGTGCCCGGTGGCCATGTAGGAGGCGGTCTCCTCGTGCCGGGCGGGGACGAACGCCGGGTCCCCGCCCGAGGCGTCGAGCGCCTCGACCACGGGGGCGATGGCCTCCCCGGGGTAGCCGAAGGCCCGCGGCACCCGCCAGGCACGGAGCCTCTCGACCACCAGGTCGGCCACCGTCCGCTCAGGCATTGCCACGCCCCGGCGTGGCGACGTCGACGTACCGCAGCACCGCCCCGACACCGTCGGCCAGCTCCGGCGCCTCGTCCGGGCCGAGCACGGTCAGCTCGGCGTCGGTGCCGACCAGGGCGCGCACGAGCGCGGCGTCGGCACGGACCTTCTCCGGGTTGCGCACCGACATGTCGGCGAGCTGCCGCGGGTCGGTGGCGATCGCCGTCGGGTCCGGCCCGATCCACAGCTCCCCGGTCGCCGACGGGTCGTCGACGATGAGCATGGTGTCGACCTGGTTGCGTTGCAGCGCGGAGACCACGGCCTCCAGCCCGGCGCCGACGTCCTCCTGCATGCCGAACCGGTCGAGCGCGGCGGTGATCCGCTGGTCGGCCACCTCGGCGATGGTCTGCACGGTGAGGTCGTCCAGAAGCGTCTGGTCGGCGCCGCCGGCCCGGGAGCCGGCGTCGGTGCGGACCATGACATCCTGCCAGCGTTGCGGCATCTGGGCGGCGATCACGCCGGTGGCCCGCACGTCGCCGGCGACCACCACCACGTCCGCGCCGACCTTCTCGGCCAGCTCCACCGTCGCCGCGGTGACGTCGCCGGCGTTGTGGTGCCAGGCCTCCATGGCGGCGCGCTGGTACCGCGACTGGGACCAGCCGCCGGGTCGCACCCGACGCAACTGGAAGTCCTCCCGGCCGGTCACGTGGGCGCGGCGCGGCACGCCGCCGGCGCTGATCGCCATGGCATCGGCCCCGGTCCGGTCGGCCAGCACCCGCACCCACGCCACCTGCTCGCCGCGCTGCGCCAGCAGCGGCATCACGTGCGGCAGGGGGGTGAACGCGGCGAGGTCCCGCAGCGGCGGGGCGGAGAGGTACTCCGACAGCACCACCCGGCCCCGGGTGCCGAAGACCGCCAGGCCGTAGTCCCCCGGCATCGGGTCGTGCCCGCGGACGACCCGTTCGACCGCGTCGATCGTGTCCACGTCGGCGCGCTGTTCCTGGAGTTGGTTGCGCAGGCCTCGCCACCGCAGATCGAGCGCCGGGTGGGCGTCCTGGGTGTTGGCGGAGGCGTCCAGGTACACCGAGACCCACGGCCCCGGCCGGTCGTAGAGCGGGCGCAGGAAGGACAGCTGCATGCTCGACCCCTTTCCAGCTCGGCCCCCCGCTTACCCGCGCCGGTCCGGTTGTCACCTGGCCGCCGTGAGCGCGTGACCAGGATTCATTCACGTCGTTCAGGCCGGATGGCCGATACCATCGGTGAACGCAACCGGACTCTGGGTGGTGACCATGGACAGCGACCTCCATATCCGGCGGATCGTCCACCCCACCGACCGGATCGTCACCGGCCGGGTCGTCCGCCTGCTCGACGGCTACCCGCGCGAGGTGCGGATCGGCCAGCCGGTGCTGGTCGCGGTGCTCGCGGCGGCGGGGGTGGCCGGGCTGCTGGCGGCGGTGCTCCGGTCCCTGTTCTCCGCCGGCTCCGGCGCGGCCCGCCGGCGGTTCAAGGACCTGAAGAAGGGCCCGGAATACCTGGTCACCCCGGTGCGGCTGCGCGACTCCGCCGGGCAGCTCTGCGAGGTCGAGCTGCACGGGCACCTGCCGCAGAGCGCCCTGCACCCCGCCGACCACGTGCAGCTCACGCTGCGCCGGCAGGGCGACCCCGACCTGCCGCCGAAGATCGAGCGGATCGTCAACCTGACGACCGGGCAGCTGCTCACCCCCCGCACCGCCACGCTGTGGTCGCACCTCGGGCCGCCGCTGCTGCTCCAGGCGACACTGGGCGGGCTGCTGGTCGCCGCCCTGCTGGCCTGGGCCGCGCTCACCTGAGTCGCGCGCCCGACGACGGCCTGGCTCGCACGCCCGGCGCTGACCCGACGTCTCGCGCTCGGCGCCGGCCTGGCTCGCGCGCCGACGCTGATCCGACGTTTCACTCCCCGCGCGCCCGGGCACCGCAGGCGCCATGTTCGCCGGATTCACGCTCGACGAGATCGACCTCGGGCCGGTACGCCTGCGCGTACGCCACGGCGGGTCCGGGTCGCCGGTGGTGCTGCTGCACGGCCATCCCCGCACCCACGCCACCTGGCACCGGGTGGCGCCGCTGCTCGCCGAGCGGCACACGGTCATCTGCCCGGACCTGCGCGGCTACGGTGGCTCGTCGACGCCGCCGAGCACCCCCGACCACGCGCCGTACTCGAAGCGGGCGATGGCGGGCGACGTCGTGGCGCTGCTCGACGCCCTCGGCCACGACCGCGCGGCCGTGGTGGGGCACGACCGGGGCTGCTACGTGGCGATGCGCACCGCGCTGGACCACCCCGACCGGGTCAGCCGCCTCGGGGTGCTCGACGGGGTGCCGATCGGGGAGGCCCTGGCCCGCGCCGACGCCCGGTTCGCCGCCCGGTGGTGGCACTGGTTCTTTCTGGGCCAGCTCGACAAGCCCGCCGAGCGGGTGATCAACGCCGACCCGGACGCCTGGTACGGCGGCTCCCCCGCCGAGATGGGCGAGGAGGCGTACGCCGACTACCGCCGGGCCATCCACGACCCGGCGACCGTGCACGCCATGTGCGAGGACTACCGGGCGGGCCTCGGCCCGGACCGGGCGGCCGACGACGCCGACCGGGCCGCCGGCCGGCGGATCACCTGCCCGGTGCTCTTCCTGTGGTCCACCGGGGACGACATGATGGACCTCTACGGCGACCCCGCCGCGATCTGGCGCGAGTGGGCCGACGACGTGCGGGCCGCACCGGTCGAGTCGGGCCACCACATGGCCGAGGAGGCGCCGGAACAGCTCGCCGCCGAGCTGTCCGCCTTCCTCGCCGGGTAGCCGCCCGGGTCGGGCGGGTCAGCCGACCGGGGCGGCCTCGCGGGCGGGCTCGCGGGCGGTGTCGAGCATGCCGCGCCGCCGCGCCCAACGCTCGAAGGCGAGCGTGGCGAAGGGCGGCACGGCACAGGCCAGGGCCACCCCGGTGGCCAGCAGGCTCCACCGGCGCAGGCGGGCCACCGCGAGCACCAGCACGCCGTACGCGATGAACAGGCCGCCGTGGATCGGGCCGAAGACCTGCACGCCCAGCTCGTTGGCGGGCGGGCCGTACTTCACCGCCATGCCGGCCAGCAGGGCGGCCCAGGAGATCGCCTCGGCGATCGCCGCCACCACGAACAACCGGGTCACCTTCTCGCGCATCAGCACTCTCTCCACCTCTCGCCGCCGGCCATGTTATCGGTGACCCCGGTCGCTCCCGGGCGCGACCGGCACGCGGGCGACGGGGATCACCGGGAGCCCCGCTGGGTAGAGAAGAGGTCTCAGGTCTTCCCCGGCCCCGATGCGACGTGCGAGGTTTAGGGGACCAGCGGTGACAGGGTGGTGACCATGGGCGAGGAAGTCGGCGTGCGGACCTTCAGTCGCGAGGATCGGGCCCGCTACCGGGAGAAGGTGCGCCGCTGCCTCGACGTGTTCGCCGAGATGCTGCGCGAGTCGCGGTTCGACGTCGACCGGCCGATGACCGGGTTGGAGATCGAACTCAACCTGGTCGACGAGGACTCGATGCCCGCCATGCGCAACGCCGAGGTGCTGGCCGCCGTCGCCGACCCGAGCTTCCAGACCGAGCTGGGCCAGTTCAACGTGGAGATCAACGTGGCGCCCCGCCGGCTCACCGGCACGGGCACGGCCGAGTTCGAGGAGCACGTGCGGGCCAGCCTGAACGCCGCGGAGCAGAAGGCCCGCGCGATCGGCGCGCACATGGTGATGATCGGCATCCTGCCGACGCTGCGCCCCGAGCACCTGACCGCGGCGACGCTGTCGGCCAATCCCCGCTACGAGCTGCTCAACGAGCAGATCTTCGCGGCCCGGGGCGAGGACCTGCGGATCGCGATCAACGGGGTGGAGCGGCTCGCCGTCACCGCCGACACGATCACCCCGGAGGCGGCCTGCACCAGCACCCAGTTCCACCTGCAGGTCAGCCCCGCCCAGTTCGCCGACTACTGGAACGCCGCCCAGGCGATCGCCGGCATCCAGGTGGCGCTCGGCGCCAACGCGCCGCTGTTCTTCGGTCGGGAGCTGTGGCGGGAGACGCGCATCCCACTGTTCCAGCAGGCCACCGACACCCGCGCCGAGGAGATCAAGGCGCAGGGCGTACGCCCCCGGGTCTGGTTCGGGGAACGCTGGATCACCACCGTGTTCGACCTGTTCGAGGAGAACGTCCGCTACTTCCCGGCGCTGCTGCCGGTCTGCGACCCGGAGGACCCGGCCGAGGCCCTCGCCGCCGGCGGGGTGCCCAAGCTCGCCGAACTGCGCCTGCACAACGGCACCGTCTACCGGTGGAACCGGCCGGTCTACGACGTGCTCAAGGGACGGCCGCACCTACGGGTGGAGAACCGGGTGCTGCCGGCCGGGCCGACCGTGCTCGACACCGTCGCCAACGGCGCCTTCTACTTCGGCCTGGTCCGGGCGCTCGCCGAGGCCGACCGACCGCTGTGGTCGCAGATGTCGTTCAGCGCGGCGGAGGAGAACTTCACCAGCTGCGCCCGCCACGGCATCGACGCCCAGGTCTTCTGGCCCGGCCTGGGCTACCTCCCGGTCACCGAGCTGGTGCTGCGGCGGCTGCTGCCGCTGGCCCACCACGGGCTGGACCGGTGGGGCCTGGACCCGGGCGAACGCGACCGGCTGCTCGGCATCATCGAGCAGCGCTGCCTGACGGGGCGCAACGGCGCGAGCTGGCAGGTGGAGACCCTGCACCGGCTCGAGTCCACCGACCACCTCGACCGGCCGGAGGCACTGCGCGAGGTGGTGCGGCACTACGTGACGCTGATGCACAGCAACCGGCCGGTCCACGAGTGGCCGCTGCCCTGATCAGGGCGGGCCGGGCGACCCGGCGGGATCGGCACGGGCACTTCGGGGCACAGGCCGATCACCCAGCGCGATTGCGCAGGGCGGAAGAACCCCCGGGACCGGAAGCGTCCCATGATGAGACGCGGACATCGATCCCGCACGATTCATTGCTGGTAGGAGGGGTCGGGCGGGTGCGTCCAGGCCGACCGGTGGCTCCCGTTCGCCGGTCGCGGGCGGCGTCGCCGACGTCGGCGGTCACGCCCGGGTTCCACCCCCCACCCTGAGGAGCGCACGTGACGCAGACCCAGCGGTCCCCCCAGCAACCCGACGTACCCGTCCGGATCCGGCCCGACACCGCGCAGACGGGCACGTCCGCGTTCGTCACGGGGCACTTCCCCCGGCGGCGCGGGCTGATCATCCTGCTCAGCGTCCTCGGCGGCTTCCTGCTGACCGTGATCTGGTCGGCGGAGTTCGTCGACCGGACCATCGGCGACAACGTCGCCAACACCCTGCTCGGCCACGACGCCAAGGAGACCCCCATCCAGGGCGTCGCGGCCGGCGTGCTGTTCGCCTTCGTCTCCGGGATCGCCGGCACGTTCACCGCCTGCAACATCGCCGCGTTCGGTGCCCTCGCCCCGTTGACCGGCACCACCGGCAGCAGGCTCAGCAGGTTCGTGCAGCCGCTGAAGCCACTAGGCTGGATGTCGGTCGGCATGATCGCGGTGTCGGCCACGTACGGCGCGATCGTGGGCTTCGTCGGCACGTCGATGCCGCAGTTCTCCACCGCCAGCAACAGTCCCGGCAGCCTGTCGCCGCGGAGCATCCAGTCGATGGTGGTCTTCGGCCTGATCGGGCTCATCATGATCTACCTCGGTCTGGCCGCACTCGGCGTGGTGCCGGATCCGTTCGCCCGGATCGCCCAGCGGTACCCGAACGCGCCGATGATCTTCATGGGCGCGCTGATCGCCGGCTTCCTCATCGGCCGGCCGTTCGCGCTGTTCCGGCAGATGTTCCGCGACGCCGCCGAGAGCGGCAACCCGCTCTACGGGGCCGCCGCGTTCACCCTCCAGTCGATCGGCAACATCGTCATCATGGCGGTGCTGTTCCTGCTGCTGGCCTGGCTCGCCGGTTCCCGCCTGCAACGGTGGTTCAGCGCCCGGCCGACCCGACTGGCGACCCTGACCGCGGTCGCGTTCATCGTGGCCGGCGCCTTCACGTTCCTCTACTGGGACGTGCGGATCCTCGCCCGCCGCGAGATCATCCCCTGGTATCCGACGGCCCCCTGGTCCTGACCGACCCGGGCTCGGGCCGGGGCGGGCGCCCCGGTCCCGAGCCGCCGGCACAGATCGATCCCGGCTGGTCGGCCGCGCGGTCGAGGTCGCCGGCAAGCGCGCCGTGCCCTGGCGCCGGTGGCGCCCCGGTCCCCCGCCGGCCCCGCCTTGAGGGCCGGCGGCCCACGGCCCGCCCCCGCCGGACGCGCGGCCTCGGATCCGGGCGCGGGGCGGGCCGGCCGCGCCCGCTCAGCCCTGTCCCGCCGGTGCCCGATCCTCGGCAGGGTCGACGACGACGCCGGCGTGGAACACGACGCCGTCGAGCACCTCCCCGACCCCGCGCCACCGGTCCAGCCGCGCCCCGGCGAACGTGGCCTCGCCGTGGAACGACGCGCGCCCCTCGGGCCCACCCAGCCGGAAGGCGGCACCGTCGAACGTGCTGTCGTCGAACCGGGTGGCGCCGTGGAACTGGGCGGCCGCGAAGTCCGCGTACCCCGCGTGGCAGCCGTGCAGGTCGAGGTCGAGCAGCGTCGCGCCGCACAGCGACAGATTCATGCCCGGCCAGTGCATGGGCCCGTCGGGGGTGGCGGCCACCGGGCGCAGCCGCTCGGCGAGCAGCCGCTGCGCGTCGCGGCGCAGCGCCGACTCCCCGGCCTCGGCGGGGCCCAGGTCGCCGCGCACGTCGAACGGCAGCGGCCCGCGCAGGTATCCGCAGATGGTGTCGACCACCCGCTGGCGCAGCTCCGGTCGCGCGTCGCCCAGCTCGCCGAGGGCGCGCAGCCCGGCGTGGCGGACGGCGGGGTCGCCGTCGCCGAGCTGCCGCGCGTAGGGCGACACGGATTCGTCCGGCACGAGCACGTCCGTGCCGTCCGGCCCTGGTCGGGACGTCCAGCCGAGGGGCCAGCTCACCGGCTCGCCGGCCGCGCCAACCCACTGTGCGCCAGCGAGGTCCACCGTGGGCTGGTCGAGTCGCACCGCCGCGCCGAACCGGGCGTCCCGGAACGTCGCTTCCCCGCCGAACCGGGCCTTGCAGAACCAGGCCGGGCCGGCGAAGCGGGCCTGCCGGAACGACGCGGTCCCGGCGAAGCGTGCCCCGTCCCCGCCTTCCTCCCAGCTCTGGTAGTCCCCCATCAGCACCGCGACGGGCCAGCCCGGGTCGTCCTCGTTCGGCTCGTCCCACGGCGCGGGCCGGACGTCCTCGATCGCGTCCCAGGCCGGATCGTCCTCCCACAGCTCGTCCTCGCCCCGCCCGAACCACGCCATGCCGGCGAAGTCCGCCCGGTCGAAGCCGGCCGGTCCCCGGAACCGGGCACGCCCGAACGCCGCGTCGGCGGCGAACACCGCCCCGTCGAACCGGGCCCCGCCGTGGAAGAGCGCGCGGGTGAAGTCCGCGTCGCCGGTGAACCGGGCGCCGGCGAAAGAGGTCGTGCCGAGGAACCGCGTGTCGGCGAACCGGGCCCCGGCCAGCTCGCAGCCGCCGAGGTCCACGTCCGTCAGAGACGCCCCGGACAGGTCCACGGCGAGCCCCGTCGGCGTCGCCTCGCCCGCCCCGGCCGGGCGCAGCAGCCCGGCGAGCACCCGCAACGCCGCCCGCCGCGCGTCGGCGTCCCCGCCGTCGGCGGCACCCGGCGCCCGCAGCCAGGCGCAGATCGCGTCAGCCACGTCCTGGCGCAGCGTCGGGTCGGTCGCGCCGAGGTCGGCCAGCCGCCGCAGGGCTTCTTTGCGCGCCGCGCCCGTCCCCTCCGCCACCTGCCGTGCGGCGATCCGGCACGCCTCGACACCGGCCTCCTCGGTTGCCACGCGACCCTCCCAGCGGGGTGGCTGTCCCGCCACCCGGTACCCGCCGCCGGGACCGTCCCGGGGCGCGGGCGCAGGATAGCCGGGGGTGGTGACAAGTCGCCGCGGCCCGGGAGGCTCCTGGCCGGGTGCCCCGCCGGCCGGTATCGGACCCCGGCCGGCGCGACGCCGTGACCGGCGCGCACCGGTCGAGTTCGATCAGACGGGTGGGCCGCCGAATTCGATCTCGTTGCCCTCGTAATCCACGTACCTGGCCTTGCGTACGCCGTTCGAGTAGGTCTCCCGCCTCGCCGGTTCCAGTCCCCGCTCGGCGATCCCGGCCACACGGGTGTCGAAGTCGTCGACGAAGATCGTGCATGGCGTGCCCGGCGCGCTCCGGGCGGTGCTCGACGAGCAACGACCGGTGTTCGGCCAGTTCCCACACCGCCTCCGTGTCGCTGGCCACGAACGACGGCGGGCAGCCGAGCAGCCTCTCGTACCAGGCCAGCGCCGCCGGATAGTCCTCGACGGGTATGCCTGCGTACAGATCGAGGGCCATGCGGCCATGCTGGGTGGCAGGCGGGTCGGGCCGCTGGCCCAGGGCCGGCGCCTCTGGGATCAGGACGGACGTCCGCCGAACCTCCAGTCGTGCACCTCGATCTCGGCGTACCGGTCCGGGGCCAGCACGGCGCGCGCCTCGTCCGGGTCCGCCGCCCCGATCAGCACCGCCGTGCCCAGCCAGGTGGCGCCGTCGTCGGACAACAGCGGCCCGTACGCGATCAGGTCGTCCCGGTCGGGCGGCACGGCCCGGTCGGCGGCCTGCCCCGCGCCGAGGCCGAGCACCAGGTACCGGTTGCCACCGGTCCGGCCACCGGGAAAGTCCCACATGGTGCGCCCCAGCGTGTTGTGCCAGCGGCGCAGCAGCACGTCCCGGTACGCACCGGCCTGGTAGTTGGGCTCGTCGAAGGCGAATGCCCGGGCGGCGGCGGCATCGGGCAGGTCGACGATGTGCACGCTGCCGGTCGGCGTTTCCCCGTCGGGGGCGAAGGTCGGGCCGCGGGCGATCATCTCGGCCGCGTACCGGTCCATGTAGGACCAGTGCTCCTCCAGCAACTCGGTGCGCAGTGCCAGGGAATCACGCCGGTCGCGGTGGTAGCAGAAGAACTCCATGCCGCAGATCTTGATCTCCGCTTCGGGCCGGTGCAAGTGTCGGCACCTCCGCCGCATGCCCACCGAGGGCGGTGCCCCGACATCGGCTACGGGAACAGAGCACACGCGCAGAGCCCCGGCCGCGGGCCGGGGCTCTGCCGGTCATGTGCCTTTACGCCGGGGAAAGACCTTCCGCGAAGTCGTAGAGGCTCTTGATGTCATTGTCGAAGTACGGGCCGTCGAATTGTCCGTTGCCCGGATTGTCGCCGTGACTCACGACGCTGTTGACGTATCCGAGGCCGTTCTGGTCGTTGTATTCCTGAAGCCAAGGGCCGCCGCTGGAGCCGTAGGTCATGTTGCACCACATCCGGATCTGCTGACCGCCGGCGTACCACGTGCCGCTCTGGCAGTAGTACTGGCTCTCCCCGCCGCCGAGGTTCGACGGATAGCCGAGGGCGGTCATCAGGGAGATGTTGTAGCCCCAGTTCCAGCGCAGACCGTGGCCACCGACCGTGTCGACGACCTTCAGGCCCCAGTTACCGCCGTTGTGCATGATGGCGATGCCCATGTCCTCGTCGTAGCTGCTGTTGTTGATCCACGCGGTGCGGGCTGTGAGCTGGTAGGCCACGAACGTCCCGAACGGCCGCACCCCGTTGCGGTACCGCGGCACGAACTGCCAGTTGCTGTACCACTGCCCGCCGCTGCCCTGGTGCACGCAGTGACCGGCGGTCATGACCAGCCGGCGCTTGCCGCTGGCGACGGCGCTCGCCGAGCAGGAGGCGGTACCGCCGCCGGGCATGGTGAAGTAGACCTTGCCGACGACCGCTGATTCGTTGAGCTGGATGCTGACGTCGTCGCCGCTGGCGACGCTCGGTGCCAGGGGCGCGACCGTGCCCGCCGGCCCGTCGGGCTTCGGCGCCCGGTTGGTCGACTCGCTGGCGCCTGGACGCTTCGCGATGTCCAGGTCGACGGCGCTCGCCATCCGCTCCGGCGTCCAGAACGCCGCGACCTCCTTGGCGATCGCTGCGTTGGTGATCGCACGACCGTCACTGGTGCGGGCGGTGGTGGTGGTGTTGCCGTTCCTCTCGACTGTGGTCGGCTTCGCCTCGGCGGCCGCCGGGGCGGTCACGACCAGCGCGAGCGCCAGACTGGCCGCTGCGGACCAGCGTAGGGTTGTTTTCAAGAGTTCCCCCTTGTCCTGGGTGCTCCATTCGGGCCAGGGAAACGTATCGAGTGATTTGCATTGATCACAAGATAATGGAATGGCAGGTAATTGACACTGACTCGACAAGATGGAGGCGACCACGTCGCCGTCCACACTTTTCGCGAGCGACCGACCGATAACGCCAACAACACGACTGCGGCAGACAAACCGCCTCCAGTTTGAACAGAGACCTCGGTATTGCCCGCGCAAATCCCAGCGCCGCGAATCCGCGCTCTCCGCTTAAGGGCGCGCCGTTATCTATCGATTAGTGGGACTTGCGATTCCGGGAACCAATAGCATCCGCCCGCGAGCCGCGACGCCCGCACAACGTGCCGGCCGATCCGGTCAGCGGGTCAGGCCGACCAGCGTCGCCAGGCGCGCCACGCCGGCCGGCGCCGGGTGACCCCGGGCAAGTTCGGCGATCACCGTACGCGCCGGCGGTCGGCACCGGACCTCGGCCGGCGCGACGCCGTCCGCCTCGACCAACACCCGCCCGGCCCCGCGCAGGTCGCCGATCTGGAGGTACGCCCGCGCAACGTCCACCAGGTACGCGGCCCGGTACTCGGCCGGCAGCCACCGCCATCCCTCCCGCCGGATCGCCTGCTCGTGCCGGTGCACCGCCTCCCCGGCGTCCCCCGACTCGACCGCCGCGACCACCCGGGCCAACTCGACCGCGACCGGTCCGAAGCTGGTCCGGTACGGGTCGTCACCGGCCCCGACCCGGGCGGCGATGTCGGCGGCCCGAGCGGTCAACTCCCCGATCCGGCGGATGTCGCCGCATCCGGCGGCAGCCAAAGCGGCCTGGATCAGCAGGGCCCCGTGGACCGTCTCCGATCCGGGCGTGACGCGGCGCGCGGCGGCGACCGTCGCGGCCAGCGCCAGCCGGTGCCGACCCAGGCAGCGCAGCGCCTGCCCGACCGACACGGTCGCCACCCCCGCGAGCACCGGGTCGCCGCCCGCCACGGCCACCGCCCGGTCGGCAGCCAGCCAACCCAGGTCGGCCTCGCCGAACTTCACCAGCACCGACGAGGTGATCCGATACGCCTGCACCAGCAACTCCGGCGCCTCCGCGCGCACGCCCTGGGCAGCGTCGAGCAGCTCCGGCAGCAACCGCACCACCTGGGGGTAGTGCGCGTGCTGGTAGGTCAGCCAGGCGTGTGCCACATGCCGTTCGATCTCCGTTGCCCGCACCGGGCGGCCGGGCTCGCGGTCGTAGCGGGCGAGAGCGGCCCGTATCCCGTCCATCCCGTCCGGCGGGCCGGCGCCCGCCGACGGCGGCGTGCGATCCTCGCCGAGCAGCACCAGCGGATCGACCCGCAGCACCTCGGCGATCTCCTGGATGACCGGGTACCGGTCCAGCGCGCGGACGCCCCGCTCGACCTTGTCCATCCAGCTCTTGGACCTGCCGAGCCGGTCCGCGAGCATCTGCTGGGTCATCCGCCGCCGCACCCGCCAGCGGGCCACCCGACGACCGATCGGCTCGTCACCGCTGGTCACGCCGCCACCGCCGGTCCGGGACCGCCCGGGTGGTCTCCTCCACCGGTACGCGCTCCGCCTCGGCCTGCGCGAGCAGCCGCTTCTTGGCGGCCTCCCGCTCGGCGGCCTCGACCTGCTCGCCCCGACTCATCGCTGGCTCGTCGCCTTGGCCCTGCATCCGCACCTCCGTCGACCGAGGGCGCGGCGGTGGATCGGGAACACCGTCCTATCGCCATCACCCACGATCATCGTGTGGGCGGCGATGGGTGGCTGAGCAGCCAAAACGCGTCCGCTACGGCATCGCGGACAGGCCGAGTCGGTGGGCTGCCTCCGTCACTTCACGGGTGAGTTGTCGTGAGGCGGTGGCAACCGCGATGGTGTCGGCCGCCGCCAAAGTTTCACGAGAAGCCGTCGTGTCTCCGGCCTGCGCCTGCGCCATGGCCAGATGCACCATGTTGCGGCCGTGCCAATCGGCGCCGCCCGCCTCCTCGTTCACCCCCTCGACACCGATCGTCAGCAACTCCAGTGCCCGGTCGTTGGCGCGGCTGTCGGTCACGCCGAGATACCGCCACACGATGCCCTGCTGGACGGCAAAGAACGACGGCGTGTACCAGTAGCCCCATGGGGACAACGGTTCCTCCGCTGCCTGGGCCGACACGTCCGACGCCTCGGACAGGCAGGCGAGCACATCGGCAGCATCAGCTCCGGCCATGGCAAGACCTCTTGCCTCCTGCCCTGCACAGTAGGAGCGCAATGCCGCGTTCACGGTCTCGTCTCGGCGCGCAGACCGGGAAAGCCCGATCATCGCGCGCAGATCACGCCGCACTTCCGCCTGATGGCCTTGGAAGGACAGCACGGTGGCGACGAGATCCTTGTTACCGGCCTCGGTCGCCCAGTGCAGAGCCCTCGCGTGCCACACCGTGGCCGCACGGTCCTCGCCCCGCGCGATGCTCAGCCAGCCCGCGAACTGTGCCCACTGCGCAGCCACGTCCACGACTCCGGGCCGCACGTCGTACGGGGCGTCCCGCAGCAGGCAGGTAACGGTGTCGAGGTGGGCACGGATCGGTGCCATGATCGGCCCGGATCCGATGGCGTCCTCCAGCCGGCGGTAACCAGCGAGCAGGCCGGCGAGCGCTTGCGCAGCGGCAGCATCGACCCGGCGGGGATGCGCCGTCACGTACGCAAGGCGTTCACCGCCATCGGGGGCATCGGCGACCAGCCCCGCCAGCGCACCCTGCGCCGCCAGCGCGTCATCGAGCCGGAGCGCCACGTCCACGGTGGGCTTGGTCTGCCCGATCTCCAACTGGTGGACGAGGCTCTTGCCGTGGTTGACGGCGGCGGCGAGCTGCCGCAGCGACATGCCGCGCGCCTCACGAAGCCGTCGCAACTCAGCGGCAAACCGTGGGTCGACGATCGTCCTTGCACGTGGGGGCACGGCAGCACTCCTACGTCACGTCACGTCCGGCAATCACTACAGTGAGCAGCCCTGCGGTCATTGACCGTACTCCTACGCCGCGACCACTGGTCAACCGTTCCAATCGATGTGATGAGCGAAGCGCGTAACGCTTGATCGAACATGTCAACTAGTGCCACGGTCGTGACCTGGACGGAGCCCGCCATCCAGTACGACGGCCTTCCCGCCATTCACGCCACCGCAGCCGCCCTCCTCACCGACCCGCCAACTTCTATACGCTCCGCCGATCCGACTACTGCAGCCAGACACAGCCTTGTCGGAGTCGACGATCGCATCGCCTAGTCACAAATCCGACAGTTACTCGCGGACGACGAGGCGGGCATGGACGATGCTTGAGCGTTCGCCCGCCCAAGGAAGCGATTTATGATCGACCAACTGTCAACTCTTGCAGCCATAGCAGAGTCAAGTCCCACCAAGCAGCCAAGCGCACTGGAGAACGCCATTGCTGTCCTTTTCTTGCTTGCCTTTGGCGGCTTCATGCTGCGAAGGTGGGCCATAAATAATGGACAAGCAAGTGAAGCGTTGGCGCGCGCAAAGAATCTCGACCACAACGAACGCGACAAGATAGAAAGAGAAATTCTCGATGCAGCATACCGAGCCAAAAATCAATCCATGCGAATAAACGAGCTTGCCATATCCATCGGCGAGCATCAGCGACTCGTTCTGCATTTAGTCAGGCCGATGGTGAAATGGGGGCTACTTGAGGCTCTACCCCTTGCAGACGGCACCCCCGATGTCGACCTCAACGAGTATTCGAAAGTTGCCATATCCGCAGCAGGCGACAAAAGACTAAGAGAGCGGGATCCAGTAGTGAAGAAGACCTACCACGGCGACTACTTTCATGTGGGAGACAACTCGACTGGAGTGAACAAGAGTCGCGTCGTAAACTCGCACATCGGCACCTACCAAGAGCGGTACGACGGCGAGACGGTTGCCGCCCTGAAAGAATTGGAACGAGTTGTACGAGAAAGCGGCAACGATGACGCCATCGAAACACTTGATGGTTTTTTGTCAGAAGCACGCTCCGATAAGCCAAGCCGCGCCAGGATGCGGCTCCTATTTTCAGGAGTTCAACAACTGGTTCCCACAATATCAGGAATGACTGATCTCGTCGCCAAGGTAACTGCAATCTTCTCTTGATAGACGCGGCACTACATGGCAGGGCAAAGTGAAACGTCGTAACACGGGGCAGCTCGATCGGTACGTCCGTCGAGCAGGCAGGTCCACGCCAGCAAGCTGATCACACCCACGCGTACGTCTCCGAAGTCGCGCGACACTCAGAGCGCCACGACCGCCGCCGTCTCGGCCGGCAGTTCGATCCGGTCCCGCATCACCGTGACCCCCTCCCCCGTGGCCAGCAGCACCCGCCGCGCCACCCCTGGCAGGGTGATCGGCTGCGGCTTCGCGGCCAGGTTCGCCACCACCAGCGTCTCCCCCCGGCGCATGACCAGGAAGTGGTCGCCGTGGCGCACCTCCACCCGGTCCAGCCGCGGGTCGGACAGGTCGGGGCGGCTCCGGCGCAGCGCGATGAGCCGCCGGTGGAAGTCGTACATCTCGCGGTGTTCGGGCTTGTCCAGCTCGGCCCAGTCGAGCCGGGAGCGGACGAACGTCTGCGGGTCCTGCGGGTCCGGGACGTCCCCCTCCGGCCAGCCGTGCACGGCGAACTCCCGCTTGCGGCCGGTGGCCACGGCGGTCGCCAGCTCTGGCTCCGGGTGGCTGGTGAAGAACTGCCACGGGGTGCTGGCCGCCCACTCCTCCCCCATGAACAGCATCGGCGTGAAGGGCGCGGTGAACAGCAGCGTCGCGCCAACCCGCAGCAGCGCCGGGGAGAGCGTGGCGGAGATCCGGTCGCCGGTGGCCCGGTTGCCGATCTGGTCGTGGTTCTGCAGGTACGCTACGAACCGGTGCCCCGGCGTGCGCTGCCGGTCCACCGGCCGCCCGTGGTGCCGGTTGCGGAAGCTGGACCAGGTGCCGGCGTGGAAGAAGCCGCCGGTGAACACGTCGGTGAGGCACTCCAGGGAGCCGAAGTCGCCGAAGTAGCCCTGCCGCTCGCCGGTGAGCAGGGTGTGCAGGGCGTGGTGGGCGTCGTCGTTCCACTGGGCGTGCAGGCCGTAGCCGCCGGCCTCCCGAGGGGTGATGAGCCGCGGGTCGTTGAGGTCGGACTCGGCGATCAGCGACAGCGGCCGGCCGAGGTGGGTGGCCAGCGACTCCACCTCCACGGCCACCTCCTCCAGCAGGTGGGTGGCGCGCGAGTCGGGCATGGCGTGCACGGCGTCCAGCCGCAGCCCGTCGACGTGGTAGTCACGCAGCCACATCAGCACGCTGTCGACGATGTAGCGGCGGACGCCGTCGGAGTGCGGGCCGTCGAGGTTGACCGTGCGGCCCCAGGTGTTGCTCTGCTCGGTGAGGTACGGCGCGAACATCG
Source organism: Micromonospora sp. NPDC047620 (assembly GCF_043205005.1). NCBI lineage: Bacteria > Bacillati > Actinomycetota > Actinomycetes > Micromonosporales > Micromonosporaceae > Micromonospora > Micromonospora sp. NPDC047620. Next base: position 41,272 of record NZ_JBIDDG010000003.1, on the reverse strand, counting down.
GCGCGTAGGCCCCGGAGGGCCCGAAATGGTTGTAGACGACGTCGAGGATCACCCCCAGACCCTTGGCGTGGGCGGCGTCGACCAGCCGTTTCAGGCCGTCCGGCCCGCCGTAGGGCTGGTGCGGGGCATACCAGCAGACGCCGTCGTAGCCCCAGTTGTGCTCGCCGTTGAAGGCGTTGACCGGGAGCAGCTCGATCATGTCGACGCCGAGGTCGACCAGGTGGTCGAGGCGGCCGACGGCGGCGTCGAAGGTGCCCTCCGGGGTGAAGGTGCCGACGTGCAGCTCGTAGAGGACGCTGCCGGGCAGTTGCCGCCCGGTCCAGGCGTGGTCGGTCCACTCGAACGCCGCGTGGTCGTAGAGCCGGCTCGGCCCGTGCACCCCCGACGGCTGCCAGGCCGACCGGGGGTCGGGCAGCGCCCGCTCGTCGTCGTCGAGGAAGAAGGCGTAGTCGGTGCCGGGGCCGGTGGCGGGCACCTCGACCCGCCACCAGCCGCCGGGACCGGAACGCATCTCGTGGTCGGCGACGCCGGGCAGGCGCAGCCGGACCCGGGCGGCCTGCGGCGCCCACACCGCGAACTCGGTCATGACGCAGCCTCCACGGACTCGGGGGTGGGAGCCAGCAGCGCGACGGGATAGGTGGCCAGCAGGTCGGCCAGACGGGTCTCCCCGCCACTGTAGACCCGGCCGGTGAACAGGTCGGTCAGCTCGTGAACAGGAAGTGACACGCTGGCCAGCCGGGTCAGCTCGGCCCAGTGGTCGACCACGTCGTAGTCGAGGGGTGGTCGACATGTCAGGCCGTCCTCTCCAGCACCACCACGCACCGGTCCGGCACGCCGAGGACGCCGCCCGCCTCGACCACGGTGGTCTTCTCCGGTTCCGGCTGCGCCGTGCTGATCACCAGCTCCCAGCGTCGGCCGAACTCGGGCCCGGGCACGGTGAAGTCCAGCGGCGCGTCGTGGGCGTTGAAGCAGAGCAGGAAGGAGCTGTCCACGTGGCGCTGGCCGTACTGGCCGCGCTCGCGGATGCCCTCGCCGTTGACGAACAGCGCGACGGACCGGCCGAAGTCGTTGCCCCAGTCCTCGCCGGTCATCTCCCGCCCGCCGGGGGTGTACCAGGCCAGGTCGGGCAGGGGCTCGTCGACCAGCCGGGAACGCACCGGCAGGCCGGTGAAGAAGCGGCGGCGGCGGAACACCTGGTGGCGGCGGCGGAAGGCGACCAGCTTGCGGGTGAACTCCAGCAGGTCGTTGTCGGCCTGCTCCCAGTCGACCCACGCCAGCTCACTGTCCTGGCAGTACGCGTTGTTGTTGCCGTGCTGGGTGCGGCCCAGCTCGTCGCCGTGGCCGATCATCGGCACGCCCTGGGAGAGCACCAGGGTGGCCAGGAAGTTGCGCCGCTGCCGGGCCCGCAGGGCCAGCACCGCCGGGTCGTCGGTGTCCCCCTCGACCCCGCAGTTCCACGACCGGTTGTGGCTCTCGCCGTCCCGGTTCTCCTCCCCGTTGGCGTCGTTGTGCTTGTCGTCGTACGACACCAGGTCGGTGAGGGTGAACCCGTCGTGGCAGGTGACGAAGTTGATGCTGTGGAACGGTCGCCGCCCGTCGTCCTGGTAGAGGTCGGCGGAGCCGGAGATGCGGGACGCGAACTCGGCCAGGGTGGCCGGCTCGCCGCGCCAGAAGTCGCGCACGGTGTCGCGGTACTTGCCGTTCCACTCGGTCCACACCGGCGGGAAGTTGCCCACCTGGTAGCCGCCGGGGCCGACGTCCCACGGCTCGGCGATCAGCTTGACCTGGCTGACCACCGGGTCCTGCTGCACCACCTCGAAGAAGGTGGAGAGGCGGTCGACCTCGTAGAACTCGCGGGCCAGGGTCGCGGCGAGGTCGAAGCGGAAGCCGTCGACGTGCATCTCGGTCACCCAGTAGCGGAGCGAATCCATGATCAGCTGGAGCGAGTGCGGGCTGCGCACGTTGAGGCTGTTGCCGGTGCCGGTGTAGTCGACGTAGAGGCGCCGATCCTCCTCGCTCAGCCGGTAGTAGCTGGGGTTGTCGACGCCCTTGAAGCTCAGCGTCGGACCGAGGTGGTTGCCCTCTGCGGTGTGGTTGTAGACCACGTCGAGGATGACCTCGATCCCGGCGGCGTGCAGCGCCTTGACCATGCCCCGGAACTCCTGCACCTGCTGGCCCAGGCGGCCCAACGCGGAGTAGCCGTGGTGCGGGGCGAAGAAGCCGATGGTGTTGTAGCCCCAGTAGTTGCGCAGTCCCAGGTCCGCGAGGCGGTGGTCGTGCACGAACTGGTGCACGGGCATCAGCTCGACGGCGGTCACCCCGAGCGTCGTCAGGTGCTCGATCATCGGCGGGGAGGCCAGGCCGGCGTACGTGCCGCGCAGCTCCTCGGGGATGTCGGGGTGGCGCATGGTCAGGCCGCGTACGTGCGCCTCGTAGATCACCGAGTGGTGGTACGGGGTGCGCGGCGGCTTGTCGTTTCCCCAGTCGAAGTACGGGTTGACCACCACCGACTTCGGCACGAACGGCGCGGAGTCGGCGGTGTTCATCCGCTCCGGGTCGCCGTGCTCGTAGTCGTAGACCGCCGGGTCCCACCGCACGTCGCCGTCGACCGCCCTGGCGTACGGGTCGAGCAGCAGCTTGTGCGGGTTGCAGCGCAGCCCGTTCGCGGGGTCGTACGGCCCGTGCACGCGGTAGCCGTACCGCTGCCCCGGCTCGATGCCGGGGATGTACGCGTGCCAGACGTACGCGTCGACCTCGCGCAGCTCGACGCGCCGTTCCGCCCCGGTGTCCCCCTCGTCGAACAGGCACAGCTCGATCCGCTCGGCCACCTCCGAGAAGATCGCGAAGTTGGTGCCCATCCCGTCGTAGGTGGCCCCGAGGGGATACCGCTCACCCGGCCAGACCTGCATGTCGCTCCTTCGGTGCAAGATCATGAGCGCGCACCGCACCATGAGCGCACCACACGGCGGGGGCCGGGCGGCGCGCGTGCGGTACGGGTATTGCCCCACGGCTTCCGCCACCAATCCACCCGATCGGCGGATGACCGGAATCCACCCGACTGATAGCCGCCGGCGCACACCACCACACGGACCGGGCGCTGCGGTTACGATCTTGCATCCGCACTGGTCAGGGTGTTGATCATCGGACAGACTCGCAGGACCCGGCTGGGACGAGGTCCGAGGGGGATGTACGTGCGGATTCTCCTGGTGGAAGACGACCTACGCGTGGCGTCTGCCCTCACCAAGGCCCTGCGCCGCCGGGGACACGAGGTGGTGCCGGCGCTGACGGCCGCCGAGGCGATCCGGGCTGACCCGGTCGACCTGGTCCTGTTGGACCTCAACCTGCCCGACCGGGACGGCCTGGAGGTGTGCCGGCGGCTTCGCCAGGCCGACGAGGACGTCGCCATCATCGCGGTCAGCGCCCGTGCGGAGGAGTACGACCGGGTGGCCGGCCTGCGGGCCGGCGCCGACGACTACGTCGTCAAGCCGTTCTCGATGGTGGAGTTGCAGGCCCGCATCGAGGCGGTGATGCGGCGTGCCGTCCGCAGCGCCCGGACCACGAGCCAGTTGCGAGTCGGCACGCTGCGCATCGACGTCAACGCCCGGCGGGTCTGGGTGGGCGACCGGGAGGTCAGCCTGGCCCGCAAGGAGTTCGACCTGCTGGTGGCGCTGGCCCGGCAGGCCGGCGCGGTGGTGCCCCGGGACCGGTTGCAGTTGGACGTCTGGCAGACCACCTGGGGGACCCGGCACAACCTCGACGTGCACGTCGCGGCCCTGCGGGGCAAGCTCGACGACGCCGGCCTGGTCGAGACGGTCCGCGGAGTCGGCTACCGGCTGCGCGCGGGATGACGACGGCCGGGGCGCGACCAGGGTGCCCGCGACCGTCCGCCGCCGGTGACCAGGTCGGAAACCTCAGATGATCCTCAAGAAACGCAGGGTGTGGGCCAACGGTGGGCCGAGTGCGGGTGTGCTGGGCGCACCCCCAGCCATCCCTCCTGTTTGGAGATCCCTTTTGAGATACAGACGGACAACGGCCGGTGTGTTCTCCGCCCTGCTCGCCGCCACCCTCGTGGCGACGGCGGTGCCCGGGCAGGCGCAAGGGCAGCCGAGCGCGGCCCTGCAGCAGGCGGAGCCGAACCAGGTGCAGGGCCTCACGGTCGTGCAGGGCGACGGGTACGCCACGCTGGCGTGGACCCGGGTAGAAGGGGCCACCGACTACCAGATCGAGCGGACCCCGCTGGCCGGGGACGGCACGCCCGGCACGCCGGTGATCGTCGGTGTCTGGCGCCCGAACCGCCAGGTCAACAACACCGCGCCGACCTTCGCCGACGCCGGCTTCGTACCAGGTAACGGCTTCCGGTGGCGGGTCCGGGCCCGGTTCGACACCGAGGCCCAGCCCTACTCGGCGCCGGTCAGCGGCACCACCAGGGCCCACTGGGGCGACCCGGCCGTCCAGGGTGAGAACCTTCGCACCCAGTGGGAGGACACGCTGGGCGCCCAGTACACCAGCGACGTCAACGAGTACGCGTACACCGCCGCGATCGACAAGGCCAGCGACCGCGTTCGCGTGGTGGAGATCGGCCGCACCGTCCAGGACCGGCCGATCAACATGCTGGTCATCGGCTACCCCAAGCCGCCGGCGACGCCGGAGGCCGTGGCCGCGACCAACCCCCTGATGGTCAACTGCAACGTGCACGGCAACGAGCCGGGCGACCGCGAGGCCTGCCTGATCATGGCCCGGCAGTTGGCCTTCACCGAGGACAGCAAGACCCTCGACCTGCTGTCGAAGACCACCATGCTGATCGTGCCGACGCTCAACGGCGACGGGCGGGCCGCCAACACCCGGGGCAACTCCACCGGTCAGGACCTGAACCGGGACCACTCGCTGATCCGCCAACCGGAGACCCGCTCCCTCGCCGAGATGGTCCGCGACTACCGGCCGGTCGCCGGCTACGACGGCCACGAGTACGGCAACACCAACGCCGGTGACCTGCCGATGCTGCCGCCCCGGCACCAGAACGTGGCGCAGGGAATCTTCGACGAGTCGCAGGAGATGATCGAAGGCCACATGTACGCCCAGGGTGCCCAGGACGGCTGGTGGGCGTGCCCGTACGGCTGCACCTCCAACGCCACGGTGGGCCTGAGCGAAGAGACCATCCTGCGCAACACCCTCGGCCTGAAGAACGTCGTCAACTCCCTGCTGGAGCTGCGCAGCTCCGGTGGCCCGACGCGGCCCGACGAGAGCAACACCGCGAACAACCGCCGACGCAAGACGTACTCCGCGCTGTGGACGTTCAACGAGTTCTTCAAGTACCACGGCGCCAACATCAAGGACATCACCAAGGCCCGCGCCGAGGCGATCACGTTCCAGTCCGCCAACGAGGGACGGATCGTGTTCCGGGGCTCCCGGAAGATCGAGGCCTACCCCGCCCCGCACCCGGGTGAGGCCCCGCCGCCCGTGGACGCCCCCACCCCGGAGCGGATCCTCGAGCAGCCGCCGTGCGCGTACCGGCTGACCGAGGAGCAGTACCACGGTGAGCGTACCGACGGCCCGGCCGGCAAGCGCACCACGGCGGCCCAGCGCATCGCCGCCCACGGCTGGAAGGTGATCAAGGCCGCCGACGGCTACCTGGTTCCGCTGTCCCAGCCGCAGCGGGGCCTGATCCCGCTGCTGCTCGACGAGCAGGCCGTCGAGGGCCTGGTCGCCGGCGAGCGGATCGCCCCCACCCTGACCGGCACCCACAACGGCACGCTGGTCGTCTCCGGCGTCGCCTGCCTGGACGGGGCCACCGTCCGGGGTTCGATCCAGGTGCAGCCCGGCGCCACGCTGATCGTCAACGGCAGCTCGATCAACGGTCCGGTGAACGCCACCAGCGCCGCCGGGGTCGTCATGACCGACAGCACGGTCGAGGGTCCGGTGCGCGCCACCGGCACCAGCGGCCCGGTCGTCCTGGTCGGCAACGAGGTGACCGGGCCGGTCAGCGTGACCAGCAGCACGGGCGTGGCCCCGCTGGTGGCCGGCAACACCGTCGACGGTCCGCTGGCCTGCACCGGCAACTCCCCGGAGCCGACGAACATGGAGGTGACCAACTCCGTACGGGGTCCGAACCTCGGCCAGTGCGCACGTCTGTGACCTGCTGAGTTCCGCCCGAACACGGTGCCGGCAGGTCGGCCTCCCGCCGACCTGCCGGCGCCGCCCGTACCCGTTCCGAAGTGGAGAAGACCGTGCCCGACACCCTCACCCCGGGGCCGTGCTCCGGAAACCGGTCCCGGGTCGCCCGCCGCGGGCGGGCGGTGGCCGGGGCCGCTCTGGCCCTCCTGGTCGCGGTGACCGGGTGCACCAGCTCGCAGCAGGAGAGGCCCGCCGCGACGGACCGCACCGGCGACGCCACACCGGTCGCGGTCACCGGACCGCTGTGCGACGTGCTGCCCTCGGGGGCCGAGCCGGGTAGCCCGGGCTCGCTGGTGGGCCAGCCGCCCGACCAGGCCCTCACCTGGATTCCCGTGCTCACCACGTTCGAGGCGGCGGTCCGGGCCACCGGGATGGCCGAGGAGTTGTCCGCCGCCGGTGGGCTGACCATCCTCGCCCCGACCGACGACGCCTTCCGGGCCAAGTTCTCCACCGCCAACCTGGACCGCCTGCTGCTCAAGGACACCGACACGCTGCGGGGGTTGCTGAGGGAGCACCTTGTCGTCGGGGCGCGCTCGGCTGCCGAACTGGTGGCCGCGGGCTCCGTCACCACCCTCGCGGGCACCACCCTCGCCGTCACCGCCGCCGAGCCGGGGGCCCGGCTGGCCGACCGGGCCGAGACGGTCTGCGCGGACTACCGGGCCGCCGGCGCCCGGATACACGTGATCAACAAGGTGCTCGGCAGCCTGCCCGACACGGCCCGCGAGGAGGACGACAACCACTGAGCAGCCCGACGGCTTCCCAGCCGGCCCACGACACCGGCCGCCGACCCCGCACCCGGGGGTCGGCGGCCGGTGCCGTCGGTGGCGCCCGCGTCGACGCTCGCCGCACGGGCTCGGCTACCCGTCCACCCTTCGGCGGTTGCGTGTCCACCCTTCGGTGGCTGCCCGGAATCCACCCGACCGATACGGGTTGGAACTGCGGGTGTCCTCCGTCACCTTGGCCCCTTTCGAGATGCGGGATCGACCGCGATGCCCTTTGCTTGTTCGGGGGCGCGCACGCGCGTCTTCCCTCGGCCCCTCGGCCACCCCCACCACTGTCTCGCCGCCACCGCTGCCGGCGCGCACCTTCATGCATGGACGGAGATTGATGTGACGACCCTGCGGGTCGGCGAGCAGCCCACCACCTCCCCGGGTCGGGTCCACCGGCCCACCCTCACCTCCCGGCCCCAGGTCCCGGCGCACGCCGGGCCGGGCACGCCCCCGCAGACCCGCCGCATCCTGATGCTCTCCTGGGAGTACCCGCCCGTGCTCGTGGGCGGGCTCGGTCGGCACGTGCACGCGCTGTCGGTGGCCCTGGCCGCCGCCGGGCACGAGGTCACCGTCGTCACCCGGCACGCCGACGGCGCGCCCCTCGAGGAGTACGCCGACGGCGTCCGCATCCTGCGTGCCGCCGAGGACCCGGTGACCTTCCCGCTCGCCACCTCTTCCCTGCTGGCCTGGACGATGGCGTTCAACCACACGCTGACCCGGACGGCTCTGCGCGCCGCCGAGGCCGGCTCGTACGACGTGGTCCACGCCCACGACTGGCTCGTCGCGCACACCGCGATGACCCTGCGCGAGCACCTGGACATCCCGCTGGTCAGCACCATCCACGCCACCGAGGCCGGCCGGCACCAGGGCTGGCTGCCGGAGGAGATGAACCGCACCATCCACGGCGTCGAGCACTGGCTGGCCGGCGAGTCCGGCCGGGTGATCGTCTGCTCCGGCTACATGCGCGACGAGGTGACCGGGCTGTTCGGCGTGCCGGCCGGCCGGGTCGACGTGGTGCCCAACGGCGTGGAGCCGCACCGCTGGCAGGCGCCGGCGGCCGCGGTGGCGCAGGCCCGCGCCCGGTTCGCCGGGGACGGCCCACTGGTCACCTTCGCCGGCCGGCTGGTCTACGAGAAGGGCGTGCAGCACCTGATCGCCGGGCTCCCCCGGCTGCGCGAGCGGCACCCCGGGCTGCGCGCGGTCATCGTCGGCGACGGCCCGTACCGCGGCGAACTGGAGGCGGAGGTGCACCGCCTCGGCCTGGCCGGCACGGTCAGCCTCCCGGGCTTCCTCGGCGGCACCGACCTGCCCGCGGTGATGGCCGCGTCCGACTGCTTCGCGGTGCCGAGCATCTACGAGCCGTTCGGCATGGTGGCCCTGGAGGGTGCCGCCGCCGGCGCGCCCCTGGCGGTCGCCGCGACCGGCGGGCTGGCCGAGATCGTCGAGCCGGGCGTCACCGGGATGACCTTCCGGCCGCACGACCCGGACGGGCTGACCGACGCCGTGCACGCCCTGCTGTCGGACCGGGAGCGGGCCCGCGAGCTGGCCCGCCGCGCCCACGCCATGGTCCACGAGCGGTACGGCTGGACGGCGATCGCGCACCGCACGGCCGCCGCCTACGCCGCGGCGATCGCCACGGCGCCGGCATTCACCGCCGAGCGGGCCGCCGAGCGGATGACCCGGGGCCGCGCCCTGCCGGCCATCGTGGACGGCAACCTGCTGGCCGCCGCCGGCCTGCGCTGAGAAGTAAGGAAGGGCACCTTCCTAACGCTTTCGGTAGAGGAAGGGGCCCTTCCTAACCGGCGGGCGACGCGGCGGGGCCTGATGGGCGTGGAGACGGCGAAGGCCGCCGACCCGGTGCGGGTCGGCGGCCTTCGGCGTGGTACGGCGGAGGTCAGCGCTCCGAGAACGGGGCGTACGCCCGCTCCGGGGAGCCGGTGTAGATCTGCCGCGGACGGCCGATCTTGGTCTCCGGGTCGTTGATCATCTCGCGCCACTGGGCGATCCAGCCGGGGAGCCGGCCCAGCGCGAAGAGCACCGTGAACATCTTGGTCGGGAAGCCCATGGCCTTGTAGATCAGGCCGGTGTAGAAGTCCACGTTCGGGTAGAGCTTGCGGGACACGAAGAAGTCGTCGGCCAGCGCGATCTCCTCGAGCTGCATCGCGATGTCCAGCAGCGGGTCCGGCTTGGCCATCCGGCCGAGCACGTCCTGGGCCGCGTTCTTCACGATCGCCGCGCGCGGGTCGTAGTTCTTGTAGACCCGGTGGCCGAAGCCCATCAGCTTCACGCCGTCCTGTTTGTCCTTCACCTTGCGGACGAAGGAGTGGACGTCGCCGCCGTCGGCCTGGATCTTCTCCAGCATCTCCAGCACGGCCTGGTTGGCGCCGCCGTGCAGCGGGCCGAAGAGCGCGTTCACGCCGGCCGAGACCGAGGCGAAGAGGTTGGCGTTGCTGGAGCCGACCAGCCGCACGGTCGAGGTGGAGCAGTTCTGCTCGTGGTCGGCGTGCAGGATGAACAGCATGTCCAGCACCTTGGCCACCACCGGGTCGACCTCGTACGGCTCCGCCGGCACGCCGAAGGTCATCCGCAGGAAGTTCTCCACGTAGCCCAGCGAGTTGTCCGGGTACAGCAGCGGCTGGCCGATCGACTTCTTGTAGGCGTACGAGGCGATGGTGGGGACCTTCGCCATCAGCCGGACCGTGGACATCTCGACGTGCGAGGAGTCGAACGGGTCCAGGCTGTCCTGGTAGAAGGTCGAGATGGCGCTCACGGCCGAGGAGAGCACCGCCATCGGGTGCGCGTCGCGCGGGAAGCCGTCGAAGAAGCGGCGCATCTCCTCGTGCAGCAGGGAGTGCCGCCGGATCCGCTCGGAGAACTCGGTCAGCTGCTGCTGGCTCGGCAGCTCACCGTAGATCAGAAGGTAGGAGACCTCCAGGAACGAGGACTTCTCCGCGAGCTGCTCGATCGGGTACCCGCGGTAACGCAGGATCCCCGCGTCGCCGTCGATGTAGGTGATCGCGGACGAGCAGGCCGCGGTGTTGACGAAACCAGGGTCGTACGTCGTCATCCCGGTTTCCTTGAGCAGCTTGCCCACCCCGATGCCGGCGGGGCCCTCGACCGCGGATTGCACCGGCATCGAAAGCTGCCCACCGGGGTGATCGAGCTTGACTTCCGTCATGTGGTCCCTCGCTTCGCCGGCAGATCTGCATTGAATTGCCTTCGCTTTTACCGTAATCACGGTCGCGGGGATACCGCCCGCCGTGGTTCGGCGGTGAGGTCTGCGTCACCCGATTCCCGACCAGCGGGCCGGGAAACCCCGTCCATTTCGGGCACGGCGGGGCCGCCCGTGCCCGCGTGGGCATGGGAACGCTACCGGCCGGCCGCCCGTCACAGGCGGGCAGGACGCGCGCCGCGGTGGGCAGGGGCTCGCCCGCCCCGGTGGGCAGCGCGCCCGTCGCGGGCGGGCCGCAGCGCCTCAGGACAGGTCGAGGCGGCGCAGCGTCCCGTCGGCGGCGACGCGGTAGACGTCCAGCCGGTTCGCCCCGGCGTGGAAGAGCCGGTCGTCGGCGACCAGGGCGGCGAAGCGGCGACCGCCGGCGTCCCGGGGGACCACCGGGACGACGGCGCCGACCCGGCCGTTGACGGCGACCGCCAGCAGGGTGCCGGAGGGCACCTCGTCCGGCACGTCGCCCCAGACCGCCGCCGGCAGCCGGCCGGTGTCCGGGTCGACGGCCCGGAACCCGGACAGGCCGGCGACGCGGGCGGTGCCGCCGTTCGGACGGTCGCCGACGGCGGTGCCCACGAGCGGGTGGGGCGCGGGCGGCGCGGGCGGGGTCGGCACGCCGCCGGGGATGGGCGTCGGTTCCCCGGGGCGGTCGTAGAAGACCTTGCCCGTCTCGGCGCGCGGGGCCTCGCGGGCGGACCGGCCGTCGACCCGCCACGGCAGCCGGATGGCGGCCTCGTCGGCGATGGTGGGCAGCAGGTCGACGTGCTGCCAGTTCCGGTCGTCGACCCGCCCGGCGCGCTGCCCGGGGGTCTTGACGAACATCGGCACCCAGGCGACCTCGTCCGGAGCGGCCCGGAGGGCGTCCATCCCGCGCCCCTGGGCGCCCTTGGTGAAGCTGACCCCGTGGTCGGCGGTGACCACCAGCAGGGCCTCGTCGTAGAGGCCGCGCTCCCGCAGGGTGCGCAGGGTCTCCCCGATCAGCCGGTCGGTGTAGCCGAGCTGCGCGAGGTGGCGCCGGTGGGCCAGCTCCACCCAGCCGTCGCCGTCGTTCGGCAGGTCCTCCGGGGCGTCGTAGCGCGACCCGGACGGCAGGTACGCCCACGGGGAGTGCGGCATCAGCAGGTGCAGGAAGTGCAGCGTGGGCCGGGACGCCGGCCGCAGGCCGGCCAGGAAACTGGTGAACCGGGCCGGCTGGTTGGCGTTCAGGCTGTCCCAGCGGAACTTGGGGTCCGCCGGCACCGGCTCGGCGTCGTCGATGCCCGCCTCGGCTCGGGTGCGCTCCCGGTAGGAGTCCTCCGGGTCGACCCGGCTGTCCACGGGGCCGGCGAGGCGGCGCAGCAGCCCGCCGGTCTCCCGGACGAGCACGCCCATCCCCTGCTCCGGGGTGACCGGCGACTCGCACCGGCTGGGCGGGCAGAGCCGGGTGATGCTCTCCTCGGCGCGGATGTCGTACAGGCCGCCTAAGGCGGTGAAGAGGTTGTCCGGGTACTGCGAGTAGTGCGGCGCCGCCGCGCGCTGCGGGTACCGGCCGGTGAGCATCGCCGGCAGCGCGTACGGCGTCCAGCCGGCGACGCCGGTGGCGTTGCGGTACCAGGTGGAGCCGGCGGCCAACTCGGCGAAGTGCGGGTACCGGGTGGCGTCGACCCGCCCGTCCGGTCCGAGCAGGGAGACCAGCGGCAGCTCGTCGAGGACCAGCACCACGACCGGCGGGTGGTTGCCGGGCCCGGCCGCCCCGGCCGCGCCGCCCTCGCCGCGGGGCAGCACCACCGTGGAGGTGGGCGAGGCGAACAGGAACAGCCCCACGAACAGCAGCGGGCCGGCGGCGGCCAGCCGCAGCACCCGCCCGGGCGCGCGCCACCGCCGGTGCGCGACCGCCCCGGCGGCGCCGGCCACCGCCGCCACCAGCAGCAGCGGTACGCCCCGCAGCGGCGTACCGTGCCGGCCGACCTGCACGGCCAGGGCGGCGAGCAGCAGCCCGACCAGCAGGGTGTGCGTCACCGAGCGGGCGGCCCGCCCGGCCAGCCGGGACAGCGCGCCGAGCAGCGCCACGGCCGCCGTGGGAACCAGCACGACCAGCGCGACCAGCAGCAGGATCTCGCGCCGGTCCGCCCGGTGGAACAGGAAGAAGTCCGGGCTGCGGCCGAGGACGTCCAGCAGCGGCTGGGTCACCACGAGGCCGACGAGGGCGGCGACCTCCGCCAGCCGGCCGAGTTCCGCCCGCCGGCCCGGCGCCCGGCCGGCCCGCCCGGACGCCGGCGGCGGGTCGGCCGGGGCGGTGTGGTCCGCCGGAGCGGTGTCGTCGGCCCGGGCGGTCGGGGCCGCCGGTGCGGTGTGGGCCGCCGGGCCGGGCGGTAGGCCGCCTGCCGGCTCAGCCACCCGCGACCGCCGCGTAGAGGGTCCGGGTGCCCGAGGGCAGGTCGAGACGGCGCGCGATCCGGCACCGGACTCCCAGCAGCCGCTCGAACTCGGCGCGCCGGTAGTCCGGGAAGAGTCCCTCGGGCTTGTTGGCCAGCAGCCGGCGGGCCATCGGGTCCTCGGGGTGGACGAACTCCACCACGATCCGGCCACCGGGGGCGGCGAGGCCGACGAGCCAGTCCAGCACCTCGGTCAGCGGCACGTTGCGCCCGATCGCCAGGTGGTGCACCAGGGCTAGGGCGAGCACCACGTCCGCCCGGGCGCGGTCCGCGAACGAGGCCCGCTCGACGCCCCGCCAGCCGCCGCCGGGGGACGGGTCGGCGAGGTCCATCACCAGCGGCAGGATCCGCCGCTCGCCCTCGTCGCGCAGCGCCCGGTAGAGCCCGTCCACGACGGCCGGGTCCTGCTCCACCGCGACGACGTAGTCGGCCTGCCGGGCGGCGAGCCGGGCGTACCGGCCGTCGTTGGCGCCGAGGTCGAGCGCCAGGCGGGGACGCGGCGGGCCGGCCAGCGACTCGGTGACGAAACGTTCCTTCGCGGCCCGGTCGTCGGCCGTGTACGCGCAGGTGCGCTGGTAGTCGACCCAGTGGCTGGCGGCCGGGCGGTGCTCGAGCCGGCGGACCAGCTTCTCGATCCCGCGTACGGTGGCCAGCGCCAGCTCCCGGGAGTAGCCGGCCGCCCGTAGCTGCGACCGGACGTCGGCGGTGCTGGCCCGGGCGTTGCGGCGCTGCATCGCGTCGTGCAGGTGCACGTGGGTGGGCACGCCGGGCAGCAGCCGGCGCGCCCCGCCGAACAGCCGGCGCATCTGGTCGGGCTCGATCCCGTCGACCCGGGCGCGCAGCCACGGCTGAAAGTCCAGCCCGAGGTGGGCACCGAGCAGGAGCGGGTAGAGCAGGGTCTGGCAGAACTGCCGGTAGCCGGCCCAGGGCTCGCCGTCGCGCGCCGGGGTGAACGAGCCGACGTCGATGAAGACCGGTTCCGCCCCCCGCCACTGGAGGTTGTACGCCGAGCCGTCCTTGGTGGTGAAACCGGCCGGCAGCGCCGCCCGCAGGATCTCCAGGTGCAGCAGCGCCGCGTCCCGCAGCATGGCGAAGGACCACTCGTACGGGTGCGAGACGAACGGGATGCGCTCGTGGCGGAGCACGGCCGCCCACCGGGCGGCCGTGGGCACCCGCGCCGGCTCGACCGGCTCGGTGCCGCAGACCTTGCCGGCGGCGAGCAGCGGCGGGAAGAACTCGGTGGCGGCCAGTGCGCGCCACTCCCGGGCGGCCCGCTCGTCCAGCCCGCGCAGCACGTCGTCGCCGAGGTGGAAGACCCGGTTGGCCGGGTCGCGGAACGACCCGGGCTCGGCGCGCACGCCGGTGTGGGGGGTCACCATCGACGGGTCAGCGGTGGTCGGTGGGCTGGCGGCGGAAGCGGTCGACCAGCCGCCGCCAGTAGAGCTTGGCCGCCACCGCGGCGCCGGCCACCCCGCCGACCACCGCCTGCACGATCAGGCTGCCGGACCCCGCGTCCAGGTAGGCCAGGTGTTCCACCGACCGCTCCTTCCCTCGCCGTCTCGACCGCCGGCGCGCCCGGTCGCACCCTATGAGGGATATGGCCGGAAAGCCGGACTTGTCCCACACCGTACGCCGATCGTCCCCGCCGTGAAGGCCACACCGGGCACTCCGCCCGGCGTCCGTTTCGTTCAAGACACCCGCCCGGGGCCGCCCCTACCGTGGCAGCCATGACACCGACACTGGACCTCATCGGCATGGTCGCCAGCGACCTGCCACGCTCGCTCGCCTTCTACCGCCGGCTCGGCCTCGACATCCCGGCCGAGGCCGACACCGAGCCGCACGTGGAGGTCACCCTGCCGGGGGGCCTCCGGCTGGCCTGGGACACCGCCGACACCGTCCGCTCGTTCGACCCGCACCGGAAGCCCGGGGGCGGGGGCGGTGCCGGGCTCGCGTTCCGGTGCGCCGACCCGGCCGAAGTGGACCGGCTCTACGCCGAACTGGTGGCCGAGGGCCACCCGGGCCACCTGCCCCCGTGGGACGCCTACTGGGGCCAGCGGTACGCGGTGGTGCTCGACCCGGACGGCAACGGCGTGGACCTGTTCGCCCCGCTCGCACAGGGGTGAGCGCGGTCCGCCCGCGCAGGCCGGACCGGCCCGCCCTCGCGAGCCCGGACCGCAGGGCTGGACCGGAATCGCTCAGCGCGGCAGCAGGACGGTCGGCGGCACCCCGGCCAGGTCCCGCACGTCGCGGGTGAGGTGGGCCTGGTCGGCGTACCCGCAGCGGGAGGCCACCTCGGCCAGCGGGGTGCCGGCGCGGGCCAGCGCCAGGGCGCGCCCCATCCGCAGGATCCGGGCCAGGGTCTTCGGGCCGTACCCGAACAGGTGCCGGCTGCGACGGTGCAGGGCGCGCAGGTCGAGGCCGACCTCGGCGGCGGCCGCCGTCACGGTCGTGCCGGCGGCCAGCGCGGCGGCGACCCGGACGCCGAGCGGGTCCGGGCCCCCGGCCGCCCGCAGCCGCGCCGCGGCGATCTCCGTCAGCACGGCGGCCGGGGCGGCCTCGGCCCGCTCTGCCAGCCGGTCGACGTCGCGGTCGCCCCACAGTTCGGCCAGGGAGACCCGTCGGTCGCGCAGCTCGACGGCGGGCACGCCGAGCACCACCGGGCCGACGCCGGGCGGCAGCCGCAGCCCCACCCAGCGCTGCGCCGGCCCGCCGCCGCTCAGGTGCGCGGTGCGGTCGGGCCCGGCCACCAGCAGGCCGGCGCGGCTCGTCCAGAGCAGGTCGACGCAGCCGTCGGGGAGCACCCGGGTCGGCGCTGCGCCCGCCCTCGTCGTGCTGGTCCAGAGCACCGCGCCGGCAAATCCGGCGAGACGTTCCCGGTACATGCCGCCCAGCCTGCCACGACCGGACTAGCCTTCCGGTTGTGCGATGGTCGGTGCTGGACGCTCCGCTCGACTCCTCCGGCCGCGGCCGGGGCGAGCGGCGGTCACCCGCGGCGCTGCGGTCGGCGGGGCTGCTGGGCCGGCTGGGCGCGGCGGACGCCGGCGCGGTCGACGCCCTGGTCACCGACCCCGTCCGCGACCCGGAGACCGGCGTGATCGGCGTCGAACACCTGCGGCGGGCCACCCGGGCGATCGCCGCCCGGGTGACGGAGCTGCTCGACGCGGGGCACAGCCCTCTCGTGCTCGGGGGCGACTGCGCGATCCTGCTGGGCACGCTGCAGGGGTTGCCGGCCGGCTTCGACCTGTGGTTCCTCGACGCCCACCTCGACTTCGAGGACGGGCGCACCTCGCCCACCGGCGAGGCGGCGGACATGGACCTGTCGATCGTCACCGACCACGGCCCGGCCGGTGTCCTCGACCGGGAGGGGCCGCTGGTCGACCCCGACCAGGTGTACGTGCTCGGCCACCGCCCGCCGGACCCGGACGTGGCGGAGGGCATGGAAGCCGTCCGGGTCGACCCGGCCGTGCACCTGGTGCCGGCCGACCGGCTGCGCGGGCCCGACGCGGCGGCGGTGGGCCGGGACCTGGCCACCGGCACCACGCCGGCCTGGCTGCACCTCGACCTCGACGTGCTCGACCCGGTCGTGCTGCCGGCGGTCAGCTACCCCGAGCCGGGCGGCCTGGACTGGGCCGACCTCGCGGCGCTGGTCGCGCCGCTGGTGCGCTCGGGCCGGCTGATCGGGATGAGCGTCGCGGACTTCAACGCCGACGAGGACCCCGACGGGCGGCACGCGGAGCGGATCGCGGCCGTCCTCGCCGACCTGCTGGCCGACTGACCGGGGACCGACGTCAAGTCCCGGTCGCGGCGTGCGGCAGGCGGACGGTGAACACCGTCCGGCCCGGCCGGCTGTCCATCCCGACGCCCGGTTACCGACGGTCAGCCGCCCCGCCGGTGGGGTGAAGTCATTCCGTCATGCCCACGGGATAGGTGTGCACGAAACGCATCGTCCACGTGCCGCCGCCGGTGGCGTGCTCGCGCTCGTAGAGGTGGTCCGGCCCGCCGCCGGCCGCCCCCGCCCCGTCGGGATGGCGCAGGACCCAGCGCGCCGGCGGGGACCCGTCGGGCCCGGCGGGAAGCGCCCGGACCAGGTCGTGGGCCGGCCCGCCGACGAAGCGTACGGTCACCTCGCCCATCCGCGCACCTCCGGTCCGGGCCGACAGCGGCCTCGGCTCGCAAGCTACCGCAGCGCGGGCTGCCCCCGCCCGGAACCGACTGCGGTTTGCCCTGATCGGAGGCCGGGTAACGGCAGCGAAGGCGACACAGCGGACGCCCGGGGACGGGCGATGGCGGCAGACGAGGAGCGGTCGATGAGGACGCTGGGCGGGCGGTACCGGCTCGAACAGCGCATCGGCATCGGCGGCATGTCGGAGGTCTGGCGGGCCCACGACGCGGTGCTCGACCGGCCGGTGGCGGTGAAGGTGATGTCGCCCGGGCAGGAGGAGCCGGACACCTCGGTGGAGCGGATTCGTGCCGAGGCGCGCTCCGCGGCCCGGCTGGTGCACCCGAACGTGGCCAGCGTGCACGACTTCGGCACCTGTGCGACGCTGCCCGGCGGCCAGGTGCCCTACATCGTCATGGAGCTGGCCGAGGGCGAGACGCTCGCGGCGCACCTGCGGGCCGGGCCGCTGGACTGGCGCATCGCCGTCCGGGTCTGCGCCGAGGTCAGCGCCGCCCTGGCCGCGGCCCACGCGCACGGCATCGTGCACCGCGATGTCAAGCCGGCCAACGTCATCCTGACCCCGTCCGGCGTCAAGGTGCTCGACTTCGGCATCGCCACCCCCTCGGGCACCCCGGACCCGTCGCCGGAGGGGATCGTGGTGGGCACGCCGGCGTACCTCGCGCCCGAGCAACTGGAGCGGGCACCCGCCACCCCGGCCGCCGACATGTACGCCCTCGGCGTGCTGCTCTACTACTGCCTCACCGGGCGGCTGCCGTACCAGGCGGGCACGACGACGCAGCTGTTCGGCGTGCGGCGGCGGCAACCCCCGCAGCCGCTGCCCGAGATCGACGGGCTGCCCCCGGAGGTGGCCGACCTGTGCGCCCGCTGCCTGGCCGACGACCCGGCCGACCGGCCGACCAGCCTGGTGGCCGCGCTGCTGCTGGCCGAGGCGGTGGACGCCCGGGTGTACGTGCCGATGCGGCAGCCGGTGGCGCCCCGGCAGTGCGGCGGCCGGGTGTCCCCGTGGACGGAACGCGCGGCGGCCGAGGTGACCGAGGCGGCGGCCGTCCCCGACCGGTCCACCCGCGCCGGCTGAGCCGTCCAGGCGCGGCCACCTTCCAGGCCGGCTGAGCCGTCCGGGCGCGGCCACCTCCGCACCGGGCCGAGCCGTCCGCCGGCGCCGACTGCCGCCGTCACCCCGCAGCCCCGGGCACCACCTGCGGTTTCACGGCTCGGGGGCCGGGTAGCCGGGCGGGTGAGTGAACGGGAGGAACGCGATGCCGGAATCGAGCTCCTGGCTGAACGAGACGGCCACCGCGACCGCCGAGGGCGGCCACGTACGCACCGACGACGGGGGGCTCTCCACGGCCCTCGCGTCCCCACTGGCGCCGCACTGCTCGGGCCTGACCCCGGAGCAGCTGCTCGCCGCCGCCTTCGCGTCCTGCCTGCACCACGCGGCGGTGGAGGCAGCCGGTGAGATCACCGACGAGGCGCACACCGTGCAGGTGCGGGCGGAGGCGAAGCTCGGGCGCGACGACGACGGCCGGTATCGGGCCGACGTGCACGCCTCCATCTCGTCGGCCGGGCTCACCCGCCAGCAACTGGCCGAGCTCGTCGAGCATGCCGACCGGCTGTGGCCGTTCTCCAGCGGCGACGCCAGCCGGCACCGGCTCACCGTCACGCCTGCGGAGAACGGCCGGCACTGACCTCACCGTCGCCCGGGCGAACCAGGCCGCGGGGCCGCCGGCGCGTCATGGGCCCCGGCGGCACGCGCCGCGCGCGGCGACCGAGGCCAACCTCTGGCCCGTCCCGGCCGACGTGCGGGTCGCCCTCGCAGTCGACCGACGGCGGCCCGAACGGGTGGCTGCCGCATCGGTCCTTCGATGGAGGGCGAGCCGACGCCGAGACCTCTGCCCCAAGATCGACTCTTCGCCCCTTTCCTACGCCTTTATCGGGCATAAGCGAAAGACCCGACAGGCGAGTAACACGCGCTTGGTGACTGGCCGGGCGTAATGGGGAGGCGGATCACCGCAAATTGTGGCGCATGCCACCAACCAGGCCGATGGCAACTCGCGCTCGCCTTTCTAGCCTCGGCGGGTGAGTCCCGACGACCCCCTCGACCAGAAGCTGACCCAGGATCGACCGGCCACCGCTGCGGCCGATCCCGCCTCAACCGAACGGACGATCGGCCGTCATCGCGCCCCGGAGCGGCAGCGCCGCGGCGGCCGGGCCCTGCTCGCCTCGACCCCCGTCCGGGTGGCCCTCGCCACCGGCGTGACCTGCTGCCTCGGTGCCGCCGCGTTCGCCGGCACCCGCGGCGACACCGACACCCCTCGGGATCCCGTGGCCGAGGCGGTGGCCGAGCGGGCCGCCACCGACGAGCGCGCCTCCCGCGCCCTGGACCGGGCCGCCTCCCCCGCCCCCGCGGTCAGCGCCAGCGTGACGCCCAAGCCGACCCCCTCGGCCACCCGCAAGGCCCCGGCCAAACCGGCCAAGCCGGCCCGCCCCCGCCCCGTCGCCGGGCTCACCCAGGCCCAGATGGACAACGCCAAGATCATCGTCGACGTGGGCGAGGACCTGAAGATGCCCCGGCGGGCCCTGGTGGTCGCCGTGGCCACCGCCATGCAGGAGAGCAACCTCTACAACCTGGCCAGCGACGTGCTCCCGGAGTCCCGGCAGTACCCGCACCAGGGCAGCGGCTCGGACCACGACTCGGTCGGCCTGTTCCAGCAGCGCCCGAGCAGCGGCTGGGGCACGGTGCGGGAGCTGATGCGCCCCACGTACGCCGCCCGGGCGTTCTACGAGGCGCTGCGCGAGATCCCGGGCTGGCAGGAGATGAGCGTGGCCGGCGCGGCCCAGGCCGTGCAGGTGTCCGCCTTCCCCGACGCGTACGCCCAGCACGAGGATCGGGCCACGACGGTCGTCGCCGCGCTGACCTGACGCGGCGCGCGGGGTCAGCGGATCCCGGCGCGACCGCCCGGCGGCTCGCTGGACGCGTCGGCGCCACCACGCGCGGCGATCCGCGTCGCCGGCACGCCGCCACCGGTCAGCCCGGCCGCGGCGGTCGGGGTGTCGGCCGGCACCGGCTCGCCCGCGAGCCCGCCGAGGATCTGGTCCGCCCGGGCCTCGCGCCGCCGCCGGGCGTACAGCGCCGCCTCGAAGTCCCGGCGGGCCTGCACCGCCTCGGCATAGACCCGCTCGCGGACCTGCCGGGCCTCCTCGCGGGCCGCGTCGAGCTCGAAGCGTGCCTGGGCCAGGATGTCGGCCGCCTCCCGCTCGGCGCCCCCGACCCCGTACCGGCCCACCCCCCGGTCGCCGAGGTCCAGCCGCTGGAGCAGGCCGCACAGCGCCGACGCCTCGTCACGGATCTCGTCCCACTCCCGACCGGCCCCGGCGGCACCCTCGGCCCGGGCCGCGAGCCGGGTCAACCGGATGCCGAGCTGGTCGAGGCAGGAATCGACCTGCCGCTGGTCGTAACCGGTCTCAACGACGGAGAACCTCATACTGTCGCCCCCCAGGCAGCTGGTAATTCTTCCCCACCTGGATCCTCGGCGCTGGCGGCGACCGCCGAGGGGGTTCCGGAAAAATGTTCAGCATGCGAGCGCCGACGCGGGTCGAGCGCCTCGCGGGGTGTCGGTGGGCGGCCCGGCGTGGACAATGCGCCGGGCGCGCCCGGGCGGGCGGTGCGGCGTCAGGTCCGCTTCGGCAGCACGACCACCCGGCCGAAGAACTCGTCGATGCGGCGCACCACGTCGTTGAAGTCATCCAGGTCGATCGGCTTGGTCACGTAGGCGTTGGCCTGGAGCGTGTAGCTGCCCACGATGTCCGTGTCGGCGTTGGAGGTGGTCAGCACCACGATCGGGATCGTACGCAGATCCTCGTCGCCCTTGACCGCGCCGAGCACCTGCCGCCCGTCCATCCGCGGCATGTTCAGGTCGAGCAGGATGACGTCGGGGCGCCGGGCCTCGGTGTGCCGCCCCTCCTGGCGCAGGAACTCCATCGCCTCCTGGCCGTCGCCGACGACGTCGATGACCTTGTCGACGTCGGAGTCCGCGAGGGCCTCCTCGATCATCAGCACGTCGCCCGGGTCGTCGTCCACCACCAGGATGCGAACGGGACCCGGCCTGTCTGCGCGCATCGCTACCTGCTTCGTGTCAGTGGTACGGAAGACCGTGCGGTCCTCGATGCTGGCGGGGAAATGTAGCCGATCAACCGGCGGCCTGCGTGCTCGGGTCGGCCGTGTCGGGTTCATATCTCAGCACGTCGGCCAGCCCGGTCACCTGGAGCACCCGGTCGACCCGGCCGCTGGCGCCGGTCACCCGCAGCCAGCCGCCGTCGGCGGCGACACGATTGTCGCCCCGGACGAAGGCGGCGATCCCGGTCGAGTCGCAGAAGACCAGCTCGGTCAGGTCGACCAGCAGGCGCCGCTCACCGCCGTCGACCAGCCGGTCGATCGCGGCGTTCAGCTCGGGTGCGGTGCTCAGGTCGAGTTCGCCGGCCAGGCGCAGGCAGGCCCCGCCGCCCTGGCGATCGGCGTACGTGACGGTGAACGTCACCGTGGTCCCCCTCGCTCCACCGCAGGCGGATGCTTGCAGTGCGGCAAGTATAAGCAGGGGCGCCGGCCGGGGCCGCAACGCGCTCAGCGCGACCCTGCGCCGCCCCGCGCGGCCACGGACGAGCGGGCCGCCTCGAGGAACCGCGCGGCGCGGGGGAAGTCGTGCAGGACCCGCCCGTAGTTTTCCAGAGCCGACCCCAGCGCGGGGGCCGGCACGCCGCGACTGGTGAGGATGATCCG
Source organism: Micromonospora sp. NPDC047620 (assembly GCF_043205005.1). Lineage (NCBI taxonomy): Bacteria > Bacillati > Actinomycetota > Actinomycetes > Micromonosporales > Micromonosporaceae > Micromonospora > Micromonospora sp. NPDC047620. The sequence goes on along the minus strand of NZ_JBIDDG010000003.1, from coordinate 19,737 downwards.
ACCCCGGGTCGGGCGCGGGTTGGCGAACCCGGCGACCGCCGCCACCACCCGCTCGCTGACGTGCGTCGCGGCGTGCTCCTGGGCGACGCTCCACTCGTTGCGCACCCACCGCTCCCCCACCTCGGCCTGCGCCGGGGCGATCAGGTCGAGCAGGACGCGCTCGGCCGGAACGCCGGCCTCGAGCAGCCCGGTGGCCACCTCGATCGCGGCGTACTCGTCCGCCTCCTCGAGGCAGTGCAGGTATCCGGGCCAGACGCCCGCCGGGTTGGCCTGGGCGGTCAGGGTGGTCACGGTCGGGTCTCCCCGGTGTCGGCGCTGCCTGTCGGGACGGGCACCGCGTGCAGGTGCCGGGGCGTACGCTCGCCCGGGCCCGCCGCGCGCAGCGCGAGCACGGCGATGTCGTCGTGGTCGCCATGGGCCAGCCAGTCGCAGGTCACCTGCTCGACGCGCTCCGCCAGCGCGGGCGCGGGCATCCGGTGGCAGCCGGTGAGCGCGTGGACCAGCCGCTCGGTGCCGAACTGCTCGTCGCCGCGGCGGCCACCGCGCGCCTCGGTCACCCCGTCGCTGTAGAGCAGGCAGGTCTCGCCGGGCTCCAGCCGCACGGTCACCTCCCCGATCCGGGGATCGGAGACCACACCGACCAGCATGCCGGACAGCGGCACGGGCTCCACCTCGCCGGAGCCGCGCAGCACGAGCGGCGGCAGGTGGCCGCCGCCGGCCATGGTCAGGGTGAGGCCGCCCTCGCGATGCGGCCGGACCACCCCCAGCACCATCGTGGCGAAACGCCCCTGGCCCTGCGCCTGGGTGGTCTCCAGCAACGCGTCGTTGAGCAGCTTCAGCAGCCGCACCGGCTGCGACTCCACCCGGTACAGCGCCTGCAGGCACTGGCGCAGCTGGCCGGTGAAGACGGCCGCCTCGACACCCTTGCCGGAGACGTCGCCGAGGAAGAAGACCGAACCGCCGTCGGCCAGCCGGTGCGAGCCGTAGAAGTCACCGCCGATGCGCAGACCGGCCTGGGCCGGCCGGTAGGCGGTGCCCCACTGCACCCCGGCAGCCTCGGCCGGCTCCACCGGCACCAGGCTCGCCTGGAGGGTGTCGGCCACCTCGGCCTGGTCGCGGTAGAGCAACGCCGTGGTCAGGGCGGCACCGGCCCGCGCCGCGAACGCCCGGACCAGCGCGGTGTCGGCCTCGTCGTACCACCGGGTGGCGCGCCGCGCGACCAGCAGCACGCCGGCCGGGGCGTCCCGGCCGGGCAGCGGCACCACCCGGGCGCAGGCCTCGGCGGCAGTCAGGCCGGGCAGCCAGCCGGCCGACACCGCCTGCTCGACCAGCCAGTCGAGGGTGTGCGGTTCCCCGCCGTCCAACCCCTCGGCGATCGCCGCCGGCAGTTCGACGGCGGGCAGGACGCCGCTGTCCACGGCGGGGGCGTCGTCGGCGCGGGTGGCCCGCCACCAGCGCGCCCGCCCGGACCGGGGCGCCAGCACCAGCACCGCCACCTCCGCCAGGGCCGGCACGGCGAGCCGGACGACCGCCGCGGCGGCCCGGTCCGGGTGCAGCGGGTTGCCGAGCTTCTCGCCGACCACGGCCAGGAACGCCGAGCGGGCCCGCTCGGCGAGCAGCGCGTCGGCGCGCGTGACGCTCTCGGTGACGTCCTCCACGTACCAGCAGCAGCGGGCGGCCGACAGCGACACCTGCCGGGCGCGCAGGCGGCGGCCGCGATGGGTGAAGTCGCCGCCTGCGGTCAGCCCCGCGATGCCGGCCGCCGCGAGCAGCTCGCCGGGGGCGACCTCGGGCAGCAGCCGCTCCGCAACCGGGCTGACGTGCCGGACGACGCCGTGGGCGTCGCAGACGACAAGCCCCTCACGGAAGTGCTCGACGACCTCGGACCAGTCCGGGGCCGCGTGCGCCCGGTCGGGCGCGAGCGCGGGGAGCGGGAGTGCCGGAACGTCGGCGGCCCACGCCGGAGCCCGTGCGGCACTCGGCGTGGAGATCCGTCCGTCGCCGGGATCCCAGTCCCGGACGTCGGCAGCAGTCACCAGCTAAGCCCCACTCCTTGTCGACACCCGTGCCGCGCCGGACGCGGCGCTCGTGGTCACGTCTTTCCCGCCCACCCTACGCCGGGTGTCCGCACCGCCACCCCACGCCGTCGCCCGGTGGCGGGCGCGTGCCCGGCGGGACCGGGCGGGGATTGTTACGATCCCCTCGACCCTGCCGGACCGGCAGCCTGCGGAAAGGCGTGATCGTGCTGTCCCATGGGAGGCAACCGGCCGCGACCCCGTTGAGCATGACCGTCGACCGGTCGGATCCGGGGGCGCCGCTCATCCGGGTCGGCGGTGACCTCGCCTACACGACCGCCGCGCCCCTGCGGGCCGAGATCGACCGGGTGCTCGCGGACGCCCCGCCCGCGGTCGTGCTGGACTTCGGCGACCTGCTCTTCATCGACAGCACCGGCCTCGGGGTGATCGTGCACGCGTGGCGGGAGGGGCAGCAGGGCGGCACCGCCCTCCAGTTGCGCGGGGTGCCCCGCTTCCTGGAGTCGATCCTCGACATGACCGGCGTCACGGGCCTGCTCGCCCGACCGCTCGACGACCACCTGGCCGCGCACCCCGGCGCCGCCGACAGCCCCGCCGGCCCGGCCTGACGTCGATCCGCCCGGCCCCGGGCTGCGGCTGCGGCTGCGGCTGGAAGCATGGGCGACATGGCCGCGCAGCTGTTGACCATCGAGGTGACCCGGCTCGACGCCGGGCGCGCCCGGCTCCGGCTGGCCGGTGAGCTCGACTTCAGCTGCTGGACCGCACCGGGCTGGCCGAGCTGCTGGCCATGGACCGCCCCGCCGACGGCGACACCCGCCAGGCGGGCTGAGGTCGCCCCAGGCGCGGCCCGCCCCCTCACCGGGTGAAGGGGTCCTTCACGTCGCGTCCGGCGTCGGTTGTCCGCACGGCGCGGGGCTGGCCCCCCGACCCTGGGACCAGGGGTCGGGGGGCCGGAGTGAGGCTCAGGGCGCGGTGACCGGCTGGAGGCGGGGCCCGGTCGACCGCCGCTGCCGGGCCCCTGGCGGCTCGGCGTCCTCCGGTGGTCCGGAATCGGGAGTCTGGAAGAGATAGCGGACGAACTCCCCACCCGCCTCGTTGTCGTCCGCTCCGGGCCACTGCCCGATGCAGTCCACTCCGACGACCTCACGGCCCGAGCCGTCGGCCTCCTCCAACAGCGCCCACAGGCTCACCCGGTAGCAGCGGGTGTCCTCGGGCGAGAGACGCCAGCGGGCGTACCAGCCGGGTCGGGCGGGGACGATCTCGACGATCCTCTTCATCACGACCTGTCCTTCCGCGTCCGATCGGAAGTGCTCCGGTCCGCTGCGATCGTCGGGCCCCGCCGGGTGATCGCCCCTCACCCCCGCCGGATGAAGCTGCCGCCCCTGCCCCGCGGTCACCGGCCCGGCCGCCGACGTCCGTTTCGGTGACGGCGACGGCGGGAAGGCGACCGGCGGAAGCGAGGCACACCAGCGGAAGAGGTGTCACCATGCGCAAGCAGATGGAGGGCGACAACCAGCGCCGCCGCACGCTGGCCCGCCAGGCCCGCGAGCGCGGCATGCAGGCCAGCGAGACGGGGGCCAGCCTGAGCGCCTCCAAGCAGCTCACCCACCTGGACCGGGGCAAGCGCGCCGGGCCGCCGCCAGCCGGCCGGCGACACAAGCCCGACACCACCCGCGGCGGGCCGGCGCCGCCGCCGGCCGGCGTCCCCGAGTCACCCCGGCCCCGCCCGGAACCGGGCCTCAACGCGCCGGGCGTGACCCCGATGGGCTACCGCGCGCTGGTCGACGACGTCGTCCGCCGCACCGGGGCCGACTTCCGGACCGCCAAGGTGGGGGTCGAGTCGACGGTGCTGGTGCTGGCCTGGGCCCTGGACGAGGCGGAACGCCGGCGGCTGCTCGCGGCGGTGCCGACGAAGTTGCACGACGTGGTCCCGGTGGACGGCATCAGGCGGCACCAGGACCTGCCGGGCTTCCTGGCCGAGGTGGGCCGGATCAGTGGGCGCACCCCCGAGCAGGCCCGCTACCAGGCCGAGGCGACCGTGGCGGCGCTCGCCGACCACGACGGCGACCTGGTCGAGTCGCTGCACGTGCCCGACGGCCTGCGCGAGCTGCTGCAACCGCCGCCGGTCGGCGGCGGGGTGGTCGGCGCGGCCACCGCCACGCCCCCGCTGAGCGACGCGGACCTGCGGGAGGCGCTCGCCGGGCTGCCGTACTGGTCCGGCGACGGCAGCGCGCTGTCGCGCACGATCCAGCTGCCGGCCGACAACCTCGACCGGGTGCTGGACCTGATCGACCAGCTGCGGCAGGAGACCGGGCGCGGGCCGCGGATCGGCCGCCCCGACGCCACCACCGCCGTGGTGACCGTACGGTCCCGGCGGGCCGGCGCGGTGACCGTGGTGACCGCGATGGACGTGGACCTCGCCCACGCCGTGGACGACGCCATCGACGAGGCGGGCGCCGGGATGGCCACCGGCTGACCCGGCGCGGGCCGGCGGGCGACCACCCCGCCGGCCCGCCCCCGAGGCTCGGCTAGCGTGCCGGCATGGACGTCGACGCGCACCGGCTGGAGCTGGTCGTGGACCCGGCCCGACAAACCGGGCGCACACTGCTCGCCGCGGGCGTGGAACAGTCCTACGTCGACGTCGCCGACCCCCGCCACCTCCACTTCGAGTACGTACGGCGAATGGCCGCCGTGGCGGACCTGGCAGCGCCGCCCGGCCGGCCGCTGGACGCGCTGCACCTCGGCGGCGGCGCGATGACCCTGCCCCGCTACCTGGTCGCCACCCGGCCCGGCTCGGCACAACTGGTCGTCGAGCGGGACGCAGCCGTGGTCGACCTGGTGGCGCGGGAGCTGCCGGCCCTGCCCGCCGACGTCCGCGTGCGGGTGGCCGATGCCCGGGACGCGCTGACCGGCGCCCCGCGCGGCGGGTACGACCTGGTGCTCGCCGACATCTACCGGGCGGCCCGGATGCCCGGGCACGTGACGACCGTCGAGTTCGCCGCCGGGGTGGCCCGGGCCCTGCGCCCGGACGGTCTCTACATGGTCAACGTGACGGACCTGCCGCCGCTGGTCTTTACCCGGGTGCAGGCCGCCACCCTGCGGGCCGTCTTCGCCGACGTCTGCCTCGTCGCCGACCGGCGGATGCTGCGCGGCCGGCGGTACGGCAACCTCGTCCTCGTCGCCGCGCCGCGCGCCGGACGGCTGCCGGTGGTCCGGCTGGCGGCCCGCGCGGGGCGCGATCCGGTGCCCGGCGGGGTGCTGCACGCGGCGGCCCTGGACGCGTTCGTCGCCGGCGCCCGGCCCGCCACCGACGCCGCCCTCGCCGCCACCGACGAGCCACCACCCGGCCCGGCCTGACCGCCGCAGGCCTGCCCGCCCCCGTGCCCGGGACGCGGTCGAGTCGCCCGGTGACCCCGGGCAACGGCGGCCCCGGCGGGGTGCGGCGCTGGTCAGCGGGCCCGGACGGCCACCTCGGGCGAGGAGCTTTCCAGGGGCACCGCGTTGGCCGGAACCAGGCCGAGCTGCACCGCTGGGCGGGGCAGCGCCGCGTCCAGCATCCAGTCGGCGGCCACCCGGGCCCGGTTGCCCGGCATCGCCAGCAGGTGGTAGCCCCGGGTGACCACCTTGGCGGGCAGCCCCGACAGCGACACCTTCAACGGGTTCGCCGCCGCGTCCTTGCCGCCCAGGTCGACGACCCAGCCCAGGTCGTAGTGCTTGTACGGCTTGCGCCGCCCCTGCCCGTAGGAGGCGGCGATGTTGTGCGCGGCCAACTTGCCCTGCCGCTGGGCGTGCTGCGCGGTCATCGCGCAGATCTGTCCGGGCCGGGTCGGGTCCGGCACCGCGGCGGCGTCGCCGCAGGCGTACACCTCGGGGAAGCCGGGGACGCCGAGGTACTCGTCGACGACCAGGCGGCCCTTCTCCGTGCGCAGCCCCAGCTCGGCGACGAACGGGTCGGGGCGCACGCCGACGCACCAGACGAGGGTGCAGGTGGGGACGTACTCGCCGTCGGTGAGCTTGACCCCGTCGGCGGTGGCCTCGGCCACGGAGGTGCCCATCCGCACGTCGACGCCGCGCCGGCGCAGCACCCGGTCGGCGGTGTCGGACATCCGCTGGTCCAGCTCGGGCAGGACCCGGGGCGCGACGTCCAGCAGCATCCACCTCGGGCGGATCTTGAGTCGGGGACGCTGGGAGACCAGCTCGTCGGTGAAGAGCTGGCCGTGCGCGGCCACCTCCGTGCCGGTGTAGCCGGCGCCGACGACCACGAAGGTGGCACGCGCCTGCTGCTCGGCGGGGTCCTCGGCCTGCTCGGCCAGTTCGATCTGCCGGACCACGTGGTCGTGCAGGAAGAGCGCCTCGGGCAGGCCACGGAAGCCGTGCGCGTACTCGGTGACGCCGGGAATCGGCAGCAGCTTGTTGACGCTGCCGACGGCGAGGACCAGCCGGTCGTACGCGAGCCGGTTGCGGTCCCCCTCCGGCTGGGTGAAGCCGACCCAGCGGTTCTGCAGGTCGACGTGGTCGGCCTCGCCGATGACCACCCGCACCCCGTCGAGGGTCCCGGTCAGCGGCACGGAGATCCGGGTCGGCCCCACCACGCCGGCGGCCACCTCGGGCAGCAGCGGGAGGTAGAGGAAGTAGTCGGTGGAGTTCAGCAGCACGATCTCGGCCCGGTCCCTGGCCAACCGGCTCAACGTCTTCGCCGCGTGGTATCCGGCGAACCCGGCCCCCACGATCACCACACGAGGTTTCGTCATTGCGGCCCCGTTCCCACGCCACGCTCCGACAAACATGGCAGATGGGGCAAATCTCAGCACTCGCCCAGCCGGGCGTACCCCGTCCGGCCGACCGCTCCGGGCGAGACCGCCCCGGTGGTCGACGACCGACGACCCGGGCACACGCACGCGTACGTCGGATCACCCGGGCCGGGTGGGTTCGTCTCACCCGGCCCGGATGCACGGTGGTGGTCCACCACGGCGACGGGAGGACTGCGCCATGAGCATGCCGATGTCCAACGACCAGCGGCAGCCGATCTACCTGCGGCAGAGCGGCCGGAAACACCTCACGCCCCGGCAGCGGCGGCGCGTCGAGCACAAGCAGGGGCGGATCGAGCGCCTCGGCGGTCAGCGCCCCGAGGCGCGCCGGCCCGGGCGCTGACCGCCTACGGCCCGGCCGGAGCCGGGGCGGTGATCGCCCACCGCTCGTGGTCGCGCCACGCCCCGTCGATGAACAGGTACTCGGGTGAGTAGCCCTCCAGCCGGAAGCCGAGCCGGCGGGCCACCCGGCGGGACGGCTCGTTGCCCGGCTGGATGTTCGCCTCCAGCCGGTGCAGGCCGAGCGTGTCGAAGGCGTGTGCGACCACCAGGCCGATGCCGGCCGAGGCGTGCCCGGTGCCGCTGTACGGCAGGAAGGCGGCGTAGCCCAGGTACCCGCCGCGCAGCGCGCCCATGAGGATCCCGCTGATGTTCACGTACCCGGCGATGGCGCCGGAGGCCCGGTCGCAAATGAGGTAGCCGGCGTGGTCCCGCCGCCGGATCTTGGCCAGGTACGCGGCGTACCTCGCCGGGTCGTCGGGGGCGGAGAGCCAGGGGTGGTGCAGGTCCCGGCTGCGCCGGGCCGCCGCGACGAACTCGGCCTCGTCGGCGGGCCGGGGCCGGCGGATGCCGACCGGCCCGGCGGTACGCAGGTATCTCACGGCGGACAACTGTCGCCGCACCCACCGGCGATGTCCAGCGGATTGCGCCCTATCGCGCCGCGAGCCGTCACCCGCCGCCGGTGCGCTCGACGGTGTAGTGGATGGTCTGGGCGACGATCCAGCCCTGCTCGATCAGGAACGAGTCCGCCCCGTCGCGGACCCGCACGCCCTCGGCTTCCGCCGTCCACTCCAGGAACGCCATCCGGCCCTCGACCATCGTGTTGGTGTACGTGTAGCCGCCGCCGGACAGCTCCGCCTCCAGCAGCCGCACCAGCTCCCGGACCCCGGCGTGCCCCCGGAACACGCCCCGGCGTTCCAGCACCACGCAGGACGGCGACACGTTGCGCGCCAGGTCCTCCGCGAACCGCTGCTCGGCGGCCAGCCGCAGGTGGTCCTCGAACACCTCCCGCGCCGACCGCGCCCGCAGGGCCTCGTCCACGTTCGCGCCTCCGCCCGTCCCGGCTGCGAATCCCGCCGCGCCCGCGTCCGGGCCCGCCGTCACAGCGGGCCCGGGTGCGGCTGGTCCAGCGGCATCGGCACCTGGAGGAAGGTGGCCCCGCGCAGATCCAGCCAGGCCCGGTCGGGCGAGCGGACCAGCCGCAACATCACCTCGGCGCAGTTCGGGCAGCGGGCCACCAGCCCAGGAGCGTGCGAGTAGACGCGCAGGCCGGCCAGCGGGCCGAGCGTGCCGCAGTGCGCGCACCGCCCGCTCGCGGAGCTCAGGTCGACGGCGAACAGCTCCCGCAGCGGGCCGTCGAGCATGTTGCCGTCCAGGTACGACAGCTCGGTCATCGGACACTCCTCCTCGACGCTCAGCCGGTCGGGCCGAACCGCTCGGTCTTCACCCGCCGGCTCGCATGGCCGAGCCCGACGAGCAGGTCCGCCACGGTCTCCACGAAGCCGGTCGGGCCGCAGACGTAGCAGAGCGGCTCCAGCTCGGGCGGCCAGCCGTGGCTGCTGACGTCGGCCAGGCCGATCCGGTGCGGCTCCCCCCGCCAGCCCTCCGGCGCCTGGCGGGTGTACACGTACGTCACGTCCAGGCCCCGGTCGTCGCGGACGCGGGCGCGCAACTCGTCGGCGTAGAACACGTCGGCGGGGGTGCGCACCGAGTAGAGCAGCCGGAACGGCGCGCGGCTGCCGGCGGCGCGGCGCGCCCGCACCATCGCCATCAGCGGCACGACGCCCGAGCCGCCGGCCACCAGCAGCACCGACGCGGCCTCCTCCGGTCGCCAGACGAACCAGCCGCCGACCGGGCCGCGCACCTCCACCGGGTCGCCCCGGGCGTAGACGTCGATCAGGTACGGCGACACCTCGCCATCGGGCACCCGCTGCACGGTCAGCGCGATCCGGTCCCCGTCGGCCGGTCCGGCCAGCGAGTACGACCGCGCCGCCTGGTACCCGTCGGGGGCGGTCAGCCGCACGTCGACGTGCTGCCCGGGCAGGTGCCCCGGCCAGCCGGGCACCTCCAGCACCAGGGTGTGCGCGGTCGGCGTCTCCACCCGGCGCTCGGCGAGCCGGGCCACCCGCCACCGCAGCGGGGCGGTCAATCGCCCTGGTACCGCTGCTCACGCCACGGGTCACCGTAGTCGTGGTAGCCGGCGGTCTCCCAGAATCCGGGCTGGTCCTCCGTGGTGAGCCGGATGCCGCGCACCCACTTGGCGGACTTCCAGAAGTACACGTGCGGCACGAGCAGCCGGGCGGGGCCGCCGTGCTCGGCCGGCAGGGGGCCGCCGTCGTACGAGTGCGCCACCCAGGCCCGCCCGCCGCGCAGGTCGGCCAGCGGCAGGTTGGTGGTGTAGCCGCCGTACGAGTGGGCCTGCGCGTAGTGCGCGCCGGTGTCGATGCCCTCCAGCAGCGTGTCCAGGGAGACGCCCTGCCAGTCGGTGTCGCGCTTGGACCAGCGGGTGACGCAGTGGATGTCCACCGTCGGGGTCTCCTGGGGCAGCGCCATCAGCTCGTCCCAGGTCCAGCGGAACTCCGCGCCGGACTCGGTGGAGATGACGAACTCCCAGGTCTCCAGCGGCACCTTGGGCGTCGGGCCGGCGGAGAGGACCGGGAAGTCCTCCGTCAGGTACTGCCCCGGCGGCAGGGCCGGCTCCGCGGAGCGGGGCCGGCCCTGGAAGCCCGGTGACACGATTCCCACCCGTCAGTCGTACCACCCGGGGTGGGTCGGGCAGGCGCGGTCGGCCGGAACGGCACCGCGGCGGGTGACGCTCAGCGCCGCTCGACCACCACTTCCTTCTTGCCCGGCGCGGCGCCGCGGGTGGCCCGCAGGCTGGTGAGCGTGACGACCACCAGGACGCCGATGATGACGCCCAGCGAGGCGAGGGTGGGGATCTCCGGCACGCCCGCCCAGATGCCGTGCGCCCAGTGCAGGCCCAGCTTGACGCCGATGAACGCCAGGATGATCGCCAGACCGTAGCTGAGGTGGACCAGCCGGCTGAGCGCGGCGTGCAGCACGAAGTAGAGCGCGCGCAGCCCCAGCAGGGCGAACGCGTTGGTGGCGAAGACCAGGTACGGGTCCTCGGTGATGCCGTAGACGGCGGGCACCGAGTCGACGGCGAAGACCACGTCGGTGGCGAACAGGGCGACCACCACGAGGGCGAACGGGGTGAGCGTCCGCCGTCCGGCGAGGCGCACGGTCATCTTCGTGCCGTGGTAGTCCTCGGTGACCGGCATGAACCTGCGCAGCAGCTTCACCGAGCGCATCTTGTTGATGTCGACTTCCTGCTCGTGCCCGGAGAGGGCGTCACGCAGCAGCTTCACGGCGGTGACGATCAGGATGACCGCGAAGAGCAGGAAGGCGAAGTCCAGGGTCTGTAGGGCCGCCGCGCCGAGGGCGATGAAGACCGCGCGCAGCACCAGCGCCCCGACGATGCCGTAGAGCAGCACCCGCTGGGCGAGCACCGCCGGCACCGCGAACGCGGCCAGCAGCAGCATGAAGACGAACAGGTTGTCGACCGAGAGCGACTTCTCCACCAGGTAACCGGTGAGGTACTCCACGCCCTGCTGTGAGCCGTAGCGGGACCAGACCCACGCGCCGAAGGCGAGCGGCAGGGCGATGTAGAACGCCGACCAGCCCAGCGCCTCCCGGATCGACACCTCGTGCGGCCGGCGGGTGACCAGGAAGTCCAGCGCCAGCAGGGCGAGCACGGCGGCGATGGTGACGCCCCACAGCGTGGGCGTGCCGACCGACTGGATCTCGGTGACGGCAAGGTACGGCAAATCGGACATGAAGCCTCCTCGAACACCGTGTCATGTTCGAGGTCTCCTTCACCCACCGTTTGGGGGCAACCACCCGAGGCGTGCTCCGGGCACGCCGTACTGACCGGGATGGCTCGTGGGAAGTACTCCCCTCGTGGCGACAAGGTTATGGCAGGCTCGGCGGGCGCAGCAAACGGGGCACACGGGATCACTCGCGCCCCTCGAGCGGGCACGCGGGATCACGGCCCGGCGCCCGCACCGCCGGTCAGCCGACCGGCAGCCGGCGCAGGGCCGCCTTCTGGAGGGCCTCCAGCGGACCCTGCCCGTACCAGCGCAGGCACCAGCGCGCCCCGCCGGCCAGGGTCAGCCCGACGGCCGCCCAGAGCCCCAGCGCCCACCGCGGCGACGCGTCCTGCCAGGCCCGGGCCGGCGGACCCGGTCCAGCAGCACCCCGACCAGACCGAGGTAGCCCAGCGCCGGCACCGGCGCGCACACGTACCGGTCGAGCAGGAAGAACTCCGGCCCGGCGAGGGTGGTGGGCGGTCAGCGGGCGGCGACGGCGGCGAGCACGGCGTCCACGTCGAGGTCGGCCATGCACGCCGGGCCGGCCGCGTCGAGCGGGCAGCGCGCCTCCCACCAGCACGGCTGCTCGGTGATGGCGGTGGGGCGCCGGTGCGGGCACCCCGGCAACCCCTGGAGATCCGTGCCGCCCATCCCGTACCGCCGGGCGTCGGTGGGGCCGAACAGCGCGACCGTCGTGACGCCGGCGGCGGCGGCGAGCCGCACCGGCCCGGTGTCGGGCCCGACCACCACCCCACCGCGCCGGCCCAGCGCGGCGAGCTGGCCGGCGAGCGTGGGCAGGTCGGACCGGGGCAACGGCACCCCGAGCGGCGCGTCGGGGTCGACGGGGCCGACGGTGAGCACCGGGTGACCGCGCCGAGCCAGCTCCCCGGCCAGGGCCCGCCAGTGCCGCCCGGGCCACCGCTTCACCGCCATCCCGGCGTCGGTCACCAGCACCACGGGCGGCGCGAGCGGCTCCCCCACCAACCGGGCCACCGCCCGCTCCCCGGCGCGACGCGCGTCGTCGTCGACGTGCACACGCGGGCGGGCGGACCGGTCGGCGGCGTCCAGCAGCCCCTCGGCGTGCAGGATCTCCAGGTAGCGCGCGCCCACCGGCTGGTGCGGTGGCGGGCCACGCCACAGGTTCGTCACCGCCCGCGCGGCGGCGGCCTCCAGCAGCTCCGCGATGCCGTCGTAGCGGGTGGTGCTGACCGCCAGGTCCGGCCGCGCCGCCGCGAGCGCCTCGACCACCGCCTCCCGTTCCGCGCCCGGCCGGCCGTGGCGGGGGGTACGCACCTCGGCGACCGCCGGGTCGGCGCGCACCAGCTCCGCCCCCGGGTCGTGGGTGAGCACCCGCAGCCGCGCGCCCGGGTTGCGGCGGGCCAGGCCGTGCACCGCCGGCAGCAGCATCAGCAGGTCGCCGATCCCGCCGAGCAGGTCCACCACCAGGATGTCCGCGTACGCCTCAGGCACCGGCCCGCCCCAGCGTCCGCGCGTAGAGGTCGCGGTGCGCGGCGGCGACCCTCGGCCAGGAGTACGCGGCGGCGAAGGCCCGCCCCCGCTCGGCGAGCCGGCGGCGCAGCACCGGATCGGCCAGCAGCCTGCCCACGGTGCGCGCGATCGCGGCGCTGTCCCGGCGCCGCCCGATCACCGCCACCGCCCCGCCCCGGCGCAGCTCGTCGTCGGCGGGGTCGGGCACCGTCACCGCCCCGCCCCGGCGCAGCTCGTCGTCGGCGGGGTCGGGCACCGTCACCGCCGTCGGCACGCCGTGCGCCAGCGCGGCGAGCAGGGCGCCGCTCTTCGTGCTCACCCCGGCGGTGAACGGCAGCACCGCCACGTCGGCGGCGTGCAGCGCGGCGGAGACCCGCTCGGCGGGCAGATGCCCGGTGAATGTCACCGCCTCGGCCACCCCGCAGTGGCGGGCCAGCCCGGTCAGCTCGGCGCGGAACGCCCGCGCCTGCGGCTCCGGCAACGCCTGCGAGGTGAACCCGCCGACCACCAGCAGCCGCAGTTCGGGGTGGTCGCGCCGCAGGTCGGGCAGCGCCTCGACCAGGTGCCGCAGCCCCTTCACGGGGTGCACGAAGCCGAAGAAGGCCAGCAGCGGGGCGCCCTCGGGCAGACCCAGCTCGGCCCGCAGGCGCCACCCGGCGGTGGCCGCGCCGACGTGGTCGGCGACGTTCGGGGCGATCGGGATGTGCGTCGGGGCGCGACCGGTGCGCGCGCGTACCACGTCCCCGTGGCCGGGGTTCGTGACGATGACCGCGGCGCTGGCCGGCACCAGCCGGCCCGACTCCCGGTCCCAGCAGCGGGCCCGCTCCGCCGCCGACCAGAGCCGCCCCGGCAGCCAGCCTGGGCAGGCCCACCACCCGTACTCGTGCAGGGTGGTGACCAACGGCACCCGCCGGGGCAGCCGCCACGGCAGCAGGCCGGGCTGACCGGAGAACCGGTACGCCGACGGCGCGAACTGCACGTGCACCACGTCGGGGGCCAGCTCGCGGACCCGGCGCGCGGCCCGGACGGTGGCGGCCCGCCAGCCGCCCCGGTCCCCGTCGGGACGCACCGGCACCGGGGTCACCTCGACGCCCACGTCGTCCAGCGCCTCGACCAGGTGCGCCACGTAGTCGCTTACGCCGTCGGCGTCGGGCCGGCCGGGACCGTGCAGCATGGCCACCCTGATCCGGTCGTCGACCACGCCACCTCCCGCCTCTCGCCCGGCGGGTTCCCGGCCCCTTACGGCGCAAACGCGCAGCGCCTATCGTGTGCCGATGACCCCTATCGTGTACCGATGACCGAGGACGTGCCGGCCGGCCCGCTGGCCGGCGTACGGGTGGTCGAGCTGGCCGGCATCGGGCCCGGCCCGTTCGCCGCGATGATGCTGGCCGACCTGGGCGCGGACGTGGTCCGGGTGGACCGGGCCACCGATGTGGACCCGGGCGCGTTCGGCAGCCCGCACCCGGACCTGCTCAACCGGGGGCGCCGCTCGATCGGGGTGGACCTGAAGTCCCCCGGCGGCCGGGAGGTGGTGCTGGCCCTGGCCGGCGGCGCCGACGCGCTGATCGAGGGCTTCCGGCCGGGGGTGACCGAGCGGCTCGGTGTCGGCCCGGCGGACTGCCTGGCGGTGAACCCGCGACTGGTCTACGGGCGGATGACCGGCTGGGGGCAGGACGGCCCGGCCGCCCCGTACGCCGGGCACGACATCGGCTACGTGGCGCTGACCGGGGCGCTGCACGGGATCGGGCGGGCCGGGGAGCGCCCGGTGCCGCCGATGAACCTGCTCGGCGACTTCGGCGGCGGCGGGATGATGCTCGCCCTGGGCCTGGTCTCGGCCCTGTACGCGGTGCGCGGCGGCGCGCGCGGCCAGGTGGTCGACGCGGCCATCGTGGACGGCGTGGCGGTGCTCAGCACCCAGATCCATGCGCTGCGCCGGCTGGGCATGTGGCAGGACCCGCGTGGGGTGAATCTGCTCGACGGCGGCGCCCCGTTCTACGACACGTACGAGTGCGCCGATGGCCGGTATCTGGCCGTCGGCGCGCTGGAGCCGCAGTTCTACGACGAACTGGTCCGGCGCAGCGGCTTCCCGCTGCACCCGGACGAGGCGCTGGACCGCACCGACCCGGCGAACTGGCCGGCGCTGCGCCGGGCGTGGGCGCGTCTGTTCCGCACCCGTCCCCGCGACGAGTGGACGGCACTGCTGGGCCAGTCGGACGCCTGCGTGGCGCCGGTGCTGGACTGGCGGGAGGCACCCGAGCACCCCCACCTGGCCTCCCGGCGCACCTTCTTGGAGCAGGGCGGGGTCACCCAGCCGGCCCCGGCGCCCCGCTTCTCCGGCACGCCGACGGCGCTGCGCCGCCCGCCGCCGCAGCCCGGCGAGCACACCGACGAGCTGCTGGCCGAAGCGGGCTTCGATCCGGGCCGCGTCGCCGCCCTGCGCGCCGCCGGCGCGGTCGCCTGACCGTCGCCGGTCGTGCCGGGTCGGTCGGGGTGGGTCGCACCCCGACGTCCGGCCGCCGTGCCGGGTCGCGGGACGGACGGTCGGCGGGCAGGTCGGCCGGTCCGGTCAGGAGCGGCGCAGGGTGGCGCCGGGAGCCATCGCGGGTTCCACCAGCTTCCGGTAGTCGCGCGGCAGCTGGGTGGCCACGTCGTCGAACTCGCCGCCGGTGATCGCCTCGCGGAGCGTGATGAAGACCGCGCGGGCGGCGTCCCTGGCCGCCGACTCGTCGATGCCGGCCCGCACGGCGATCCGCGCGACGAACTCGGCCGCACCGAACCGGTCCGCCGACTCCGTGCGTGGCCTCGGCTTCATCACCACCTGCAACGGCTTGGGCAGCTGCGCCGCCAGGTCCAGCACCTCCCCGCCGGTCAGCCGCTCGGCGAGGGTCTCCAGCGTCGCCCGGGTCAGCGCCACCGCCTGCTCCGAGGACATGTGGGTGCGCCGGGCGACCTGGTCGACGAAGGTGTCGTAGTTCATCCGTGGCTCCTTCCGCGCCTGCGTCGGGCTGCGCGTACCCGATGCCCCGTCCAGGAAACGGCGGCGGATTTCCCCGCCGGACGGCGCGTGACGGGCCGCCGGGCGGGTAACCGCCGCCGGTCGTGACCGGATCGATGCCCGGAGGAGCCGACACCATGGCGAGTTACGCCGACGTGCTGCAGTACCTGTCGAGCCTGGACTACCCGGCCGGGAAGGACGACGTGGTACGCGAGGCCGAACGCGAGGGCGCCCCGCCGGACGTGTTGCGGGCCCTGCGGGCCCTGCCACCGGTCGACTACGCCAACGGCAACGAGGTGGCCCGCTCCGCACACATCGACGCCGCGCCCGAGGTCGGCCCGTCCCAGCGGGCGGCGCAGGCCCGGGAGCGGCACCAGCGGGTCTCGCAGCACCTGCGCGGCATCTGAGCCTTGCCCGCGCCTCGGCTGACCGGCGGCGGTGCCTCCGCAGGGCGGGACCGGTGACGGGTGACGGTGCGCGGCCGTACGGGCACACCCCGGCCGCCGTCCAGCTCACCGTGATGGGCGCGGTCGGGCTGCTGGCCGGCGGCCTCACCGCGCTGACGGCCTCGCTGGAACTCGCCCCCCTGGTCGGCTGGGACGCCGCCGCGCTGAGCTGGCTGGTGCTGGTCTGGCACAAGGTGTGGCCGATGGACGCGGGCCGGACGGCCCAGCTGGCGGTGTACGAGGACCCGAACCGGGCGGCCCGCGACTCCCTGCTGCTCGTCGCCTGCCTGACCAGCCTGCTGGCGGTCGGCGTCGTGGTGACCCGCGCCCACGAGGGTCCCGCCACGAGCCTCTGGAACGTCTACAGCGGGCTGGGCGTGCTCAGCGTGCTGCTGTCGTGGTTGGTGGTGCACACCGTGTTCGCCGCCCGGTACGCGCGGATCTACTACACCGGGCCGGACGGTGGGGTGGACTTCAACCAGCCGGAGCCGCCGCGCTACTCCGATTTCGCCTACCTGGCGTTCACCGTGGGGGCGACCTTCCAGGTCTCCGACACTCCGCTCACCAGCAACGAGATGCGCCGGACGGTGCTGCGGCACTCGATGCTGTCGTACCTGTTCGGGGCGTTCGTCATCGCGGTGACGGTGAACCTGCTGGCCGGCCTGGCCAAGTGAGTGGGTAGGTGGCGGCCGGACAGGCGGGCGCCCCCGCCGCGAACCGCGACCGGGGCGCCACGCAGAACCTGACCGACGGTCGACGAGGCCCGAACCGGGCCGCGACCACCAGGCGGTTGATGTACGCCCGAACCGGGCGGGCATCACTGCCGAGATCATCATACGATGCGCCATCCCCCGTTTGGGGGATTATCGGCGAACTGTGGGCCAGCGCACCCCGCACGTCAGGGGGTCAGCTCCGCGTACCGCTGCTCCAGGTCGACCCGGGCCAGCGCCCCGACCAGCCAGGCGAGCCGCTCGGACTCGCCGCTGCCGGCCAACCCGGCGAGGTCGTCGGCCGAGCGTCCCAACCCCAACCGGCGGGCCGCGACCAGCGCCCTGCGGTCCGCCACCGGCGCCACCTCCCGCCACAGCGCCTGCGCCTCGCGCAGGAACAGGTCGGCCACGGCGGCGTCCACGCCGGGCAGCTCGGTGAGCAGCTCGCGCTCCCGGGCCGGGTCGTGGTGCGCCACCGCGCGCAGCCGGCGCAGGTCGCCCCGGTAGCGCTCGACGACGGTACGGGCCAGGTCGCCCAGGGTGTCGGCGAGCGCGTCGACGTCGCCGCGCTGGCCACAGTCGCGCAGCACGCGCACCCGGTCGGCGTGCAGCGAGCGGGCCAGCCGGGCGGCGCTGTCCCAGCCCGCCTCGGGCAGCGCGTGCGCGCTGTCCAGGGCGCGCCTAAAGTCGCCACGCCGGGCCAGCAGCACGGCGAGGCAAAGCACCTGGAACAGACTCGACGGGTTGTTGATGACCCGGAAGCCGTACTGCTCCGCGAAGCCCCGCCCACCGCCGGCGAGCCGGCGCACCAGTCGCTTCTTGTCCTCAATGCGGGAGATGGTCGACATGCCGGCGACTACCCACGTCGGGCCCGACCACGCCTGCCCGGGTCAGCCGAGGACGCCGCCACTGCGGTCGCGCGCCTTGAGCCGGGTGGTGGGCAGTGCCGGGGCGGGCAGCGGCGGAGCCGGGTCGTCGGCGACGACGCCGAAGCGCCGCCCGGCCATCCAGTCCTCCCGGGCGGCGGCGACCTCCTCGTGCGAGCGGCCGACGAAGTTCCACCACATCACCAGCGGCTCCTCGAAGGGTGCCCCGCCGAGCAGCAGGAGGCGGCTGCCCACCTCGCCGGTCAGGGTGAGCCCGTCCCGGCCGGTGCCGAGGTAGAGCAACGCCCCGGGGGCGAGCGACACACCGTCGACCTCGGCGGCGCCGGACATGGCCAGCAACGCGTACTCGAAGTCGCGCCGCAGCGGCAGCGTGGCCGGCGCGGCCCCGCGCACCTCGAGCTGCGCGCCGAGCAGCGGGGTGTGCGTCACGGCCGGCGACCGCTCGCCCTCCAGCTCGCCGACCAGCAGCGTGACGTCCAGCTCGCCGTCGCGCCAGCGGGGCAGGTCGGCGTGGTGGGCGAAGTCGGCCGCACCGGCGCGGGCCGGGTCCGGCAGCGCCACCCAGAGCTGCACGCCGTGCATCAGCGGCGGATGCCGATCGGGCGACCGTTCGGAGTGCGCGATGCCGTGCCCGGAGGTCATCACGTTGAGCTGGCCGGGGCGGATCGGCTGCACGTTGCCGAGGCTGTCCCGGTGCAGGATCTCCCCGTCCAGCAGCCACGTCACCGTCTGGAGGCCGGTGTGCGGGTGCGGCGGCACCTCCATGCCGGGCCGCTCGGCCACGTCGTCCGGGCCGAAGTGGTCCACGAAGCACCAGGCCCCGACCATCCGCCGCTGGCGCTGCGGCAGCAGCCGCCGCACCGTCGTGTAGCGGCCCAGCGGCACGTCGTGGCCGGGCAGCAGGACGCTGCCGGGATCGGCCGTGGCCACGCCGGGCGGGCGGGTCTGCGCGGGCATTCTCTCGGTACGCTCCACCAGCCGACTGTACGCCCGGCATCGTGCCGGCTCCGGACGACCACGACCCTGGCCCCGGCGCGCCCGGAGGCGAGGACGCCGCTGGCCGGTACCCCGCGCGGGGTACCGGCCAGCGGCGTCATGCACTTGTCGTCAGCTGTTCCAGTGTTCGGCGACCAGGTCGGCGGCCTGCTGTTCCCACTGGGCGTAGTGGTCCGGGTACGCCGACACCTGCACCGTCTGCGCGGCCTCGGTCAGCGGCATGTCCTGCCACCCGTCAACCTGCTTCAGACCCTTCAGGAACGCCGTCGTCGAGTACTCCGGGTCGGTGATCTGCTCCACCGTGCCCCAACCGCTCGACGGGCGCTGCTGGAACAGACCCTGCGAGTCGTGGTCGTTGCGGTCACCCAGATGACCCAGGTTCTCCAGCTTCGACTCCTGCAACGCCGTCGCGATCGACACCACCGCGGCCCGCTCGTCCATCCCGGCCTTCTTCGTCGCCGCGATGATCGCCTTCGTGTTCGCAACCTGCTCGTCCGACAGGTCGATCCGCGACTGGACGCCCTGCACACCATGCGGAACCAGCTTCGCCCTGTCCACACCCGGCTTCTCAGCCCGCACCGCCACAGCCACAGCCACAGGCTTACCCGACTCGACAGCCGGAGCGGCATGAGCAGCAGCCGGACCAGCGAACACACCACCGGCAAAAGCCAGACCAGCAACACCAAGAACGCTCTTACGCATGATCGTGTTCATCAGACGCTCCATTCGGGGGTTGGCACCACGCTGAGGGGGTCAGCGGGGCGCAAGCACCGTCCGGCGCTCAACAAAACTCGGGGGATCCGGCGTCACGCGCCGGGAAGAATCAGACCGGCCATCCGGAGACGGGGAACAGCCCGTGTCGCGGGGCGAGGAGGTCGCCCCCTTCACCGGCCGGGACCATGTGTAACGACCGGCGACCCACCAACATTCCGGGGCCGGGGCCGGGGGCCAGCCCGCCCGGGGGCGGGAGTGGCCTTGCTCGGCCGTACGCAGGGTGTAACGACCCCGCCCCGCCCACGATTCCGCCCCCACGATGCCCCCGGTCACACCCCGAACCGGACCACGGGACGCTTCGCGGACGCCTCACGGCAGCCGTACCGCATAACCGACATCCAGGCACGGACGGCGCGCGACCACCGACGGGGTGTGGCCCGCCGTGCCCGGCGCAGGGATCAAGCCTGACCGCCCGGAGCCGGGCACGGCGGGCCACACCCCCACCACCACCA